>JBAULI010000125.1:0-4501 GCA_049578105.1 Acidimicrobiia bacterium | reverse complement strand
CGACTATCGCCGCTCGGAGAGACTGGGCGGGGCATGTTTCAGCATGACGATCCCGGGCTGTGTAGTCCATCAGGAAGCGGAGTCTCTGACCACCTGATCGTGGCTCGGCCATGGGTTCGAGCCTGCTGGCCGAAAGGAATCTGACCGATAGGGCCGACTATCCGTTGCCCGATCAGTCGGTGAGCCCGGCTCTCACCAGGAACGCCGCCATCTGACCCCGTGTTACATCGGAGTCGGGACAGAAGCGATTGTTGACCGGCGGGTTGCACCCGACGGTGATCCCGGCATTGGCAAGACGCGAGATCGCACCTTCGAAGAGATGACCGTTCGAATCGATGAACGAGATCGGTGTCGAAGGAGCGGGAAGTTTGAGAGCCCGGCTGAGGAACGCCGCCATTTGGCCCCTGGTGACTTCGTCGTCGGGGCAGAAGCGTCGTGGTCCGCATCCCTCGGTGATCCCGGTCGCCGCCAGCCATCGAATCGCATCGGCAAAGACGGACGCCGTCGAGTCGTCGAAGGGGTGGGCGGCCTCTCTTGACGCGGCCCAAGGCCCGACGCTGCCCGAGAAGATCCAGTCGACTCCACCGTCACGAGCGCCCTGGGAAGCTCCGGCGAATCCCGACTGCAGACCCGAGGAGGTACTGACCCGCATATCGAGGCTTCCCTTCAAGAAGTCATCCCATTGCACCCCCACCACCTGGGGATGATTCGTGGCGAGATCGACGAGCGCCTGAACATAGGAGATCTGAGCCGCCTCGTTGGGCGCTCCGGCGGCCCCCACTGCCGACAGGACTATGGGAACGCCCGGCCCGGCGGCGTTTGACATCTCATCGACCGCCGATTCGATGGCACCGACGTTCGAGCCACCGGTGTTGGCGTATCCGTTCACACCGGCGATGTCCGCGTAGGCGGAGCCCGGCCAGAAGAGTCGGTAACCACCCGTCCCCCACTGGCCTACCGAGTAACGGTCGGATGACATCGCCCGCTGCGCGGTGAAGGCGATGCGCACGTGGTCCCCGAGAGCCGATCGAGCACGGTTGGAGATGTCTCTGAATGCAGTCTTGAACCTCGTGGCGTCATCCCCGTACGGCATGTTCTTGACGTTGGCGTCGGGCAGCACGTCCAGGATCAGCCGCCTCCCGCCACCGAGGTCGGTGAACTTCTTGAAGGTCGCAAGCATGTTTCCCAGTTGCTTGCTGTACTTTCCGGAGGCGAGGCCGACGAGATCGTGGGCGACGATCGTGACGTTTGGCGTCGCTCCGGCGTCCCAGATATGGCCGAGTTGAATCGGGACCCAGAGATTCGGGTTCCCGCTGCTCCCCGTGGCCAGCCAGTTTCGGTCACCTGTGGTGTCATCGACCCAATAGCTGACGCCGAAGGTGTCGAACGGTGCTCCCCCGGCGGCATAGACCGAGAGAGCGGTCTTGTAGTCCAGATACGATCGGCCCCCGAAGAAGTCGGGTGGGGACGGGGGATCCGGGGGCAGGGTCACCGAATACCGATCTCCCAGCGCTCTCTTGAGAAATGCGGCCATCTGCCCCCTCGTCACGGAGTCGAGTGGGCAGAACCGGTCATTGGCCGGCGGATTGCAGCCCACCGTTATCCCAGATGCCGCCAGTTTCTCGATCGCATTCTCGAAAACCGACCCGTCGTCGTCATAGAAGCGGCCGGTGGAGCCAGGCAGATCGTTGCATCCGATACGGTCGGGACCGGCGGCCAAGGAGTCGAAGTAGATGGAATTGTTCTTCGGAGAGGTTCCGGTTCCCCCGTAGTAGACGTCGAACCAGAGTGACTTGACCTTGAGTTGTGGCTCGCTTGGCCGACGGAACACGAGGTTGGTGGCATTGAAGGCCTGCTTTCCGTCCACATATCCCTCGAGCACGCCGTTCTGCTGACCCAGCCCATTCATCTTGACCCGACCCTCGATGCAATACCACTTGCCGTGCTGGAGTGTCGACAGATTCGGGTCCCAATTCAGGATGGTCCCTGTCTGGCCGGTCCCGGCGGAGTTGAGGAGGTAGGCGTACCAGCCGACCCTCGTGACGTTGGCTGGATCGTACGGGATGGTGGGAAGGCCATCACCGCTGTAGATCGGAGAGAAGGACATACGCGCCGACCAACAGGGCGCCGCGCTGGTGGATGGTCTGCCCCCGAGACAGTTGTATGTGTACAGGCCACCGAAACCCGGCAGCTTGCCGCGATATGGCGAGTTCACCTTGAACCCCACCGGGAACTTGACCCAATAGCGCATCCACATCTCCTCGGGCTCCGAGCCGAGGTGTGTCTGAGTGTTCCAGTGACCGGTGGTGCCCCAATGCTGGCCGGTGGGGATGTTCGAGACCATCCCGTTCCCTTGATGGCCCGCAGTCGTCGCCACCAGGCCGGACCCGTTGTCGAGGACACCGGAGACCCCGTCCTCGAAGTCCTCGTTCAACCACGCCGAGCTTGCCGCAGTGGCGTGCGGCTGGGGCAGAACGGGAAGGACCGTGAAGACGAGGAGAGCCGCAAGCAGCGAGACCTTCCGGGGTAGTGCTCTCATGTCTGAGTGATAGTCCTCGAGTCGGCAGCCGGGCCCTGTCGTTATCGGCAGACGGCCCTACCCACTCAAATCAGAAGCCAAACCCGGCTGGGGTCCTCGGCGGGCCTGAGCGGCTTGCAGTGTGTTGTCCAGGAGCATGGCACGGGTCATGGGGCCGACACCACCAGGGACCGGTGTGATCCACCCCGCCACCTCGGCCACCGGCCCGGAATCGACATCTCCGGCCAGCCCTTCATCGGTCCGGGTGATGCCCACGTCGATGACGGCCGCACCGTCTTTCACATGTCGGTCGGTGATCAGCCCCGGCACTCCCGCCGCCGCCACCAATATGTCCGCCTCCCTGGTGACCGACGGGAGGTCGGCAGTGCGGGAGTGGGCCATGGTGACGGTCGCATCGACGCCACGAGCGGCGAGCATCAGGGACAGCGGCCTCCCCACCAGGAACGACCGCCCCACGATGACCACGCGGGCACCGGTGATCGGCACCTCGTATCGGCGCAACAGCCGGAGCACACCGCTGGGGGTGCACGGTCTGAGACCGGGTCGATCGAGAGTGAGCAGACCGAGGTTGAACGGATGCAGCCCATCGACGTCCTTGGCGGGATCGATGAGAGAAATGACCTTCTCCGAATCGAGCCCCGGTGGGAGTGGCAGCTGAACCAGGATCCCGTCGACTTCTGGATCGGCGCTCAACTCGATTACCAGGCTCTCCAGCGTGTCCTGTGCGACATCCCTGGGCAATTCGTGATGGATCGAGTTGATTCCAACCTGCTCGGCGTCCCGACGCTTGCCACGCACGTATGTGTGGGAGGCCGGGTCATCGCCGACGAGCACCGTGGCCAGGCCCGGCCGGTAGTCGAGCTCGGAGACGGCGTTCGCAACCTCCACCTTGACCTCCTGGGCGAGTGCCCGCCCGTCCATGATCTGAGCAGACATCAGTGCCGGAAATGCCTCCTCCCGGTGAACGTCAACGCGATCCCATGCTCGTTGGCGGCGTCGATCAGCTCTTGGTCGTTTCGCGACCCGCCGGGCTCCACCACGGCGGTGATCCCTGCCTCCGCCAGGACATCGAGGCCATCTCGAAACGGAAAGAAGGCATCCGAGGCAGCCACTCCCCCATCGGCGCGCTTCCCGGCCCTGGCCAGCGCCCGCTCCGATGCGCCGACCCGCGATTGATCACCGGCCCCCACACCCACGGCGGCCCCGTCCTTGACCACCACGATCGCATTCGACTTGGTGTTCATCGCGACCAGCCAGGCGAACCGCATCTCCTCGACCTCACCGTCGGTCGGCGCTCGCTCCGAAACAACCGTCCAGGTCTCCCCCTCGATATCGTCCCGCGACTGGATCAGAAAGCCGGATTCGACCCTTCTCAGGTCGTCGTCCGTCCCGTGCGGCGCCGGCGCCTCCAGAACCCTCAGGTTCTGCCGACCCTGAAGGATCTCGAGCGCTTCCTGCTCCACTTGATGGCAGATCACCACCTCGACGAACCGCTCGGCGACGGCGACGGCCGTCTCACGATCGAGTACGCCATTCAAGGCCACGACGCTGCCGAAGGCCGAGACCGGGTCGCACTCCCATGCCCTTAGGAATGTCTCACTGACGTCGTCGCCATATGCGGCCCCACATGGGTTGGTGTGTTTGATGACGCAAACGCAACCGGGGCGTGCATTGGCCAGTCTCCACGCGGCGTCGGCATCGGCGTAGTTGTTGAACGACATCTCCTTGCCCTGGAGCTGTGTCGCCGACGCCCACCAGCTGGTCCGTCGGTCCTCCGAGTAGAGCGCCGCCTCCTGATGGGGGTTCTCTCCATAGCGGAGATTTCCGGCCCGACGGAGGCCGATGATGCGGTCATGTCCGATCCAGCCCACGATCGCACCGTCATAAGTAGCGGTGCGAAAGAATGCCTCTGCCGCCAGACTCCGACGCAGCTCGTCATCGAGCCCGCCCTCCTCGACCGCA
>JBAULI010000124.1:0-2481 GCA_049578105.1 Acidimicrobiia bacterium | reverse complement strand
GGCCAGGGCAGCTGCGATCTCCGTGCTCGGGGTCCCGATGAGACGATCGGAGCCGATGCTGGCGCGGGCCAGTCGTGCCAGCGAAAAACCGGCGACGCCGACGGCGAGTGCGAGCAGGAGATAGGGAATCAGGTCGAGACCGCCCTCTTCGCCCTTCTCGTCGTGTCTCCTCCACCAGGCGATGGCCACGAAGACGAGCCCGCCGATGATCACCAGCGGGATGAGAGCAAGGAAGACGACACTCATTTCTGCTCCTCGCACGCGACGTTGTAATAGGGCCATGACGGCTGGCGGATCCTCCAGCCATCGTCACCGGAGACCAGGTTGAACCACTCCTGGTACTCGGTGTATCCATTCATCACGTCACCGGTCCCCTGGGTGATGCTGACAATCACGGTCGCTTCGGAACCTCTCACTTCCACACTCACCAGGCTGGCCGAGAAGTTGGCGTCGATCACCCCGGGATCGGGTGTCGAAGGAAGACACCCGCCCTCGTCCCAATACGATGCAGCGCTCTGATAGTCCATCGCCGCCACCGCATTCAGGTACGCCTGAACCGTTCCCTCGGGGGTTTCATCGGCAAGATCCACCGGCTTTCTGGCCAAGCCAATGGCGACGAGAGCCACCACTCCCAGGGCAACTGCCAGGGGAATCGCCCATCCCGGCAGCTTGCGCGAGTCCATCGACGGCATTCTCGCAGAGTCGGCTCGGTGCCGGGGTGAAGCGAGTCCTCTAAGCCTGCATTCCGAGGGCCTTCATCCCGCCTGTCATGTTGGCCACTCGGGTGTATCCGCTCATGGCCAGAAATGCGGCGACCTGATGGCTCCGGCTGCCCGAACGGCACACCAGCAGCAACGGGGCGTCCTTGTCGAACTCGCTCATCCGCTGCGGGATCTCACCCATCGAGATCAACTTCGCCCCGGGCAGAGTCCCGAGCTCCCACTCGGCGGGCTCCCTGATGTCGATGACGGTCGCCCCGGTCCCGGCTACCCAGTCTTCCCAGCCCTGGGCGGGCACGTTCTCGAACGATGACACTCTGCCCTCCTGATCGTTTGGGGTTTCGGGTGACAAGTGTCGAGTGTCGGCACTCGCCCAGGATTCAAGCCGCTCGTGCCCGATGGCTCACAATTCCGGAGCGATCTCGGCTCTCCAGGCTGGTGTTGGAGGTGATGAGTGACCAACGAGACCTCTACACTGCCGCCCCGATCAGGTTCTTGGCATGGAGGCTCAACATCAACATCGCGGTCCTGGCCTCTGGCTCCGGCACCAACCTCCAGGCAATCCTCGACAGCCAGGAATCGGGGGTCGAGCCGTCACTCGTGGTCTCCGATCGGCCGGGGGCCAAAGCCCTGGATCGTGCCCGATCGGTGGGGATACCAACGGCCGTGGTGGACTGGGCCCTGTTCGAGGATCGAGACGCCTTCTGTGCGGATCTGGCCGCGGTGCTGTCGTCGGTGCCGATCGACGGCCTGGTCCTGGCCGGATTCATGCGGATACTCAATGCCGACTTCGTCGGCCGCTACCCCAATCGAATCCTCAATGTTCATCCGTCTCTATTGCCTGCCTTCCCGGGTGCGCATGCGGTGGAGCAAGCGCTCCAACACGGGGTCCGAGTCACGGGGGTTACCGTGCACTTCGTGGACGAGAGGGTTGACCATGGGCCGATCATCGCCCAGCGTGCGGTGCCCGTGCTCGACGATGACGACGTGGAGACTCTTCACGACCGGATCCGGATCGAGGAGCACGATCTCTATCCGAAGGTGGTCGGCGCGTTCGCCCGCGGCGAGATCGAGGTCCAGGGACGGAGAGTGATCTGGCAGTGACCCGATTGACGGTCGAAAGAGCGCTGATCAGCGTCTATGACAAGACGGGAGTGGTCGAGTTGGCACGTAGACTCGATTCGGCGGGGGTGCAGATCGTGTCCTCCGGTGGCACTGCGGCGACACTCACAGAGGCTGGGATCCCCGTTGTCACCGTCGAGTCCGTCACCGGTGCTCCCGAGATACTCGGTGGCCGGGTCAAGACCCTGCATCCCCGGATCCACGGTGGCATCCTCGCCCGAGCCGACGAGGAGTCGGACACGGCAGACCTGGCCGACAACGGGATCGAGCGCTTTCAATTGGTCGTCGTGGACCTCTACCCCTTCGCCGAGACGGCGGCGATGCCCGGGTCGTCCGAGTCGGAGATCATCGAGAAGATCGACATCGGCGGCCCGACAATGATCCGGGCCGCCGCCAAGAACCATCGCTTCGTCGGAGTGGTGACCGATCGGTCTCAGTACGACCTGGTGGCGTCTGCGGTCGAGGAGGGCGGGCTCGATGACGAGCTGCGTCGGAGTCTGGCGGCAAAGGCATTCTTTCGCACCGCTACTTATGACGGTGCCATCGTGGGCTGGATCGGACATGACCGCATCATCGGCCTCCGTCGGGCCGGGGATCTCCGCTAGGGAGAGAACCCCCATCAGGAGGCGTCGCTCTTCTC
>JBAULI010000123.1:0-7544 GCA_049578105.1 Acidimicrobiia bacterium | reverse complement strand
ATTCAGGTACGTACTGGTCGACGAGTATCAGGACACCAATCGCGCCCAATACATGCTGGTCAAACAGCTGACCGACAGTCATCGGAACCTGTGTGTGGTCGGCGACTCGGATCAGTCGATCTACAAGTTCCGCGGCGCCGACATCCGAAACATCAGGGAGTTCGAACAGGACTACCCCGACTCCAGGATCGTCGTGCTGGAGCAGAATTATCGATCGACCGAGACCATCCTCGACGCCGCCAACTCGGTGATCGCCAACAACACCCAGCGGACGCCGAAGAGCCTCTGGTCCGACCGCGGCCGTGGTGTGCCGATCTTCAGGTATGAGGCAGAGGACGAGCACGACGAGGCCGGGTATGTGGTCGATCAGATCGAGAGGTTGAAGGCCGAGGGATTCAACCTCTCCGACATGGCGGTCTTCTATCGGACCAATGCCATGTCGAGAGTCATCGAGGACGTGTTCGTGCGTCGTGGGGCGCAGTACACGGTGGTCGGCTCGGTCAAGTTCTATGACCGGAAGGAGATCAAGGACGCCGTTGCCTACCTGCGTGCCATCGTCAACCCCTCGGACGAGGTCTCCACGAAGCGGATCATCAACGAGCCACGTCGTGGCATCGGCGACACCACCATCGCCCATCTCGACCGATTCAGCCAGGAGAACAAGATCACCTTCTTCGAGGCTCTGACCCGAGTGGGGGAGATCCCCCAACTCAACAATCGGGCTCAGGCCGCGGTCGGGGAGTTCGTGACGATCATGGATCGGTTGCGTGAAGAGGCCGAGGAAGGTGGCGTCGAGGCGGCCGTTCAGGCCGTTCTCGATGTGACAGGGATGGTCGCCAACCTGGAGTCGGAGCGGACCATCGAGGCCATGGGCCGCGTCGAGAACCTGCGTGAGTTGGTCGGGGTTGCTGCCGAGTTCGAGAATGGCAATGAGGGAGCGGTGATCGGAGATGAGATCTTCGACGATCTCGACAACCTTCGTCGCCTGGAGATCTTCCTCGAGTCGACCGCCCTCGTCGCCGACATCGACGAGTGGGAGGAGGGGGCAGGGGCGGTGACGCTCATGACACTCCACACCGCCAAGGGGCTCGAGTTCCCCGTTGTCTTCATCGTGGGCATGGAAGACGGCGTCTTCCCCCACATGAGGTCACTTGGTGAACCGGCCGAGCTGGAAGAGGAGCGCAGACTCGCCTATGTGGGGATAACACGCGCCCAGGACCAGTTGTATTTGACGTCGGCGTGGAGCCGCATGCTCTTTGGTGGCTCCAACTACAACCCTCCGTCCCGCTTCCTGGCCGAGATCCCGGAGGGTCTCGTCGAGAAGGCGGGCAAGAGGCAACGTCGTGATGCATCCGAGAGGATTGCCTCGGCGGGCCCCCGAACGGTTCTCGAAGCGGGCGAGGTCGGGCCCGGTGATCGCGTTCGTCACGACAAGTGGGGTCTGGGAACCGTCCGTGAGATCGTGGGAAGCGGCGATCGGGCCGAAGCCGAGGTCATGTTCGACACCCAGGGCAAGAAGCGCCTCCTCCTGGCTTGGGCCCCGTTGGAGCGGGCTTGACCGGGCCTGAGCTCCCGGGCCTCACCAGTACTCCTCCACGTGGATGTTGCCCGGTTCCCGACGACGGTCGAGGGCGAAGCCGCGATCGGTGAGGAGCTCGACCACCCCTTGCGGTTGCGGGAAGACGACCGAGGAGTCGACCTGTTCGGGGATCCCGATCATCGCCGGGTTGCCACAGAGGAAGACGTGGGATCGGCGTGGATCCAAATCGACGCCCATGGCCTCGAGGTCACCGTCTCGGATCAGGTCCTGGATGTAGCGCTTGGGTCGGTCCGGCTCACGTGTCGGAAGAGGCAGGTAGTGATAATTCGAATAGCGCTCGGCCAGGGCCCGGTGACGCTCCAGGTATCCGAGGTCGGCCCACTTGCGCACCGATACGGCCGAGACGATCGGCCCAAAGTGACCCTTTCGAAGGAGCTCGACGATCATGGCGTTGTGTGGGGCTTCCCCTGTGCCCGTGGCAAGGAACAGGACGGTCGACGCAGGGTCGTTGACCGGCCCCAGGGTGTAGCGCCCCGCCACCTTCGGGCCGAGGTAGAGACGATCACCCGGGCGTTTCAGCGCCAACCTCGGTGTCAGACCCGGAACGTTGTCCGTGGTGGGCGGCACCAGAACTATGTAGAACTCGAGCTCGTCGAGCCTGCGCTCGTCGGCGAGATAGCCGGTGTCATCGAAGATCCTCGACGAAATCGAGTACGAGCGCCGTATCAGCTTGTCCCAGCGCTTCTCCAGACCAGGGTCCTCGGCTTCGTCGACCCTCTCCTCCCAATAGCCGAGCCCCAGGGACGCATACTGCCCCGGCACGAAGGAGCTGCCACCTTGGTCGGGGCGCACTCGAAGGACCCAGAGGTCGGAGTGGGTGGGTTCGAAGTAGGTGATGGTGGCGTTGTAATGCTCCTCCCTCAGCTCCTCGACGACGCCCTTGTGCCGACTGCGTTTCTCGATGGCAGGGGGTCGCTCCTCGAGGTCGACCTCGGGAAAGCATGCTGCGGCGATCTCGAGCCCGATTCGCCAGCCCGGTGCGGTCGGTGCCACTGATTGCTCGTTCGGCTCCCCCAGGAACCACACCCGACCGGACTCCAAGCCCCTCTCGGTCAGCCCGACGTCCTCGGGTCCCAGGGTCTCTCGCTGGGTGGCGAAGATGACATGGTCGAACTGGAGGTCTGGTGTCCGCCGGTCACCGAAGTAGACCATGGGATAGCCGTCGGTGTCGGCGATCTGCTCAGGTGTCGAGCGATAGAGCAGGGTGGCTCGCCGCTCACGCTCGAGCTGGCGCAGGACGTATTCGCCGGCCGGTGAGAGCCGTCCTGGGTCCATCCCTCCTGCGGCCAAGACCACTCGTGCCCCGGCGGCGGCCATTTGTGCAGTCAGCTCGACGGCGTGATCGGTGTACCCGACGATGAGCACGTCGCTGTCGGCGACCGGGTCCGGGAAGCTGTCGACGTGGATTCGAGGGCTGGAGAAGATCTGAAGCGGTGGCCGCCAATCGGTCTTTGGCCGACGATCGGCGACCAGGCAGGCGCGGGCCAGGTACACCTGCTTGTTGGTGCTGACCGTGACGACGTCGTCTTCGGCGTCGATCCCTGTGACATGTTCTCCGTAACCGACGTCGAGCTCATCGGGGCCTACCAGTTCGGGAAAGACCACCGAGTGACCCGATTCGACGATGCGCACCAGCCGAAGGCCGGAGCGAAGGGACGAGATCGCCACGGACAGACCGCCCGCAGTGCCACCCACGATCAACAGGTCGTAGGCGGCCGAGCCGTCGTGTATCGGTCCGGGCTCAGTCATGCCCCGGCTCCCGGTTTTCAAATCGAGCCATGAAATCGATCTCCAAGCGTCGAGGATCCTCCATCCCGATACTCGCACATGTAACGACCCTCCAATCTCATCGTGCGGTCTCCCGCACGGGGATTGAACGGTGAGACGGCCCTCCAGACACTTAACTGGGCCAGGTGTTCGTGGAACTGTTGAGAACCGTGCGTGAGACGTGGGGGCACCCCGCGGGCCGCAGGGTCATGCTTGCCTTCATCGGTGTGATCGGTGTGGGAACGGTCTTCTACAAGTTCGTCGAGGGCTGGTCGTGGGTCGACTCGGTCTATTTCACGGTGGTCACACTGACCACGGTCGGATTCGGAGACCTGCATCCGACCCAGGACATCTCAAAGGTGTTCACCATCGTGTTCATCCTGGTCGGGGTGGGGTTCATCCTCGCCGTCCTCAACTTTCTGGTGACACGCACCGCCCAGCGCCGACGGTCTGACGGAGACACTCCTTAGAAGGGGCTCACCTTCGGTAGGAGAAGGAGGGTCACACCCGCCCCGAGAAAGAGGACGACCCCCAACGCGATCGTCAGAATTCGATTTCGCCTGACCTCCAGCTTCGAGCTGACCCCTCCGAAAAAGATCACCAGGGCGAGGGCCACCGCCGTCAGGACGTGGTTGTCCGAGTTCTGGTTCGCGGTGAGGGCGGCGTCGGTGTGGTCGCCGGCCTCAGTCAACAGGCGATCCGCCTCGGCAGCGTCCGCCAATTGGTATTGCTCCATGGCGAAAGGCGTAGGAGGAGCACCCACGGTCTCCAGTGGCTTCGTCGCCAGCCACGCCTCCAGCGCCGGTTTGAACTCATCACGCATGCGGGAGTAGTAGAACCCGGAAAGGGTGGAAGGATCTGGTTGATACTCAGAGGCGGAGCTGAGCTGTCCCGACTGGATCTCGGCGTTGACGGCCTCGACCCATGCGAGGAACACGGATACATCCACGGCGGTGAGCTGGCCTGCCCGGGTGTCGAATCGTGTCGATTCGACACGTGAGGCGTTGGCCTTGGAGAACTCGATGGCTTGGATGCCGCTCCACTTCGCCGACTGGAAGGCGGCCCATGCCGTCAGGATCGCCGCCGCGGCCATGATGATCGTGGCGATCAACTCGATTCGATCCGACGCCCCCAGGATGAGGCCGTCGTCGAGGTCTGCCCCAGGGTCTGCGTGCTCAGTCACAGCGGGGCAATCTAGCGGTAGTCAGAGGGTGTATGGCTCACCGGGCTGGGGGTCGTCGAGTTGCATGTCGTCGCCGGTCACGCTCGAGCACATGCGCATGTAGATCTGACGGCCGCTCTGGCTGACGATGGCATCGTGGATGGGGATCATGCGTGGGGCCGCTACCGATAGCGCGAAGTCGATGGTGTCGCCGACCTTTGCCCACGGCGCGGTGATCGGGAGTGCGAGGAGGTCGACCCCCGTGGGAACTGCCGCGTATGAGTCGCCCGGGTGGAACAGGCTGGTCCCACCGATCTCCGTCAGCACGAATCCCACGTTCCCGATCCGGGGGATGGTCTCGTGGATCACCGCGTGTTCGCCACCGACCACCTCGATGACGAGGTCACCGATCTCATGTTTGGCGCCAACCTCGGCGGTCTGTGCGCCGGAGCCGTCCATCATCCCGACGACGGCTGGTTCTGCCAGGACGCGTGCTTCCGGGTTGGCGGCCACGAGTGGGGTGGTGTTGTCCCGGTCGAAGTGGTCGGCGTGTTGATGTGTGATGAGGATGGCGTCCAGGTCGGTGAGGCCATGCCAGCGATCTGAGAATCCGCCAGGATCGATCAAGACTCTCGTTCTGTCTGTTTCGATCAGCAGGGCGGCATGGCCGAGTCGGGTGACGATCATCACTCGAGTATCGCGTCGGAATTAGAAACGATCCAGTGCGGATCGCCCGATGTCAGGTCAGGCTTGGTCGACCCTGTCGAGCAGCTCCAGCCAGCTCTTGGTGAACTTCTCGACGCCTTCGTCCTCGAGAACGGTTACGACGTCCTGATAGTCCACGCCGAGATGGGCCAGACGTGCGAGGTCCTTTTGGGCTTGCTCGATGTCGAACTCCGTGAAATCCCGGGGCTGGGGGTTCCCGTGGTCCTGATAGGCGTCGATCGTGTCGAGGGGCATGGTGTTGACCGTGTCGGGGGCAACCAACTCTTCGACATAGAGGAGATCCGAGTAGGCCGGGTTCTTGGTGGACGTCGATGCCCACAAGGGTCGCTGGAGTCGGGCTCCCCTGCCCGAGAGAAGACCGAATCGGGTGGTCCCGAACTCTCTCACGAACACGCCATAGGCGGCCCGAGCGTTTGCCACCGCCGTGCGGCCTTTCAACGAGTCGGCGTCCTCCGACTCCAGGGCATCCAGCCTGGGATCGACCTCGGAGTCGAATCGAGAGACGAAGAACGAGGCCACGGATGCGACGTTCGACAATGAGCCGCCCGCGGAGCCGAAGTCCTCCAAACCAAGCAGATACGCATCGATCACCTGGCGGTAGCGCTCCAATCCGAAGATGAGCGTCACATTGACCGAGATCCCTTCTCCGATGAGTCGTCTGATGGCGGGGATCCCCTCCAACGTTGAGGGTACCTTCACCAGCAGGTTGGGCCTATCGATCTGCTTGACCCAATCGCGAGCTTCGGCCACCGTTGCATCGGTGTCCCTCGCCAGGGTTGGGGACACTTCCACCGATACGAAACCGTCACGACCCTCCGTCCGTGAGAACACATCGCCAAGTGCGTCACAGGCCCGTTGGATGTCGGCAGCCATGAGACCCTTGACTATCTCCTCATTGGAGAGACCGCCGCCCTTCATCTCCGACAGATCGGTGTCGTAGTCGGACGAGTCGCCTATCGCCTTGGCGAAGATCGTGGGGTTCGAGGTGACGCCGCTCACCGCGTCCTCTTCGATCCTCCTTTGCAACTCACCACTATCCAGCATGGCCCGGGATATCTGGTCGGACCAGACCGAGACACCGGAGGCGGCGAGCCCGTGAAGGTTGGATGAGCTCATGGGCCAAGGGTAGGACTTTGGCGAAGACATACAATCGGCGCACTCGACTCGGTGGAGCTCGACGATTGGTTGCAAAGACGCAAGGCTCAGGAATCAAGTACCTGCTCTTCCTGATCGTGGTGCTGACCCTTCTCTCGTGCTCCTCCGTGGTGGTGCCGCCATATGCAGCGAGACTTATGGGCTACCCGCACCCGGAGAGTGGTTTGGAGCTGGCGTATTGCGGTGTGGCCGACGACCCGGAGGCTCTCGCCTGCTTCGCCGAGGCCGTCAGGGATGGCCGACCGGCCGAAGTGGTCACGGCCCATATGACTGCCGCCGGGGACCCGGTATTCGACATCGTCAGGCAGATCGAACCGGGTCTCGTCAAGGTCTATGAGGACCGAACCCAGGATCGTGAAGCGGCCAAACCCCTGCGACAGGAGATCACGTGTCGCTCGGTCGCCGTCGACGAGGACACCGGATCCATGGCCGGGTCGGGGTGCGAGGGGGGTGGCATTGCATGGGAGCCGATCGTCGTTCAGAAGTCGGAGGATCGGTACATGCCGGCCGACGATGGCCGCTCGGCCCCACACCCCGACCAGCAGAATCTTCGATCCTGACTCCGACAACTAGCCTTGCATTTCGGCATGCCTCGAAGGATCCTCATCGCCAAGCCCGGCCTCGACGGGCACGATCGCGGGGCAAAGGTCATCGCCCGGGCCCTTCGTGATGCCGGTTTCGAGGTCATCTACTCCGGGCTCCACCAGACACCGGCGCAGATCGCCGAGACCGCAGTCCAGGAGGACGTCGACGCGGTCGGCCTCTCCTCGCTCTCGGGGGCCCACAGAACCCTGTTCCCGCAGGTGGTGGAGGAGCTTCGCGCCCGATCGGCCACCGACACCGTCGTGTTCGGTGGGGGGGTCATACCTGAGGCTGACTTCCCGGCGCTGCTGGATGCCGGGCTGGCCGTCATATTCACACCGGGCGCCCCACTGGACGAGATAACTGCCTGGGTCGAGGCCAACGTGCCGTCCAAGGTCTGATGAGAAGCGTCATGAGAAGGGAATTCAGTTGAAGATCCACGAGTACCAGGCCAAGCAATTGATGGCCGAAAGGGGTATCCCGGTCCCGACCGGGCACCTGGCGACGACCGTCGAAGAGGCGGTCGCCGCGGTGAGGCCTTTGATCGTGGAG
>JBAULI010000122.1:0-3288 GCA_049578105.1 Acidimicrobiia bacterium | reverse complement strand
CTCCCCCAGGCCGGCATCTTCGCCGGGGCCGTCACCCCGCTGCTCGCCATGAGAGTCGCCGATGGCTATTCCGAGACGAGGGCCTCCACGACCGGCGACTGATCGTCACCGAGATCGAAACCGGGTGTTCCCGAAGCCACCCAGTCCTCGAACGCCTCGTCGTTCTCGATGTCGATTTGCTTCTCACTGGCCAACCGGAATCGGTGAGCCAGGAAATCGCAGTATCCCTGGACGGGGTCGCCTTCTCTCATCTGGCGAATCTGCGCCACGATCGGCTCGAACGAGCTGGTGAGCCATTTGAAGACACCCACGCTCTTCCCCGACTGGGTCACGAACTCGTGCTTGGCCAGGTAGTAGTTCAGGTCGCTGAGGATGGTGCGCGCCTGGTTCTCTGAGGCGTCGATGCCGCTCATCTGCCGGAGACGCTCGGAATGGAAGGTCCGCCCGGCCACATGGGCCCGCATCCGGACCACATTGCCTTTCTCGGTCGGGTCGAGAACCACATCGTCGACCGAGAAGCCGAGGTCGTTGAGCCGGGCGATTCGCTCCCTGATCTTGTACCCCTCGTTGGTCCCGATCACCAGCTCTTCGGTCAGCTCATCCCAGAGCCCGTGATAGCGATGGGCGATGTCCTCGCCCAGACCCATGTCGGCCTGCTCGAGCTCGACACCGGTCATGGCCGCTATGTCCGCCATCTCGCCGGCCACGTTCATCTCCATGATCTCCAGGTCCTCGAACCGCTGGCCGTCACTCAGGCTGGGCCAGAGACGAGAGGTCTCCCCGTCGATCATGATCGCCTCGATCGCCTCGGCGTCGTAGCGGTAGAGCACATTGGACAACGAGCAATCGCCCCAGAAGCAGCCGGCCAGGTGGAGCTCGACCAGCATCCCGGCCAGGGCGTCGAGCATCTGCACACGACGTCGCCCAAAACCGGCGCCCGAAACCAGGTTCCGATAAGGGAAGGAGTGCTCCACGTAGCGGGTTATCACGGCCGCCGCCTGCTCGTCGTGTGGGTCGAGCCAGACCCGCTCGACCAACCCGACCGGCTCTGCGGTCCGGGTCGTGATGTCTTCCAGCTGACGGAGCACCTCGTACTCGTTGTGGGCGAGTCTCGTCGGTAGCTCCTTCACCACGAAGATCCCCTCGTCATAGGCGACGAAGGTGACCGGGTGACGATGGATGCCGGTGGGGACCTCCACCTGCCGGGGATGCTCCCACTCCAGGATGGGGCTCTCCCAGGGGAGGTCGAGAAAGTCCGGATAACTCGGGCGGATCTGCAGATGCGGCGTGCCCATCGAGCACATGTAAGCGGATTGGAGGACGGATGGAGCGACTCGGTCGGTGCCCTTCAGTGACCGGTCTCGGCGAGGGCCAGTGCCACACCGCCGGCGAGACCGGATCGATCGCCCAGACCTGGCCTGGCGAGAAAGCCCTCCCGATGCTCGGGAAGACCTGGGTAACCGGCCAACTCGGTGGGGACGGCTTCGACCAGCGCCTCGAAGAGACCGGGCAGCTTCATCACACCTCCCCCGATGACGATGCGAGATGGTGCGATCGCATAGACGATGTTCCTGACCAGTTGGGCCAGATAGAACACCTCCAGCCTGATCGCCTCACCCAGGGCCTCCCCACTCAGCGAGACGGCCGCTATGCCGCTTCTCCGCTCTATGGCCACCCCCGAAGCAAGACCCTCGACACAGTCGCCATGAAAAGGGCAGCTACCCGGAAATGGATCTTCGGGATCCCGGATCGCATTCATGTGACCCATCTCGGGGTGAACGAGGCCATGGTGCGGTCGCCCTCCGACCACCAATCCCCCGCCGATCCCGGTGCCCACGGTCACGTAGACCAGGGGGTCATGTCCCATCCCTGCCCCCCATCGGCTCTCACCGAGCGCCGCTCCATTCACGTCGGTGTCGAAGGCCACCGGGACATCCAGGCCGCTCTCGAGGGCGCCAACGACATCGGCCCCGGACCAACCGGGCTTGGGTGTGCGAGTCACATGCCCGTAGTCGGGATGCTCGGGTCGCAACTCGACAGGTCCAAAACATGCCACGCCAACTGCGCCGATGTCATGCGAAACGAGGTGCCCGATGACAGCCGCCAGGGTCGACTCGGGTGATTCGGTGGGAATCGTGAGAATCTCGGAGAGCTGCCCGGTCTCGTCCCCGATTGCGCACTTGGTCTTGGTGCCACCGAGCTCGACGGTGCCGTAGATGGTTGTCACGACAGGCAATCTAGAAGGGACGCCGGCGCACTGATCTTGACATGCCCCGGGACACACTGTTTACTTGAACAGCCAATGAAGCGATCGAACCCCGCCACCTTCGTACTCCTGCTTATCGAGTAGCGCGCGCAAAAAACCTTGCGTGCGCTCAACCCTCCCCCCGGAGGGTTTTTTGTTACCCATATGACAGACACGAAATTCACCGGATCTCACTCACTGATCAAGAGCCTCGAGCACGAAGGTGTCGAGCTGATGTTTGGTGTGCCCGGAGGTGCCATCCTCCCCGCCTACGACCCCCTCCTCGACAGTCCCATACGACATGTCCTGGCCCGGCATGAACAGGGCGCCGGGCACATGGCCGAGGGCTATGCCCAGGCCACTGGACGAGTGGGCGTGGTCATGGCCACCTCCGGGCCCGGGGCCACCAATCTGATCACCCCCCTTCAGAACGCCCTGATGGACTCCACCCCAATCGTGGCGATCACCGGTCAGGTGGCAACCACCTCCATCGGGAGCGACGCATTCCAGGAGGCATACACCACCGGTCTGGCGATGCATTGCACCAAGCACTCCTACATGGTCACCGATGCGGACGACATCCCCAACGTCATACACGAGGCGTTCCATCTGGCATCGACCGGGCGCCCCGGCCCGGTGCTTGTCGACATTCCCAAGGATGTCCTCAACCAGGAGACCAAGTGGACGAGCCCAACTCTGGACAATCTCCCGGGATACAAGCCGACCACCTCGGGGCACCCGATGCAGGTGCGGGCAGCCATCGACTTGATCGAGTCGGCGGAACGGCCCGTCCTATACGTGGGAGGCGGGGTCCTCAAGGCAAACGCCGCCCGGGAGCTTCTCGAATTCGCCGAGGCCGCCAATGCGCCGGTCGTCACCACCCTGATGGCGAGAGGTGCGTTTCCGGACAGTCACAGGCTTGCCCTGGGGATGCCCGGGATGCACGGCGTCTACACCGCCACCACCGCCATCCAGAAGTGTGACGTACTCGTCAGCGTGGCCGCCAGATTCGACGACAGAGTCACCGGCGACCCCGATGCGTT
>JBAULI010000121.1:0-6250 GCA_049578105.1 Acidimicrobiia bacterium | reverse complement strand
GCCGCGTCCTGGATCAAGTCTCTGTCCTCTTTGGTCAGACGATCGATACGGGCACCGATCACGGCCTGGAGCGTCTCGGGGACCGCGATCCGAGCAGCCTCTCCGACGAAGCGGTATCCGGCACTGCCACCCTCCATGTCGCCGGCGGCCAGCATCCCCCGCATCAATTCGACTGCATAGAGGGGGATCCCGGCAGCCCTTTCGACGATGGCTGCGACCGTGTCTTCCGGGAGACCCGGGACGGTGCCCTCGATGAGGCTGCTCATCTGCTGAATCGACAAGGGGCCGAGTGTCAGCGAGACGACACCGGGCCGTGCCGTTGACCAGCTTGGATGCTGTTCCAGCAGGTCCGTCCTTGCCATGGTCACGATCAGGATGGGAAGGTTTCTCCACCAATCGGTGAGCTCTTGGACGAAGTCGACCATGGCTTGATCGGCCCAATGCAGATCCTCGAAGACCAGGACGGTCGTCCCGCGAGCGGCGACCGACTCGAAATACATTCGAACCGCCGACTCGAGATCAGAGCGCTCGCCGGGCGGTGCTTCCCCAATGCCGATGATGGCCGCCAAACGGGGGCGCATCCAGCCACGGTCTGCCGGGTCGGCTATCAAGGCCTCCAGACTCTGGTCCAGCCGATCCAGCGCCTCCACGTCCGAGCCATCGTCGACGATCCCCGCCCGACTCTTGATCATCTCGGCAACTGCCCAAAAGGTCACCCCGTCTCCGTAGGCCGGAGAGCGGCCCTCGTGCCAGTACACGGTCTCCACCAGCCCATCGAGGTACTTCTGGAACTCCCACACCAAACGTGATTTGCCGATGCCGGCTTCGCCGAGGATCGAGACCAAACGGACTCGTGATTCGTTCCCGACCGAGCCCAGAAGGTCCTTCAGGAGGCGCAGTTCGTTGTTGCGTCCGACGAAGGGAGGCTCGAGAGCCTCGCCACGTCCGCGTCCGGCTCGCTCGGAGACCACCCTCAAAGCACGCCAGGCATCCACGGTGTCGCTCTTGCCCTTGAGCGCTTGAGTCCCCATATGCTCGAACACGATCGATCTCTCGGTCGCGACATGCGTCGTGGGGCCGACGAGAACGGTCCCCGGCGCGGCAACCGACTGGAGCCTCGACGCGGTATTGACCAGGTCCCCGGTGACGAAGCCCATGTGGTCGTCCGACGGCCCCACAGCCGCTTCCCCGGTGTGGACGCCGACACGAAGGGCGAGATCAGGCACCCCGGCGTCGGCGGCCAGCTTCGCCACCAGATCGACCAGCTCGAGACCGGCTCGAACAGCTCTCTCCGCATCGTCTTCGTTGGCGGCTTCGGCACCCCAGACGGCCATGACGGCGTCACCGATGAATTTCTCCACGAGCCCACCGAAGCGTTCGATCACGGCACGGCTCTGTTCGAAATACCGGCTCAAGAACGCCCGGGTCTCCTCCGCATCCCGAGCCTCGGCAAACGTGGTGTATCCCGTGAGATCGGCGAACAAGACCGAGACGAGACGCCGCTCGGCGGTGGCGGTCTTGGCGTCGATCGGGGTCGCGACGACTTCGAGGGCGGTGCCGCACTGGCCACAGAATCGCCAATCGGGCGGATTTGCGTGCCCGCAGTTCGGGCAGTCGAGTGACAGGGGATTTCCACAGTTCCCACAGAAACGGGTGCCCTGGGGGTTATCCGTGTGGCATGCCTCGCAGATCACCAGGGCAGGCTACCGGTGGGAGGTGAGCGCGCGGTGACGACGCCCGATAAGATCGGCCTGTCGTTCGAGAAGTCCGGAGGAACCGTTGGCCACCAAGAAGGAAAAAGTCAACAAGCTGAGTGCGGTGCCCTTGTTCAGCGAGCTCAGCCAGAAGGACCTCGGCCGTCTCTGCGACATGAGCAAGGAGACCGTGCACCGAGCCGGCCAATCGGTAGTCACCGAGGGAAAAGGTGGAGTCGGTTTCCATCTCATCCTCGACGGTGAAGCAAAGGTGGTGCGTGGCGGCCGCACGGTGGCCACCCTCGGCCCCGGAGACTTCTTCGGTGAGATGACACTCATTGACGGGGCTCCACGCTCCGCCACCGTGATCGCCGAAACCGATCTCACCACAGCGGTGCTCTCTCAGTGGGAATTCCGGCCGCTCGTGAAGGCAAGTCCCGACATGGCCTGGAAGCTGATCGTGTACCTGACAGCCCGTGTTCGTGAGGAGCAGAAGGCGAGCGACGCCGCTCTCAGCTGATCAGTCGTGCTCGTGATCCGAGCCGTCTGATTCGATCTTCAGCTCACCGTCCGACCATTCCACCTTCACGTCGTAGTCCTCCTCGTTGCCGGAGAATTTCACTTCGACGCTGGGCGGCCCCTTCTTCTTGATCTGAGCCGCAAACCCGGGCGCCGGCACAGCAGATGTGAGGCTCACCTCGTTTGGTCGATAACTGACGGAAACCACCCCGCCCTCGGTGTGGATCGTCTTCGTGCTCCACGGCGCTCCGGCGGTCGTGGTCGGCGCAGTGGAAGTCGTCGATGGCTGAGTGGTCGACGTAGTGCTTGCCTGGGTCGTCGAAGAGGTTGCGCCGGCGGATGTAGTCGTAGTCCCCAGTGACGTCGCCGTGGTGCTGGTGGAGGTGGTCGTGTCGGCGGCGGCAACCACCGGGGCGGAGACACGGAGCGGAGCCACGGGGCGATCACTCACTCGAGCGTCAGCCGCGGCGACGATTTGCCAGGCCAGTGCCGTGGCCAGGACGGCGGCCAGGGCCCACGCTCCCAGCAAGCTCCATTTGTTCACTCCAACATTGTCTCAGATGGTCGGTGACAATCCGATCAAGGAACATTCAAGGTTTCCTAAAGGTCGTCGTTTGGCTGCGACACCTCTCGTAACCTTGCCCAATGGCCGACATCGTTCTCATCGAAGACGACGTGGACATACGTCGCCTGGTCGCCGACGCCCTCTCCAATCAGGGTCACGGTGTCTCCAGCGCCGGCCGAGCCCTCGAGGGTCTCGAGCTTGCAGTCAAAGAGAAGCCTGACCTGGTGGTCATGGACCTTGGCCTGCCCGATCTGGATGGAGCCGAGTTGTTGCGCATGATCCGTGCGGTCAGCCAGGTTCCGGTGATCGTCATCACAGCCAGGGGCTCGGATGACGCGATGGTCCAGACCCTCGACTCTGGCGCAGACGACTACCTGGTGAAGCCGTTCTCGGTGTCTCAACTGGAAGCTAGGGTGCGCGCCGTCCTCAGGAGAGTGGGTGCTGGGACCGTCGACGAGACCATCCGCGTCGGCGGCCTTCTGATCGACCCGTCCTCGCGTGAAGCGTCTCTCGACGGTGCGTCCCTCGACCTGAGCCCCAAGGAATTCGATCTGCTGCGGGTGCTGGCAGAGAGGGTGGGCTCGGTTGTGAGCAAGCGTGAGCTCCTCGCCGAGGTTTGGAGGGAGCCGTACGGTGGCGCAGAGCGGACCGTCGACGTGCATCTGTCGTGGTTGCGCTCGAAACTGGGAGAGACCGCACAACAGCCCCGCTTCCTGCGGACGGTCCACGGTGTCGGCGTGAAGCTGGTCGATCCCGACAAGTGAGACGCAGGCTGGCGACACTCAGTCTCGCGACCACCGGTTTGGTCGTCATCTCCTTCCTGATCCCCCTTGGCCTCCTCGTTCGCCGGCAGGCCGCCGATCGGGCACGCCTCGCCGCCGAGCGCTCGGCGCAATCCACCGCCAACTTGATCGCACTGACCGTGACACTCGACTCAGATCCGGGCGCCATCGAGGAGGCCCTCGGCCCCCTGGAGCCGGGGACGATCGTGGTCGTATCCAATGGGACGATCTTTGGCGAGCCTCTGCCCGGTCAAGGCTCGCTGGTGCAGACCTCGCTGACCGAGCAGGCTTCATTGTCCGACCTGGTCCCGGGTGGTTGGGAATTCGCACTCCCGGTGGTAGGGCGAGACGGAGCCGCCGTCGTGGACATCTTCGTGACCGAAGAGGTGTTGACCAGCGGCGTGAGTGAGGCGTGGGCCTTGCTCGGGCTTCTGGGAGTCGTGCTGGTCGCAGTGGCGGTCTTCGTGGCCGACCGGCTCGGGCAGAGGTTGGTGGCGCCGATCAGTGCCCTCGCGGCCGGGGCCCGTCGGCTGGGTGAGGGGGACCTCGAGGCTCGAGTCCCGGTTGGCGAGCCCGAGGAGATCCGGGAGGTGGGGGAGTCGTTCAACTGGCTGGCAGGACGGCTGGGTGAGCTGATCACGGCAGAGCGTGAGGCGGCGGCGGACCTCTCTCATCGTCTGCGAACTCCGCTCACCTCGCTCCGCCTCCAGGCCGAGAAGGTGTCAGACGAGAAAGAGCGTCTCGAGCTCCTGGGTCAGGTCGATCGCATGGAGCAGGCCATCGACCGGCTGATCGTCGACACGCGGCAACAACCGGGTGAGGGCAGTCGGAGCTGTGAGCTTCGTTCGGTGGTGCACGACCGCTTCACGTTCTGGAAGGTCCTCGCCGACGAACAGGGAAGGTACTGCGCCGTCGAGCTGGGCAACGATCCCATCCAGGTGAATCTCCCTGCCGAGGCGGTGGAGGCGGTCCTGGACGTCCTCATCGGAAACGTCTTTGCACATACGACACCTGGCACTCCATTCGCGGTGAGGGTCGGAGTTCGTGACGATGAGGCATTCGTCGAAGTCGGTGACCGCGGCCCGGGGTTCCAACACGACGATCCGATGGTTCGTGGTGCCAGCGGCGGAGGTTCGACCGGTCTCGGCCTCGATATCGCCCGGAAGACGGCCGAGGCGGCCGGGGGCCGTCTCGAATTGAACGACCGCCCCGGAGGCGAGGGGGCGGTCGTCCGTGTGTGGTTTGGTGGGCAGGGGGCTAGTCGTCCATCTCGGAGCTGACGTCGACCACGATCTGGGAATGCTCGATCTCGGCCTCGAACTCGACCTCGGTCGAGCCGTCACCGAACTTCACCTTCAACTCATGATCGTTGTTGCCCTTGACCTCGTAGGTCCAGCCATCACTGAGAGTGATGCCAACGACGGATAGGACACCGGCGGTCACCTGCAGTTGCACCACACCGGCGCCATCCGCCTGGTAGCTCGTCGCCGGGATGTTCAGATCGATAGAGACCTGGTCGTCATCCATGGTGGTCGTCGTGTGGTGGTCATCGTCGGATCCTTGATGGTCGTCGTCGTCGATCCGGGCCGAGTCATCGATGGGGCCTTCGCCCCCTTGGTCGTCGTCATCGAGTGTGGTGGTGGTTGACTCGTTGGCCTCCATCTCGGCCGTCGTCACATCGGTGAACGTGGAGTCGTCGGCCGTCGTGGACGAGGATGGCTGTGAAAGCGTCGACTGCTCCTCGACCGTGGTCGTTGTCGAAGTGTCTCCGGGCTGATCGCCCAAGGCCCACGCCGTACCCACCAGGAGCAAGGCAGCGACCAGGGCCGTGAGCAAGCCAAAGATCTTTCGGAACATCAATGAACCTCCGTGTCGGCTATTGAGCTCCAACTATTCCGGGTGGACAGTCATGGGGGCTTCAGGGGATCGTCAAGAACGGCTCAAGGCCCCTGGTGGCTTTGCTGCCTGCAGCGTCGGATATCAGCGGGTGAAGAGGTGGACGGCCCAGAGGCGGCCGGCACCGTCCACGAAGACCCCCACTCCCATGTGGGTGTAGTCGCCGAGCATGTTGGCGCGATGGCCGCTGGACCCCACGAGGGCGTCGAAGATCGACCCTACGGAGCCGCCGGTGCCCACGTTCTCGCCGGCTGCCGACCATGGTGGCAATAGTCGTCCCAGATCGGAGTGCGACAGCTTTCCGTTCGCCGCCAGGTTCTCCGCCCAAGCGCGTGCGCTGGCATCGAGGGAACCGTCCCTGTTGAGGGCGGCGAGCCCGTTGCTGGACCGGTAACTGTTGATCTTGCCGGCGAACTCTGATTCAGCCGTCGGGCTGGGTGAGGCCTGCGCCGCCGGTGCCTGGGTGGTGACCGTCTTTGGCTGCGTGGTCGGGGTGGTGATGTTCTTTGCCGTTTGCATGGCTGAGCTGTGCTCGGCGGCTTGTGCAGTGGTTGTCGTGGTGGGGTGGAGGTCGCCAACAGGGTTGCCCAACGCATCGGTGTCGGGCTGAATCTGGATGACGGTCGTCGACGTCGTCGTCGCCTCCGGATTTGAGATGGCCCTCGTCGGGGTGGACGTCGTCGTTGCTTCGATCCTGAGGGCTTCGACGGACACGGTGTCGGGCGCGGGAGCACCTTCCATCATCACAGCGGTCAATGCCATCACGAGGATGGAGACCGTCACCAGCGCGTAAA
>JBAULI010000120.1:0-15303 GCA_049578105.1 Acidimicrobiia bacterium | reverse complement strand
GCGTTTGACGATGTCCCCATAGGTCGCCTCGTCCCGGTAATCCCCCTGCACGTAGCAGAGATGCGAGGCGAGGGCGGTGAAGACATCCTCGTCGATCTCCTCCCCGCCGGCCTCGAGAGCGGCCCGGGCGGAGAAGCGCAGCTGCTGATCGTCCCAGGCGCTCGAGGCGACCCCTATCACCGGCATGTCGAGTCGCCCGGCTTCGGTCAATCGGTAGAGGGCGGAGAACAGTTTCTTGCGTGCCAGATCTCCGCTGATCCCGAAGAGGACGAGTGCGTTGGCTTCTGGGGCATTCGGCTTCCCGGTGGCGACGTTGGCGATCATCTATAACCTTGGTAAACGCATTTGATCGGATCTTGATGCCCCGTCGACCGACGAGAACCCGAACCATGAGTCTATGACCGGCGACATCGAGCCCCTCGATCGGCATTCCGTATGTCACATCACCACCTGCGGGAGGGTCACGGGCAACCCCCATCGGATCGAGATCTGGTTCGCCCAGGCCAATCAGACCCTCTATGTGCTCTCCGGTGGTGGTGACGTCTCGGATTGGGTGAGGAATCTGATTGCCGATCCCTTTGTTCGGATCGAAGTCGGCGACTTCAGCCTGGGTGGCGTGGCCCGGGTCATCCATGCCGAGACGGGCGAAGATCGCCTCGCTCGAGACCTCGTGTTCGAGAAGTACCGAAAGGGCTACGGTGGCGACCTCAGCGAGTGGAGAGAGTCGTCGTTGGCCATCGGCATCGATCTGGTGACCGACTAGGCCTGTGACCCTAAGCCGTGCCCGGTTATGTTTCCGGCACCAGAGGAGACCCAATGCCAACGGACGTCCAGCGATACAAGTCGAACTTCAACGACGAGATCAACGCCGCATACCTGTATCGCGTGGCAGCAGACCTCGAAGAGGACAACACCATCTCTGGTGTCTATGCGCGTCTGGCCGAGGTCGAAGATCGTCACGCCAACCTCTGGGAAGAGAAGCTGAAGGAAGCGGGTGCACCGGTGCCGACACGTGATCCCAGCATGCGATCACGCATACTCGCCTGGCTGGCCAGGAGGATGGGGCCATCGGTGCTTGCCCAGGTGATGGCGTCGACGGAGATGTCGGGGCGAACGATGTACGACAGCCAGCCCGAGGCGGCCGGCACCTCCCTTCCGGCAGACGAGCGATCCCATGCGGTGATGCTGGATGCCCTGCGCCAGGATGCGCACAACGGGGTCAAGGGAGGCGTGCTGGCGAAGCTCGAGGGTCGCCACAAGGCCGTGGGAGGCAACGCCCTCCGTGCGGCGGTTCTGGGCGCCAACGACGGGCTGGTATCGAACACCTCCCTGGTCATGGGTGTGGCCGGCGCTGCATTCACTTCGACCGCCGTGTTGCTCTCGGGTCTTGCCGGCCTCCTGGCCGGGGCGATCTCCATGGCTCTCGGTGAGTGGCTGTCGGTGCAGAGCTCGCGGGAGCTCCATCAGTCCCAGATCGAGACGGAGCGGGAAGAGATCCTCACCATGCCCGAAGAAGAGGCGGAGGAACTGGCCTTGATCTATCAGGCGAAGGGAATGGGCCGCGAGGAGGCGGAAAAGGCCGCCAGAGATGTGATGGCGGACCCTGACGCCTTTCTCGACACCAAGGTTCGAGAGGAATTGGGTTTCGATCCTGACGAGTTGGGAGGCTCGGCCTGGCAGGCAGCCATCGCATCGTTCTTCCTCTTCGGCATCGGCGCCGTGGTTCCCGTCATCCCGTTCTTCCTAATTACCGGAACCCCGGCGGTCGTGCTCAGTCTCGGCTTTGCGGCGGTCGGGCTTTTCCTGCTCGGTGCCATGACCGCCCTGGTCACGGGCACTGGATTTCTACGCACCGGCATCCGATCGTTGACCCTCGGGCTGCTCGCCGCAGGAGTCACCTACGGGATAGGGACTCTCCTCGGGGTAGCCGTCTCGGGCTGAGGTCGGTCGGCGGCGAAGCCCCGGCAAGTGCCATGGCCCTGAGACGAACCCGAGACGAGCCCTATTCCGATGCGTGGGAGAGGGCCGCGCTGTCCTCGACGCGCTCGTGGGGACACTTGACGCACGTGGAGCTCGAACGACTCCTCGAACAGGCGAGACGGTTCGACCGAAGCCGAAGATGGGAGGGATTGGACAATCTGGTCATCTCCGATGAGATGCGCTCCGTCGTGTCGACCCATGCGTGTCTCTTGACGGTGAACATCGACGAACGAGTCCTCTCCGACGTCACGACCATCATCATCGCCCCCAGCTCGGTGGTTCGAAGGGCGCATCAAGACGCGGGCGGCTCAATGGTGAGCGAGGGTGTTGTCTGCATCCTGGGAGAAGCTGCCATGCACGGGCCGGTCAGGTTTGCATGGGACCAGATCGTCGCGGAGAGGCCGATCGGCAACGCAAAGACTTCGGTCCTCATCCATGAGTTCGCCCACAAGGTCGACATGTCGGATGGGTTCGCCAACGGGATCCCGCCGATTCGTGATCGTGAGACAGCGCTGCGATTCCAGGACGCGGCCTCGGCAGCCCTGGACCAGCTCAGATCGACGTCGGGCCACTCTCCCCTCGACATGTATGCCGCCGTCAACGAGTCGGAGTTCTTCGCAGTGGCCACCGAGGCCTTCTTCCTCGACGCTTCCGCCCTGCGGGCTCATCACGAAGCCCTGTATCGGGAGATGGCGGCCTTCTACCGTCAGGACCCGGCGGCCGATCATCACTGATCTCTTCACCACCGATCGGCCAGAATTCGCCCAAGACGATCTCCTCCAACTCCTCACTGAGAAGGACGTGCAAAGACCAGGATCAAGACCAGCAGGCTCCGAAACGGCCCGGGGAGGACAGTCCACACACTGACCTCGCGCCTCGGATTGATCAGATTCTTCCCCACGGCTCCCGACCTGGCATCGGCGTCTCGAGAGCTCAACCTTTCGTGATCCGACCGCAGCGAGGCTTGAAGGTCCTTCAGGTTGGTTGCCCACCACGCACTCGAGGTGAGCTGCCCGATCCTCCCGACGTCGAGCGACCCTGGCTCGACATCAGCGCGATCGCTCATGGCCGACCGCGCCCGGTTGACTCGACCAGCGGCCCGGCAATCGGCCGATACCCTCTGCGCATGTCCGGATCATGCCATCCCCCGGAGTCAGCGCCGGGAGAGTGACATTGACACTGCGGTCCACATCGAGCAGGGTGCTGCGGCCACTGACGATCGTGATCGTGATCGGATTCGCGATTCACATCCTGCTACCCCAGGTCGGTGAGTTGGGCCAGGCGTTCGAGTCGCTGCGGGCCGGTCGTTGGCGATACTTGGGTCTGGCATTTGTCGGCGCCGGGCTGACCTTTGTCAGTGGCGCCTGGATGGTGTGGATATCAACGGATCTGCGTCCGCCATTTGGCCGAACCATCCTGGGCCAGATCGCCGCCTCGTTCATGGCCACAGTCACCCCCGCCGGTCTCGGGTGGGTAGGAGTGACTCAAGGGTATCTACAACACGCCGGCGCCGAGGAGGGAACTGCGAGCGCAGCCACCACGCTGAACATGCTCGTCACGTTCCTCTCCCACATCGGTCTCCTGATCCTGCTGTTGCCCTTTCTCCCCACGATGAAGCTGCCCACGGTGACACTTCCCAGCACCCAGGTGGTCGTCGAGATCGTCTTCGTGTCGTTGGTGGCAATCGGGATAGTTCTCTGGATTCCGGCATCGCGCCGTGGCATCCTGACCAGGCTGATGGGCATGGTGAGGGCCGTCCCCGTCATCATTTCCGACCCGAGGCGATCCGTAGGGATGGTGGGCGGCGCCCTAGCCGCCAATGTGGCCTTCGCGATCGCCCTGGCCGGGTCGGTGGCCGCGTATGGCCCTTTGCCCTCCCTCCTCGGCATCATGGTTGCATACATGATCGCGGCGACTGCTGCGGCGGTCTCTCCCACACCGGGCGGGCTCGGAGTAATGGAGACCGCGCTCGTCAGCGCCCTGGTGCGTCTCGGAGTGGTGTCGGGACCTGCCGTTGCCGCTGTGCTTACGTTCCGGGTGATGACATTCTGGCTGCCGCTGGTCGTGGGTGCCTGGGTCTGGCGCGTAGGCCGTAAGAGAGGTTGGCTATGAGAAGCGCTTCGAGAATCGGGCATGGGATTCAGACCTTCTCCGGAGGCTCAATATCAGGTAAGGGCCTCCCCCGTGTTGCCGGCCGAGGAGCCGGGCCGTGATGTAGCCGGGAACGCGTTTCTACGGAAAGTCCTTGCGGAGGGCAAACCCGAGCGTGACTGCGGGATTGCCATGGAGGCCCGAGGTCTTGTCCATGAAGGGGATGACGGCCATCACCATGAAACCCGTGCGCTGGTCCGGGTCGATCTCTCGCCACTCTCTTCGTCCCCGGCCCAACAGTGGCGGACCGCTTTAATCGTGTCGGCAGATGTGTCAGAGAGTGGCGTGCAGCATATGGACAACAACCTGACTCGGGAGGCCCCGATTTCGACTCTCTTCCTCGACGTTGGTGGCGTATTACTCACGAACGGCTGGGATCGCCAGGCCCGAGCTCGCGCCGTGACCGCGTTCGATCTCGATGCGGCCGAGATGGAGGAACGCCACCACCTGACTTTCGACACCTACGAAGAGGGGAACCTGAGCTTGGACGAGTATCTGAGCCGGGTCATCTTCTATCGGGATCGACCTTTCACGACGGCCCAATTCCGTGCATTCATGTTCGACCAATCCCAGGCCCATCCGGAGATGGTCGACCTGGTCTCACGGCTAAAGGAACGTCACGACCTCAGAGTCGTGGTTGTGAGCAACGAGGGCCGCGAGCTAAACACCCACCGTGTCCGCACCTTCGATCTATCCGACCTGGTCGATGTCTTCATCTCCTCCTGCTTTGTGCACATTCGCAAACCCGACATCGACATCTTCCGACTGGCCCTCGACATTTCCCAGTCGGATCCGGACGAAGTGATCTATATCGAGAACACTCCCATGTTCGTCCAGGTGGCGCAGGGCCTGGGGATCCGGAGCATCCTCCATGTCGACTTCGAGACCACTCGCGACACCCTCGCCGCAGTCGGGCTGGCAGAGTGAGCGAGCCCATGGCGAGCGTGCCGAAGCGTCGCCCATCGGCTTCTCGATCCTCCGGATAGTCGGCCCGGAACGCCGGCGCGGTCCACTTGAGAAACCTCCTTGGTCGGGGTTGTACCTGCTTCGAGCGACCTCGTTCGTAGACTCAGGTCAGGCCATTGATGAGCCTCGCAAGTGGGGGATGGGAGCGCAGCCAACGGGAAGGTCCACACTGCTGCAGCCTCCCTGCCCTGCCGATACTGATCACCCCAAAGCTGATTGAGTTCTCATGTCGAAGATCACAGTGAAGCGGTCGCCCGTCCAACTCTTACCGGACTCCAGACGCCTGGTGACCAAGCCCTACATACCCAACGATCACGCAGTGATCGAAGGGGAGTCGCGCGTCCGAAAGGTGATCACCCGAGTGCTCGCCCTCACCGAAGAAGAGACCACCTCAACTCTGGCTGATCTTCGTAGCGCGTTTTCGTCCCGACACCCAGATTTGGATCAGGTGTTCCTCAGATCGTTCGAAGAGATCGTGAGCCACGTGCCAGATGCCAACGGCCTCTCCACACGGAGACGCCTGCTGGTCGGGGCCTACTTCTCCCACGAGTACTCGATTGAGGGTGCGGCCCTCACCAACCCATCGATAGCTGCGCACCCCGATCAAGAGGGGGTTCCGTCCGGATGGCTCCGGGTCGTCCTGACTCTCCGGGCAATAGGCGAAGGTCACATATCTTCGATCGAGTTTCGCACCGGCCTGATCGGGCCTGACGGTGAGGTCTCCATCGAACCACCCGGGGACCCCGTCATTGGGGAACGGAGATCTCCAGCGTTCGACAAGATGCTCTTCATCGAGAAGCTCCACGAGATGGGTGTCGACGGCGATCTGCTCGACGAAGCACTGAGACACCTGGGCTCAGAGTTTTCCACGACGGACCTCGACTCGGCACTGGCAGAGCTGGGAAGCCACGAGCACCGCTCCACCACCGTTCAGCACATGATCCACTCCACTCGTTGGGTTGCATCATCGAACTACGAGCGGACCTTCCCTGCCGAGTCCGACCTCTCACAACGTGTGTTGTACCCCAAGGGCCCCGCCGAGAGCCAGGGGATGGAGGATGCCCGGCTCGTCCGATTCGTCGAGGCCGACGGATCGGTCCTGTACTACGCCACCTATACGGCCTTCGACGGCTACAGCATCCTTCCCCAGCTGATCACGACTAGTGACTTCGAGACCTTCCGGATCGCCACCCTCAACGGCCGTGCCGCCAGCAACAAGGGTATGGCCATATTCCCGCGCCTGGTGGGGGGTAGATACGCCGCCCTCGCCAGATCGGACGGTGAGTCCAACTTCCTCATGATGTCCGACGACGTGAGGCGCTGGGACGAGACGCAGCTGATCCAGGTGCCGCGACGGACTTGGGACCTCATTCAGATCGGCAATGCCGGGGCCCCGATCGAGACCGAAGCCGGCTGGCTGGTCGTCACTCACGGTGTTGGGCCGATGAGGCAATACGCCCTCGGTGCCATCCTGCTCGACATAAACGATCCAGGCCATGTCATCGGCGACATCCACGAGCCCCTCCTGCTTCCCGATGAACGAGAACGGGAGGGGTATGTGCCCAACGTGGTCTACTCCTGTGGCTCGCTGGTGCACAACGGCCAATTGGTCATCCCTTATGGAGCATCGGACGTCTCGACCAACTTCGCCACGGTTGCGCTCGACGACGTGTTGGCAGAGCTGACACTGAGCTGAGCTCCGGTTTGGAGCAGAGTCGAATCGGGTACTTAGCCCCTATCGATTGAGCACCGACCGCTCCTACGCTACGAACATGTGAGCCCATCACGATGACCGGGGAACATCGTGTGACCTCCTCGATCGAAGCGTGGGCCATGTTCGGGCAGGGCACTGCCAGAACGGGTCATGGGCCGGTTGTCCCAGTCGCGGCAGTGTCGCTGCTGGTTTTGGACCCGCAGCACCCGGCGGCCTGATACTCGCGGAGTGATGGCCATGGCCCTTCAAGGAGACAGCAAATGCCCCAGGTAAGACGAGACATCGGGACTGGCTCATACCCGATGGCCCGGACCCAGCTGACCGCCGCCCGTGGACCCTGGGCGTCCAGGCCTCTACCGGGTTTGGCAACGCGTTCACGACCGGGCGAAGACACCAGATCGACATCGACGGGACAGCGCCCGGTCATTGGCTTCGTCAGCACGTACCCGCCCACCGAGTGCGGCATAGCGACCTTCACAGCCGCCCTACGCATGGCGATGGCCGTTGGCAGAGCGTCGGGAGACGACCTGCGAGTTGTGAGCCTTGTCCAGAAGCCTTTGCCGCTCCCGGCACCAGAGGTGGTGTATCAGCACATCGTCGGGGATCCTGGGTCGCTCGCGTCGGCCGTCGAGCTCCTGAACGAGATGGACGCCGTCGTCATACAGCACGAGTACGGGATCTACGGAGGGCCTGACGGCGACGAGATCCTGGATATGGTGGCCTCACTTCGCGTCCCCGTTCTCGTTGTCCTCCACACGGTTCCGAAGTTCCCCACTCCACGCCAACGGACCATCCTGGAGACGCTCATCGAGGAGTCCGATGAAGCAGTTGTCCTCAGCCAATCGGCACAGCGACAGCTGACATCGAGATACGACGTGGGGGAGAAGAGCGTGATGATGGTGCCGCATGGGGCCCGATCACATCCGGTTGAGCGCCCGCGTGGCGTGAGCCAACCTGCCCGTCTTCTCACATGGGGCTTGATTGGGCCGGGAAAGGGCCTGGAGACCGCGATCGAGGCATTGGCCAGGTTGGGCGGCATGAACCCAAAGCCCCGATATCTGATTCTCGGTGAGACACACCCGAAGGTGCGAGCCGCAAGCGGAGATGTCTACCTCGAGGGTCTCATCCATCGTTCCCGTATGCTCGGCCTCCAAGGGATGGTCGAGTTCGACAACCAGTATGTGGATCTCGAGACCCTAGGTCGCATCATCGATCGTGCCGACATCGTCATCATCCCGTATGACTCGACGGAGCAAGTGACCTCCGGAGTCCTGGTGGAGGCGATTGCGGCGGGTAAGCCTGTGATCGCCACCGCTTTCCCCCACGCCGTGGAGATGCTGGCAAGCGGAGCCGGGGTGATCGTCCCCGGCTCGGATCCCGCCGCCTTGGCCGCCGCCATCCGCGAGCTCATCGTCGACCCGGCCCGGACCGCCCAGATGGCGAAAGTGGCGCGTGCACTCGCCGCCAAACTCGATTGGGTGACCGTCGCTGCTCAATATGAGACCATCCTGGCTCGGCTCGTGGCGGAGACTTCCACGCTGATCTCCCTCGACGATCTGATGAAGACACCGAGACAGGTCGAGACCCTCAGCCTCCCAGCATGAGAACCGGAGTGTCGAGATGACCTCAGAATCGAGATTGGGGTGGTGATCGACGACCCCGGCGACCATCCGACCACTACCCGCCCGCTGCTTCGAGCATCTGCAGCTGATCACGACTCCCTCGGGTGTCTGGGAGCATTGTGACCAAGTCTCTACCAGGGCGCCGAGTCAACACTGGCCGGCCTCTGCGTGCTGCATGTGTCGATACCTGATGGGGTGAGGCGGTTCCTGCGCGATGCACAGGGGACCGGGCACCACAATTCCTCTGCGACAACACTCCTATGACAGAAAGGACTACTCGACCATGGACCTTGGCTTGATCGGATTGGGGCGGATGGGGTCCAGCCTGGCCCAGCGGCTCATGGAGGCAGGTCACGGTGCAGTGGTCTACGACATGAACCCGTCACCGGTCGCAGAGCTCGTCTCACGAGGTGCCATCGGTGTCGACAGCCTGGCGGAACTCACAGCCAAGCTGACGCCGCCGAGGGCCGTGTGGGTAATGGTGCCGGCGGCGGTCACCGGAGGAGTCATCGATCGGGTAGCGGACCATCTGGAGGGCGGTGACATCATCGTCGACGGCGGCAACAGCTATTACCAGGACGATCTAACCCGCTCAGGCTCCCTGGCTGAGAGAGGAATCCACCTGGTCGACGTGGGGACGAGTGGCGGGGTCTTCGGTCTCGAACGAGGCTTCTGTTTGATGATCGGCGGCGACGAAGATGCGGTGTCTCGGCTGGATCCGGTCTTCCGTGCTCTGGCTCCAGGCGTAGCCGGGGCCGCCCGCACACCGGGTCGGAGCGGGAAGCCCCTATCCGAGGAACAGGGATATCTCCACTGCGGACCGGTTGGGGCCGGGCATTTCACCAAGATGGTCCACAATGGGATCGAGTACGGGATGATGGCGGCCCTCGCCGAGGGCCTCAACGTGCTCCACCATGCCGGAATCGGTCTGGAGCAGAGGCCCGACGACGCCGAGACCGCCCCTCTGCGAAACCCGGAGCATTACAGCTACACCCTTGACATACCGGCCATCGCCGAGGTGTGGAGACGAGGAAGTGTCATCGCCTCGTGGTTGCTCGATCTCACCGCCGCCGAGCTGTACCAGAACCCGGGCTTAGATGGATTCAGCGGGAGAGTGTCCGATAGTGGTGAGGGCAGGTGGACACTGCTCAGCGCCATAGAAGAGGGAGTGCCGGCGCCGGTCCTGGCAGCTTCGATATTCGGCCGCTTGGACAGCAGGGGGCGGAATGAATACGCGGACAAGCTGTTGTCGGCCATGCGCTACCAATTCGGCGGGCATGAGGAGAAGGACTCGTAGTGGAATCCCTGACAGAGACTGCTGAATGGCAGGCCCTCGTGGACCATGGGTCGGGAAGTTTCGATTTGCGGAGTCTGTTCACCGCTGACCCGCTACGAAGCGACCAGCTCACCTTGACGGCAGGCGACCTGGTCGTGGATCTGTCCAAGCACCTCGTCACCAGCGAGACCATCGAGCTGTTGCTGGCAGTGGCACGTCGGGCCGGGCTGGCCGAGCGCATCGAAGCGATGTTCTCTGGTCAGCGCATAAACGTGACCGAGAACCGTTCCGTGCTCCACACTGCTTTGAGGGCCGCACCCGGAGACGTCTTCGAGGTCGATGGTGTCAACGTGGTCGATGAGGTACATCAGGTGCTGGCCCGCATGGGCGACTTCGCCGATCGAGTCCGGGATGGGGTGTGGCTGGGTCACACCGGGGGCAGGATCCACGACGTGGTCAACATCGGGATCGGCGGGTCGGACCTGGGACCGGCCATGGCCTATCGGGCGATGAGGCCCTTCGTGCGGCCCGGGCTGGAGTGCCATTTCGTGTCCAACGTCGATCCTGCCCAACTCGAGGCAGTTCTGGCCCATATCGATCCGGAGACCACGCTCTTCGTCGTCGCCTCCAAGACCTTCACGACTCTCGAGACGCTGGCAAATGCCTCCAGTGCCCGTGCCTGGCTGGTGAGCCACCTGGGCGATGAGGGAGCCGTTGCCAAGCACTTCGTGGCGGTCTCGACCAACGAGCAGGGTGTGGCGGACTTCGGCATCGACACCGAGAACATGTTCGGCTTCTGGGACTGGGTAGGGGGCCGCTACTCCATGGACTCGGCGATAGGGCTCTCGTTGATGATCGCCATAGGGCCGCTGCTCTTCGGTGAGATGCTCTCTGGCTTTCGAACCATCGACCTGCACTTTCGCCACACACCGTTCGAAGCCAACTTGCCGGTGCTGATGGGGCTGATCGGCGTCTGGTATCGCGACATACTCGGTTACCCGACACGAGCTGTCCTGCCCTATGCCCAGGACCTCGATCGTTTCCCCGCCTACCTGCAACAACTGGACATGGAGTCGAACGGGAAGCGCGTGCGTCTCGACGGCACCCATGTCGAGGTGGACACCGGCCCCATCGTTTGGGGCGAGCCCGGCACCAACGGCCAGCACGCCTTCTTTCAACTCCTCCACCAGGGGACCACCATCGTCCCCGCCGATCTCATCGGCTTCATCCAGCCGATCGAGGACCTAGGGGGCCAGCACGACCTGCTCATGGCGAATCTGATAGCCCAGGCCGAGGCCCTCGCCTTTGGCAAGACCGCCGGGGAGGTCGCCGGGGCCGGTGTCGCCACGGATCTGGTGCCACATCGGACTTTTCCCGGCAATCGTCCCACCTCGGTGATCCTTGCCCCCCAGCTCACCCCTTCGGTGTTGGGCCAGCTCGTGGCGCTCTATGAGCACGAGGTCTTCACCCAGGGAGTGATCTGGGGCATCAACTCGTTCGACCAGTGGGGTGTCGAGTTGGGCAAGGAACTGGCCACGACAATCATCGAAGAGCTGACTTCGGTAACGGCGCCCGACCTGAATCACGACTCGTCGACCAACGGCCTGATCGGGCGATACCGCCGCGAACGGGGTCGGGCGTGAGCTGCTTCGCCTGTGCGTGGGGAGCCGGGTCGTGAAGCGGCGACTGATCGCCTTCGATCTCGACGGCACCCTCGCCGTGACCAAGTCGGCCATATCCGACGTGATGGCCAACCGTCTCCGCGATCTTCTCGACCTCTATGACGTCTGCGTCATCTCGGGTGGGAAGTTCGACCAGTTCAAGACACAGGTGATCGACAGGCTCAAAGTCACGCCCCATCAGATGTCCCGTCTTCACATCATGCCCACCTCGGGAACCCGGTACATGAGATTCGATCCCGACAGGGGGACCTGGGTGACGCAATATGCAGAAGACCTACCGACCGAGACGAAGACCGAGATAGTCGAAGTTCTGACCAGGTGTGCCAAGGAGCTCGGCTATTGGGAGGCTGAGCCCTACGGCGACATCATCGAGGACCGAGGGAGTCAGATCACCTACTCCGCCCTGGGCCAGGAGGCCCCAGCGGCGAAGAAGTACGCCTGGGACCCCGACGGGGCCAAGAAGGGCGCTGTCCGCGACTGCGCCGCCAAGATGCTCCCCGACCTGGAAGTCCACGTCGGGGGGACCACGTCGGTCGACGTGACCCAGAAGGGAATCGACAAGGCATACGGCATGCGCAAGCTGATGAATGTCTTGGGGCTGACGGCGAACGAGATCCTGTTCTTCGGCGACAAGCTGGAGGACGGTGGCAATGACTACCCGGTCAAGGCAGTTGGCATCGACTGCGTAGCCGTAGACGGTTGGGAGCAGACAGCGGTGGCGGTGGAGTCGATAGTCCAGGTCTCTTGAGATGCATGAAGGAGCAAGAAAGTGAAATCCCCGACACAAGACGAACGCCCTTGGGGCAACTACACCGTGCTCGGCGGTGGTGACGGGTACCAGGTGAAACAGATCGTGGTGAAACCGGGTAGGCGCCTCAGCTATCAGCGTCATGCGCATCGGTCGGAGCACTGGTTCATCGTGATGGGCTCCGGCGAGGTGGTCCTCGACGGAGTCACGCGCGAGGTAGGCGTCGGCAACGCGGTGAGCGTGCCGATCGAGGCTCTGCACCGGATAGGCAACACCGGCACGGACTCGCTCATCTTCATCGAGATACAGCTCGGGGACTATCTAGGCGAGGATGACATCGAGCGCATCGAGGACGACTTTGGCAGGGTCTGAGTCTCATCGACCGGCCACGGCCGGCGCGCTCAGGGCACCACCGGCCGATCCGCTCATCCCGGTGCAACGAACCGGGATCGAGTTCCAGCACGACCCGCGCCGGGTCATCCTGAAGCCGTACCTCCCCGATGAGCGGATCTTTCCCGACGGGGGCCTGCTCGATCGAATCCTCAACCTGACAGAGGATCAGGTCGCTTCGATCCTGGCGACGGCGATGCTCCGCTTCGATGGGCGCCATCCCGATGTCGAGGAGGTCCTCGAGTCGCACTTCCGGTTCGTGGCCGAAGAGGCCCACCAGCTGTCCCACGGCGAGTCGCGAAGGCTGCAGACGGCATCGGTGGCGCGACGGCAGCTGATTGGTGCGTTCTACACGGGTGAGTACTCGATTGAAGCCGCCTCCCTGACGAACCCCTCAATGGTTCCCGGCCCCGACCAGTCTGGGCTCGAATCCGGAGCCCAGAGGTTCATCATCAGCCAGCGCGGGATCGGAGAGGGTCACGTCTCTTCCATCGAGTTCCGAAGCGGAATCATCGATAAAGAGGGGAAGATCACGATGGATCCCAGGTCCCGGTTCGCCCGAACCGGTTCGCACCGTCCGGCCGTGTTCGACAAGCCCGTGTTCTGCGCCCTTCTCGAGGAGATGAAGGCGTTCGACGAAACCGCAAAATTCGTGTGCCAGTCGTTGCCCGACCGTTTTGAGCTCCGGCAGTTGGAAGCGGCCATGGCCAAGGTCGAAGGCAAACGAGCCCCTCGCCGGCTGAAGCACCCGACAACAAAGGCCATGCACTGGCTGGCCACGTCGAACTATGAGCTCAGCTTCCCGTCCGACTCCGATTTGTCGGAGCGAGTCATCTTCCCCGGCTCGGGGGTGGAGAGCGGCGGAGTCGAGGATGCGCGTTTTGTCCGACTCGTCGACGATGACGGATCGGTCGTCTGGTATGCCACCTACACCGCGTATGACGGGTCCCATATCCTCCCCCAGCTGATAGAGACCTCCGACTTCACCAACTTCCGCATCGACACGATGAGCGGGCGCTATGCGCACAACAAGGGAGTGGCTCTCTTCCCCCGCAAGATCAAAGGTCACTACGCCGCTTTGTCCCGATACGACTCGGAGAACAACTACTTCATGACCTCGGACAGCCTCCGCATCTGGGAGAAAGCCAAGAAGATCGAGTCCCCTGAGACGTATTGGGACCTGGCCCGGATGGGCAACGGAGGTTCCCCGATCGAGACCGACGCCGGATGGCTGGTCATAACCCATGGAGTGGGGCCTTTCCGCACCTACAGCCTGGGAGCGATCTTGCTCGAAATCGATGACCCATCCCGTGTCATCGGCCGTCTGGAGGAGCCGCTGCTCGTCCCGAACGAGGAGGAGCGAGAGGGCTATGTTCCCAACGTGGTCTACTCATGCGGGTCGATGCTCCACGGTGACCTCCTGATCCTCCCCTATGGGATCTCCGATGTGGCTTGCCGGGTGGCTACGGTCCCCCTCGACCGCTTGCTGTCTGCGCTCACCGGCTGACCGCCCCGACGAGAGGCCGACATAGACGTCGTCCGCGACGCTTGGCCTCACTCCCCATGAGGTCCGATCAGTCGGCGGCGAATACGGTCGTGTTGTAGGCGTCGTAGACCAGGTCGGCGCCAAGCTGACGGTGTTGGGTGAGATGACCGAGGAGCCCGGTCAGTTGGCGACGAACTCGACGGACATCCACCGTCTCTTCGCCGGCGAGCATCTCATTGGCCCGCTCCCACCTCTTCCTCAGCTTGACGTGATCTGTCCTGATGTCGTCTATCGCCGCGGAGAGCCGGGGCTCCTCGTCGAGTATCTCGGCGAGCAGCCCATCAGGGGCCTCGACTTCACGTATGTGATCGGCGAGGACCCGGCCGAGATCGGTCATCGCCAGGAGGATCGTCGCCATCCAGTCATCCATGTGGGCTGGGCGGGCGAGAGCAGCCTCCAACTCCGACATCGCCCTCCTCAGCTCCGATCTGCGGGCGGCGATTCGGTCGACTCTCGTCGGCCAGAAGGGAGCCATCTCCCGTTGGGGGATCCAGCCCGAGGCCTCGGCCTGATCGCGGGCCTTCTCCATTACCAGGCCGGCACCAGGTGCTCTGAACAAGTCGGTGCCCTGGGCCGATTCTTCCAACTCCAGCATCCGCTCACCGTTCTTTTCGCTCATGGTCCCATTGTCGGCCGGCGGGTGTGGCCCGGCCAGGGTCATAAGACCCGATTTGGGTCTTTGGTCCCTACCGGCTCTGCGCCTGATGCCAGATGCTGGTGTGGTCGACCGAGGAGGTGGCGATGCGCGCCAAAGCAGGTGATCGCATGGTGATAAGTGGCCATCGTGTCGGCCAGCCCGACAGGTTGGCGAGGATCCTCGCCGTGAAGGGGCCCCATGGGGAGCCCCCATATCTGGTCCAGTGGGCCGACGACGGGCATGAGGCCCTGGTGTATCCAGGCTCTGACGCCCGCATCGAGCACAAACGAGCCAAGTAGACGGACGAGTCCGATGGCTAGGACGATTCGGATCTGATCACTCGGTGGTGATCAAGGTCTTGTCACTCAGGTGGGCAACCTTGTGCGAGACACTCCCGAGGAAGAGACCCTTTATGTCACCAAGACCTCTACGACCCATGACGATGCAGTCGACGTCTTGCTTTTTCGCCGCGGCCACGATCTCGTAGGCCGGGATCCCAACCACCACACCCTCATGGCGGATTTTTCCACCGCCCTCGCGCACGATCCGAGCGGACCCCTCCTCCACGGTCTTACCGACTGACTCCAGGAC
>JBAULI010000119.1:0-5777 GCA_049578105.1 Acidimicrobiia bacterium | reverse complement strand
GTCCCAAATCCATGACCACCACTCAAATCGGAGCCCGACCGCCGTTGTGGCGGAACGTGAGGGTCTTGTCCTGGGTGTTCCAACTGGCGGTCTTCGCCATCGTGGCTGCCATCGTCTACTGGCTCCTGGGGAACTACGCGACCAACACCGCCGCCAGCGGCATCCCCACCAACTTCGATTTTCTCAAGAATCCGGCGAATTTCGACATACCGGGCGCCGATTTCAGCCAGACAGAGTCGGTCAGGTCGGCCTTCGTCATCGGGGTGATCAACACGATCCGGGTCAGCGTGGTCGGGATCATCCTCGCCACCATCCTCGGGATCCTGGTCGGTATTGGGCGTCTCTCCACCAACTGGGTGGTCAACAAGCTCTCCACGGTCTACGTGGAGGTGGTCCGGAACCTCCCACTGCTCGTCATCATGGTCTTCACCTTTCTCGGTGTGGTCCTACAGGCACTTCCCCGCATCCAGGAGGCCTGGCTGCCACTCGGCTGGCTGGTGGTGTCGAATCGCGGCATCGGCGTTCCCTGGTACGAAGGCGGCTCCGGTGCCGTCCTCTTCTTGCTCTTCGCCTTCGGAGTCCTCGGATGGTGGCTGATCGCGCGATGGAGACGCGGCGTCTCGGATCGAACCGGAGCCCCCACCCACTCAGGGGCCTTGGGCCTCGGCTTCATGCTCGCGGTCATGGTGATCGGCTGGTTCGCCTTTGGGTTCAGCCTCACCCTCCCCCAGAGGGAGGGTCTCCAGATCGTGGGTGGGATAAAGGTCGACCCCTCATATTTCGCAGTCCTCATCGCCCTGGTCATCTACACCGCCAGTCATATCGCCGAGATCGTCAGAGGCTCGATACAGGCGGTCCCCAAAGGCCAGGGTGAGGCGGCCAGCGCCTTGGCGCTGAGCCCACTCCAGAGGATGTGGAACGTGGTGCTGCCCCAGGCGATGCGGATCGCCATCCCCCCTCTCGGGAATCAATACCTGAATCTGCTCAAGAACTCCTCACTCGGCGCCGGGTTCGCCTACTTCGAATTGACCAATGTCACCCAGATCACGGTTGGGAACGGCTCGCCGGCCGTCCCCGCCTTCACCATCGCCCTCGCCTTCTATGTCGTCATGTCGTTGATCACCTCGGCATTCGTCAACGTCGCCAATCGTCGCTTCGCCCTGGTGGAGCGATGACCACCGTCGACAAACCCGGCAGGCCGCCTGTTCCGCGCTCTCCGGCGGTCATCTGGGCCCGCCACAATCTGTTTCGCTCGAGGCTCGACGGTCTGGTGACCGTGGTGTTCGGCGCTCTTGGCCTCTATCTGGTCTTCCAGTTCGTCAACTTCGTCTTCGTGACCGCCCGGTGGGAGATCATCCGGGTCAATCTGAAGCTGTTGATGGTCGGCCGCTGGCCACCCGAGCACCTTCCCCGGATCGCGGTGGCGCTCGGCGTCCTCGGTCTCTGGGGTGGGATCATCGCCGGGCTGATCCGGGCGCGTCAGGTACGGCTCGCCGAGGAGGACGAACTGCTCGATGGGTGGGCGAGGGTTGCCGATCTCACCCGTCGGTTCGGCCTTCTGTTCGCCACGGTCATCCTCCTGCTCCTGCTCACCAGCACCGGTGGCCCCTGGCTGGCCGCCCTCGGCCTCGTGGTGGGGGTGTTGGCGGGCTGGCAACTGGGCTCGCGGATCGGTGGAGTGCGTTTGCCGACGTTTGCCGTTCGCCTTGGTGTCCTGGTGATGGCCGCAACCCCATTCGCCCTCTTCTTCTATCTCGTCGATGCGGTCCCGTTCGCCGAGTGGGAGGGCTTCATGTTCAACCTCAGTGCGGCCGCCGCTGGGATCATCCTCTCTTTCCCGCTCGGCGTGCTGCTCGCCCTGGGACGACGCTCAAAGCTCCCGCTGCTCCGCTCCATTTCGATCGCCTACATCGAGTTCGTCCGAGGTGCGCCCCTCTACGTGCTCCTGCTGCTGGCCAATGTCTCATTGGAGTTCTTCGTTCCGCCGTCGGTGGCGCCCAGCAAGACGGTGCGTGCCGTGGTCACCTTCACCCTGTTCACGGCCGCATATCTCGCCGAGATCGTTCGCGGAGGCCTGCAGTCGGTCCCAAGGGGACAAGAGGAGGCGGCGAAGGCGCTGGGGTTGAGCCCATTCACCCAGACGAGCAGGATCATCCTGCCTCAGGCCCTGAGAAACGTCATCCCGGCTCAGATCGGCCAATTCATCTCGCTGTTCAAGGACACCACACTCGCCGGGCTGGCACTCGGCATATTCGACCTCCTCGACGGTGCACGGGTCATCACCCAGCAGCAGGACTTCCGTGGCCAGGGCCTGATCATCGAGACGCTGGCGTTCGTCGCATTCATGTTCTGGGTTGGATCGTTCACGATGTCGAGGGAGAGTCAGCGATTGGAGCGAAAGCTAGGAGTTGGAACGAGATGACCGAAGCCAGACCGTCTGTGTTTGCCGATGCCACCCAAGCAGTGGGTGACGTCGCCATCGAGCTCGAGCACGTGGACAAGTTCTTCGGGACCTTCCAGGCACTGAAGGACATCAATCTCAAGGTCGGCCGTCAAGAGGTCGTGGTCGTGATCGGGCCATCCGGCTCGGGCAAGTCGACCATGATCCGATGCATCAACCGGCTGGAGAAGCACGACGCCGGCCGGATCGTCGTCGATGGCACCGAGCTCTCCGAAGATCTGAGGAACATCCAGGAGATCCGTCGCGAGACGGGGATGGTCTTTCAGCAATTCAATCTCTTTCCCCATCTCTCGATCATGGACAACATCACGCTCGCCCCGAGGCAGGTGCGGAGACTCCCCAAGAAGGAGGCCGAGGACCTCGGCCTCGAGATGCTCACCCGGGTCAAGATCCCCGAGCAGGCACGCAAGTACCCGGGACAACTCTCGGGTGGGCAGCAGCAGAGGGTCGCCATCGCGAGAGCGTTGGCCATGCAGCCCAAGGTGATGCTGTTCGACGAGCCGACGTCGGCCCTCGATCCCGAGATGATCAAGGAGGTCCTCGATGTCATGGTCGAGCTGGCCGAGGGAGGGATGACCATGATCGTGGTCACCCATGAGATGGGGTTTGCCCGGGCGGTGGCCAACAGGGTGGTCTTCATGGCGGATGGCGAGATAGTCGAAGTGGGCACCCCGGAGCACTTCTTCACCGATCCCCAGGAGGATCGGACCAAACTCTTCCTCAGTCAGATCCTCTGAGCCGGCGCCCACGGGTGCGACGCAGCAGATAATCGCCCTTGCCCGGATAACCTGATCCGGCACCCATGCCCCGATCTCTGAGAATCCTCGTGACCTTGTTGGGCGGTGCCGTGCTCGGCATCGTGGTCTTCTTCATGTCTGGTCTCGGCGATGCCTCGGCAGGAGTCACCTCCGTCACGATGGCAGTGGCCGAGCCCACCACCATCACTACGACCTCGACGGTGCCGCCTACCACCGCGACCACCTCGACAACCACAACGACCACGATCCCGCCCAAGGGATACCTGGTCATCCAGGGCACCGGCGACGTTGCAGTGGACCCCGACTACATCCCGGCCCTGGTCGCCAATGGCTGGGATTACGCCTGGTCGGGTCTCGACGGGCTGTTCCTCGACGACGACCTGACTGTGATCAACCTGGAATGTGTGCCCTCGGACATCGGGGCGCCACTGGACAAGGAGTTCGTTTTCCGCTGCCCGACGGAGGCTTTGCCCTCGCTGGCGGCCAACGGCGTCGATGTGGCGAACATGGGCAACAACCACTCCGGGGACTTCGGCAAGGAGGCGCTAGTCGACGGTCGTGACAGCCTCATTGCCGCCGGCGTCGCCCCTGTGGGTGCCGGTCGGAACGTCGAAGAGGCCGGTGAGCCTGCTCTGTTCGATGTCAAGGGTTGGAAGATCGCCGTCGTCGGTTTCGGGGGGGTGGCGCCAAACGACTCCTGGTACGCCACCGAGGACACACCAGGGATGCGGAGTGGCGACGACACTCCCTCCATGGTCGAGGCGGTGCGGGCCGCCGACGAGGTCGCCGACATCGTGGTGGTGATCGTTCATTGGGGCCATGAGCTCGACACCACTCCGAGGGCCGACGACATCGAACGCGCCAATGCCATGATCGAGGCGGGAGCGGACATCATTTTTGGAGGGCACTCCCACCGGCTACAACCTCTGGACGTGGTCGAAGGGGCACCGGTGTTCTGGTCTCTGGGCAACTTCGTCTGGCCCCACCTGTCCGAGCCGAGTGCGACGACCGCCGTCGCCAGGGTCGTCGTGTCGCCCGACGGATCCATGGATGCGTGCCTGATCCCGGCTTACATCGAGAGTCATGGACATCCCGTACTCACCGCAGAGCCCACCTGTGGCCCACCGGCCTGAGTGGCCTCGACGATGAAGGAGCGAACGGGCCAGGTCATCGCTGTGGTGGTGGGAGGGTGCATTCTCGGGGTCTCGGCCTTCTTCATCGCCGGTGGTGGCCCGGAGCGCATTGCCGCGTCCTCGACCGACACGACCACCACCACCGCCCCGACACCCGGAGACAAGGGCAAACCTGCTGTGACGTCGACCACGACGACCACCACAGCCCTCCCGCCCACGACCACCACCACTCTTCAGACCCGGGCGCCGGGCACGGTCCCGGCGTTCACCATCGGCCAGCCTTGGGGCACGACGGTCGGGCTCACGATGTTTCGCGGCAATCCGACGCGGAGCTATTACGGGATGGGCCCGGTGCCCGATTCACCCACCGTGGCCTGGCGCTATCCCGACAGCCCGATGTGCAGTTCATCCTCCGAAGGCGGCGAGTCCCGGGTGTGGTGCGGGATGGGATGGACCGGTCAGCCTGCCGTCTGGGAGCGGCCCGACGGCGTCACGGAGCTCATATTCGGGGCCTATGACGCCGCCCTCCACTTCGTCGATGCCGACACCGGCACCGACCTGAGGCCCAAATTCCAGGAGGGGGACATCATCAAGGGCTCGGTGACCATCGACCCGGACGGGTTCCCTTTGCTCTACACGGGGTCACGTGACAACAAGCTGCGAATCCTCGCCCTCGATCGCGATGTGCCGACGGTCCTCTGGTCGATGGATGCCAATGAGGTGAACGGAATCTGGAACAACGACTGGGACTCGAATCCGGCCATCGTCGACGACATCATGTACGAGGGCGGGGAGAACAGCTGGTTCTTCGCGATCGAGCTGAATCGCGGGTATGACGGCGATGGGAAGGTCGTCGTGGACCCCAAGCCCCTGGTGGAGATGCCCGGGTACAACGACGAGCTGATCTCGAAGTCAGGACGCAACGTGTCGATCGAGAGCTCCGTGCTGGTCTTCGACCAGAGGGTCTACTTCACGAATTCCGGGGGCAGGGTGGTGGGGCTCGACGTGTCGCGCGTCCGGGAAGGCGAGGCTCCGATCGTGTTCGACTACTACGCCGGTGGCGACATCGACGCCACCATGACCGTGGACGACGGTGGGATGCTCTATGTGGCCATCGAGCACGAGCCGTCTCAGATGGGCTCGGTCGAGAAGGCGCGAAACAAAGAGGTTGGCCAGCTGATCAAGCTGAACCCGTATGCCGAGGAGGATCCTCGTGTCTGGGGCATCGACCTCACGGCCGGTGACGCCGACTCGGGGTCCTGGTCGACCCCGGCCCTGTACCAGGGTGTCGTCTACGTCAACACTCAGCAGGGGAACCTCCTCGCCGTCGACGCCGACAGCGGTGCCATCCTCTGGAGCGACGAGGTGGGCTTCCACTCCTGGTCGTCACCGTCGATCGTGGACGGCACCCTGGTCACGGCCACC
>JBAULI010000118.1:0-7826 GCA_049578105.1 Acidimicrobiia bacterium | reverse complement strand
GATTCGGTTCACAACAGAAGGGGCTGGTAATGCGACCGGGCACTTGGTACGCAAGGTCCTGTGGGTGGGGAGTTCGATAGGGAGGTCCTGGAGAGGGCCAGGGAGCGGCGCTATCTCATCTCGCGTGCGGAGATCATGGCCTTGGGCGGGTCGGACCGGCTGATCACGGACCGGGTTGCCTCGGGCCGATGGCTGCAACGGCAAGCGGGGGTCTACCAAGTCGACGCACGTTCGGCAGATTGGCGGGATCGTCTTTTGGCCGGCGTCCTGGCCGGTGGGGACGGAACCCTGATATCGCATCGGGCGGCGTTGGTGGTGTGGGCGCTCGACGGGTTGAGGTCGGCGCCCGTCGAGATCACCGCTCCCTATTCCCGCCGCCCGATCCCAAAGGAAGTGATCGTCCATCGAACACGGAGGCCGATGGAGACCAGAAAGGTGGGCAGCCTGCCCGTGACGACCCCGGATAGGTCGCTGCTCGATGCGGCGGCCGTGGTGCCGTCGCTGGTGGTTGCCAAGGCGCTCGACAGCGCCCTGCGCAAACGTCTCGTCACGGTGGATTCGATGTGGGACCTGGTGGCAACGAAGGGCGGCCCCGGGGTCAGGGGCACGAAGATGATGCGGCGCCTCCTGGCGGAGCGCGCCTATGACGAGGTGGCAGGCTCACCGGCCGAGACGGAGCTCCTGACCTGGATGAGACGACGTGGCATCCGCGAGCCCGAGTTGCAGGTGGAGATGTTCACCATGGCCGGCGCCATGATCAAGCCTGACTTCTTCTGGCCCGCCCTGGGAAAGGCAGTCGAGGTCGACGGCGTTTCCGCCCATGGCTCGGCAGAGTCTCTCGACCACGATCTGCAACGTCAGAACGCCCTGCTCGAGCTTGGCATCGAACTGCGCCGGTTCAGCGGTAGGGCAGTCAGAAGACGACCCCTCGAAGTGGTCGAGGAGATCCGCCGTTTTCTCGACAGATGACGACTGTGAACGGAAATGTGCGGAATCCGCACATTTCCGTTCACAGACCCCACCCCAAACCCGTGCACGGAAGGTTGCGCACCCGATTCGCGGTGCTGAGGCGGTAGGTTTCCCCGGTGGAGGTCCACCACCCAGATTCGCTCCAAGAGGCGCTGGAAGCCGTGACTGCCGGTGCAACGCCATTGGCTGGGGGAACGGATCTGATGGTGGAGGTCAACTTCGGGCATATCAGCCCCGATCATGTGGTGGCGCTACGCCGGATACCAGAGATGAAGACGTGGGATCGGGGGCGCATCGGCGCCGGCGTGACCTGGAGACGGATCGAGGAGCAAGGCCCTCTTGCCCTCGCCGAGGCGGCGCGCACGGTTGGCTCACCACAGATTCGGAACGCCGGGACGCTGGGCGGGAACGTGGGGACGGCGAGCCCGGCGGGTGACGGTCTTCCCTACCTCGCCGCAGTCGACGCCGAGATCGAGTTGACGTCCGTTGCCGGGGTCCGGTCGATGCGCTGGGACGGCTTCTTCGTCGGGGTCAAGAAGACCTCCCGAGCACAAGATGAGCTCATCACTGCCGTGCTGCTCCCGGCGTCGCCATCCGAGCGAGAGGCCTTCGGCAAGGTCGGCGTCCGGAATGCCATGGTCATCGCAACGGTCAGCTGTGTCGTGGTGAAGGATCACACCGGTGCCTTTCGGGTCGCCCTCGGGTCGGTCGCCACGACCCCGATGCGGGCGACGAGGGCAGAGGAGATGATCTCGTCGATCACGAAACCGGGAGAGGCCGACCTCGACGAGTTCGAGCGCCTGGTGTCCGAAGAGGTTCGCCCCATCACCGATCATCGTTCGACCGAGGCCTACCGACGTCACGCCGCCGGTGTCCTGGCGAGGAGACTGCTGGAGAGGTGTCTCACATGATCATCGACCTGGTCGTCAATGGCGCAGCGGTGACCTTTCGCGTCACGCACCCGGGCAGTCTGCTCGACGGGCTTCGGGACGATCTGGGTTTGCCCGGTTCGAAGAACGCCTGTGAGCAGGGGGAATGCGGGTCCTGTTCGGTGCTGCTCGATGGGGTGTTGGTCTGCTCCTGTCTGGTCATGGCCGCGGACGCAGCCGGGTCGGACGTGGTCACGGTGGAAGGCATCGGTGATGACGGGGCACTCAATGCAGTGCAGCAGGCCATGTGGCAGGCGGGGGCCGTCCAATGCGGGTTCTGCACTCCCGGGATCGTGGTTGCGGCCACCGATCTGTTCCAGCACAACCCGAGCCCGAGCGGAGTGGAGATCAAGGAGGCCCTTGCCGGGAACATCTGCCGGTGCACCGGCTACGGCGCCATCGTTCGCGCCCTAGAGGATCTGGCCGGTGGAGCTGCCCGATGACCACCACCCGCTCCCGTGTCGAGGTTCGTCCTGCCGGCGTGATCGGCGACTCTCCCCTGCGCCCCGACGGTATTCCCAAGCTTCGTGGTGAGTTCGAATACGCCCAGGATTTGAGTGCCGAGGGAATGCTGTGGGCCGCCACCGTGCGCAGCCCACATCCTCACGCCCGTATTCGGTCGATTGACGTGGCACCGGCCCTGGCAGTCGGGGGTGTGCATGCCTGTCTCACCGCCGACGACGTGCCGGGCAGAGCGACATTCGGGCTCGAGCACCCGGACCAGCCGGTGCTCGCACGTGACGAAGTCAGGTATTGGGGTGAGCCGGTGGCCGTCGTGGCGGCCGAGGACGGCCCTACCGCCAGGCTGGCGGCCTCACTGGTAAAGGTCGAATACGAGGTGATGGACCCGCTCGTCGACCCGGCTGAGGCGGAACGCGAGGACCAGGTCTTTCGCCGCATGAGGATTCGACGTGGCGATCAGACGGCTGCCGGTTCCGTCGTGGTGGAAGGGTTCTACGAGGTCGGGATGCAGGATCAGGCTCCGCTGGGCACCGAGGCAGGTCTGGCGGTCCCGGACGGAGAGGGCGGTGTCGACCTCTACGCCACCAGCCAGTTCATACACGTCGATCACGAGCAGGTCGTGGCCAGTCTCGGGTTGAGACCGGATCAGGTGCGCTCACACCCGACCGGCATCGGTGGTGCGTTCGGAGCGCGGGAAGATGTGAATCTCCACATCCACCTGTGTCTCCTGGCCCTGCACACCGGACGTCCGGTGAAGATGGTCTATCACCGCTCTGAGTCCTTCACCGGGCACGTGCATCGTCATCCAGCCCGACTCTGGTACCGGCACGTGGCCGATGAGGAGGGCCATTTGATCAGGGTCGAGGCGAAGATCCTCATCGACGGCGGGGCCTATGCGTCGACAACTGCGGCCGTGCTGGCCAACGCCTGCTATTTCGCGGTCGGTCCCTATCGGTGCGAGTCGGTCGCCGTCGACGGGACCGGCGCCCGGACCAACAACCCCCCATGCGGGGCGATGCGGGGATTCGGTGCGGTCCAGGTTTGTTTCGCCTACGAATCGCAGATGGATCGCCTGGCCGAGGCCCTGGGTCTCGACCCGCTCGAGGTTCGGGCTCGCAACGCCATGGCGACCGGGGATCCGCTGGCCACCACCGGGCAGGTCATAGAGACACCGCTCCCCACCCAGGAGGTGATCGACTCCTTGAGGGCGATGCCGCTGCCGGCCGAGCTCGAGGAAGCCACATATCACGACATGCCGGGCGGATCGGGCTTGACCACCGAGCCCCGCCACGTGCGTCGCGGGGTCGGTTATGCATTGGGGATCAAGAACCTCGGCTTCTCGGAGGGGTTCGACGACTACGCGCAGGCGAGGGTGGTCCTCGAGGAGGACGGGGTCGTGGTCGAGACGGCCGCGATGGAAGTCGGGCAGGGGCTGGTAACGGTGTTGGCGCAGATCGCCCGCACGGCGCTCGGCGTCGACAGGGTCGTGGTAAGGCCGGTCGACACCTCGCGTATCGACTCGGCCGGCTCCACGTCGGCGTCGCGTCAGACGCAGGTCTCGGGCGGAGCCGTTCTCGAGGCGGCAACCCGGCTTCGTGATCGGATCCTCACTCAACACGATGGGGACAGAGTGGACGACGACGGCGTCTGGCGAGGCCAGGACCTGGTGGTGCCGTGGGCGGAGCTCGTCAGCTCCGGTTGGGACGACACTGCGACGTTTCGCCATCCGGCGACGACGCCGCCGGACGAGGATGGGCAGGGCCACATGCACGCGGACTTCGCGGTGGCGGCTCATCGGGCGGTCGTCGACGTGGACCTCGGGCTCGGATTGGTCAAGGTGGTTCGAGTCGACACGGCCCAGGACGTGGGCAGGGCACTCAACCCCGAATCGGTTCGCGGTCAGATCGAAGGGGGGATCCTCCAGGGTGTGGGGCTGGCGGTCATGGAGGAGTTGGTGGTCCAGGACGGCGTGATACGCAACCCGAACTTCACCGACTACCTGCTACCCACGATCCTCGACGCACCCGACGTCGAAGCCCTGTTGATAGAGAAGGAGGGCTCCTGGGGTCCATACGGCACCAAAGGCGTCGGTGAGCCTCCCACCATCTCGTCGACCGCGGCCGTGGTCGCCGCCATCCGAAACGCGGCTGGCCGTCCTCTGTCGCGGGTCCCGGTTCGCCCGGAGGACATCGTGCTGTGAACGGAATTGAGCAGAATCCGTTCAAAAGCGTTCACAAAGGGCTTGCCGAGCTGCCGGTCCTCCTCCCGAAGGCCGAGTTGCACGTTCATGTGGAGGGGACGTTGGAGCCGGAGATGATGTTTCACATGGCGATGCGAAACGGGCTCTTGCTTCCGTTCGAAGATGTCGACGAGGTGCGCTCCGCCTACCGGTTCAGCGGGCTCCAGTCGTTTCTGGACATCTACTACCAGGGTGCGGCGGTGCTCCAGACGACCGAAGACTTCTACGACCTCATGAAGGCCTATCTCGATCGCGCCTCGGCCGATGGCGTTCGTCATGCCGAGGTCTTCTTCGACCCTCAGACCCACACGGCAAGGGGCATCGGGTTCAAGGTCTTCATGGCGGGATTCCGCCAGGCGATGTCGGACGCCGGCCGTGAGTCGGGGATCACGACCGACCTGATCATGTGCTTTCTCCGTCATCTCTCCGGGGAGGCCGCCCTGGAGACGCTGCACGAGGCCGAGCCGCATCTCGAGGGAGTGGTGGCGGTGGGTCTCGACTCGTCAGAGCAAAACCGCCCTTCCGAGATCTTCGAGCAGGCGTTCGCCGAGGCGAGGCGACTCGGTCTGCATGCGGTGGCCCATGCCGGCGAGGAAGGCCCTCCGGAATACGTGCGGTCCGCTCTCGAAATCCTGGGCGCCGAGCGCATCGACCACGGCATACGCAGCCTCGAGGACCCCGATCTCGTCGCTCGCCTGGTCAGGGATCAGATCCCACTCACCGTCTGCCCTCTGTCGAACGTGGCGCTGAAGGTGGTCGACGACATCGCCGCCCATCCCCTGGGCGAGATGATGGGGAAGGGGCTGTTGGTGTCGGTGAACTCAGATGATCCGGCGTATTTCGGCGGCTACGTGGCCGAAAACTTCCGGGCCGTGCGCGACGGCCTGCGAATCGACGAGAAGGGCATGGTCACGCTTGCCGCCAACTCGATCCGATCTTCGTTCCTCGATGGGGCGGCCAAGGCTGCGCTGATGGCGGAGTTGGCTCAGGTCTCAGCGGGGGACTAGAGCCAGCTGACGCGATTGGGCGACGAGTTGCCCGTCTGCGTTCCATATCTCCCCGTCCTCCTCCAACATGCCACCGCTGATGAATCTGGTACGGAACTGGCATGCCAGCCACCCCTCGTCGGGCACCGACCTGACATGTGTCGTCAGCTCCACTGTCGGTGTCCAGCCGAGTGGCAGGTTGGCGTTGAAGATCGCAGGGGGAAAGGCGTCGGCGACGAGGAGAGGGAGGAAAGGATCGGCTCTTTCCCCGTCGAACAGCCGAAACCAGCCACGCATGACGGCGTTGCCGTTGGGCTTCCCCTCGAGTGGCCCGGTGTCGTCGGGATGGATCCGTTCTTCGAACTGTTTCATGAGGGGCGGAGGGAAGGGGCGGTCTTTGCCGGGAACTGCCAGCACACATTCCTCGGGCGGGGGAAGGTCCGGCGGCTGTGTGGAGCTCAGATAGACATCCGGGATGGTTCTGCCCGGGTCGGCGAATGAGCCGATCAGTGACACCAGCTTCGACCCGTCGAGAGCAACCATCTCGGCCCGAAGAGTGGAAAACGAGCGGCCGCTCTTCATGGGTGTCACCTCGACCATGACCGGCCCGGCCGCCACCGGCTTGGTGAAGTGGGCAGTGACGCTCACGGGGAGCCGTCCCTCCGCCGATTCGGACATCGCCCGGGCGGCCAGGGACATCAGATAGCCGCCGTTGGCGATGCCGAAGATGTCCCAATCGGGCTCGACCTCCCCGCGCCAGGTCGTGGGCCCGACCCTGTCGACGGCCGTGGCAGATGCGAAGCTCAAACGATCCGGACCCCGGGGTGCTGGTTCACGGTGCCGATCACCACAGGGTGGTGGGCTGCGACGGCACCCATCACCACGTCGGCCCCGACGGGGTCGACGACCAGGCAGAAACCGATGCCGAGGTTGAAGGTCCGCTCCATCTCATCAGGGCTTACACCCCGCATGGCGATGACGTCGAAGATCTCGGGCCGATCCCAATTGCTTCTATGCACTTCCACCCCGAGGTGATCGGGGAGGGCGCGACCGAGGTTGCCGATGAGACCGCCGCCGGTCACGTGGGCGGCGGCGCGGACCCAGCCGGTGCCGACTGCCGCCAGCACTGACGGCGTGTAGATGACCGATGGGTCCAACAAATCCTCGACATACTGCTCCATGTCGTCTTCGAGCACCCGGCGAACCAGGGAGAAGCCGTTGGATCGAAGATTGGGAGAGGCGAGGCCGATGACGATGTCGCCCTCGTTGACTCGGTCGGCCCTCAGCTCTTGCCCCTTCTCGACTACCCCTACGACCGCACCGGCGAGGTCGATGGCATCGGTGCCCATCACCCCCGGGTGCTCGGCCGTCTCGCCTCCAAGGAGAGGGCATCCGGCGAGGCTGCATGCCCGGGCGACGGAGGTGACAACCAGCCCATCGCGTTCGGGTTGCAATGAGCCAACCGCCATGTAATCGACGAACCCGATGGGTCGAGCGCCGACGGCGGCGAGATCGTCGACGCACATCGCCACCAGGTCCTGGCCGATCCCCTCCCACCGGGAGAATCGACGGGCGATCTCGAGCTTCGTTCCCACCCCGTCGGTGGACATCATCAGAACCGGGTTTCGGTAACCGGGCGGCAGCTCCACTCCGGCGGCGAAGCCCCCGAAGGCCCCGACGACCCCTTCTCCCCAGGTGGAGGTGACCGAGGCGGCAATGTCTCGAACGTGTCGCTCGGCACCCTCGAGGTCGACGCCTGCCTCCTCATAGGTCGTCATCAGGAGCGCTCGAGCTGGTACTTGTCCGCTCCGTCCGGGATCGATGTGGGGTATTCACCTGACAGGCAAGCGGTGCAGAACCCGGCGTCGGCGACGCCGGTCGACTCCAGAAGCCCAGGCAGTGAGAGGTAACCGAGCGAATCGGCGCCGATATGGGTGCGTATCTCCTCGACCTCGAGCTTGGCCGCGATCAACGTGGTGCGATCTGACGTGTCCATCCCATAGAAGCAAGGCCAGCGATAGGGAGGGGAGGAGACCCTGAGGTGCACCTCGGTGGCTCCGGCGTCACGGACCATCTGGACCAGTTTTCGGGTGGTCGAGCCCCTGACGATCGAGTCGTCGACGAGGACTATCCGCTTGTCTCTCATGCTGTCGGGGATCGGGTTCAACTTCATCCGGATCCCGCGATCTCGCAGGCTCTGGCTGGGCTCGATGAATGTCCGGCCGATGTAGCGATTCTTGA
>JBAULI010000117.1:0-5277 GCA_049578105.1 Acidimicrobiia bacterium | reverse complement strand
TCCTCCGAGAGCTGGGCGAGTCTCCGTTCGACCAGCGACTGGATCGATGACGGCACCGCCGGTCCGCTGAGCTTGGTCATCGTCCAGGTGCCGTCGATGAGCTGGAGCGCCTCGGCCTCGCGATAGGCCCGTGCCAACTCTTCGATGAAGAAGGGAACACCCTCGGATCGGGCATGAAGACTCTCCACCATCGACTCCTCGACTGGTGCGCCGAGGAGGTTCTGGAGGAGCTCTCCGGTTTGAATGCGGGACAGTCGCTGCAATCTGAGCACCTGGGTGACCCGCATCCGATCCAGGTCGGCTATCAGCTTGGAGGCGCCGCCGGAAGAGGAGTCGGAATAGGGGCGAAGGCTGATCAGGAGGAAGATCGGGCCGGAAGCCACGGTTCTCACCAGATAGCGGATGAGCTGGATGCTGTCATCATCGGCCCACTGGAGGTCATCCAGCATCAGGGCCAGCGGCCGCTCCCGGGTCAGGGCCAGCATGGTCGTGGCTACCTCGTCGAAGGTGCGCAGCATCTGCTCCTGCGGGGAGAGGCCCTCCATGCGGGAACCGCGGCCGGAGATGGCCTCCTGGGCATGGCTGAGTTGTTCTGATGCCATGGCATCACGTGCGATGGAGGACATGCGCGGTGAGGTGAGCAAGGAGCGGAACAGGAGGAAAGGCCCCCGCAGCTCTTCGTCGGCGGTGACGTCGAGGACGAAGAACGGCTGCTCACGGCTCGTCGCCATGTCGGCGGCGGCGTCGAGCATCCGGGTCTTCCCTATCCCGGCTTCGCCTTCGAGGATCACGGCCCTCAACCCTGTGGTGGGTGTCGCGTTGAGCTGATCGGCGATGACCTTCAGCTCGCGCTCCCGCCCCACCACTGGCGCGGTGGTTCGGGGTGACTCGTGATCGAACGCTGCAGCCGAAGCTGCCCGGATGTCCCTGGACGGCCGGCTCTCCGCGGCCTCCTTGTCCCTCCACAGCACCTCGAAGAGTCTCCATCGGTCGGGGAAGCCCTTGAGCCAGAACAGTCCCCGGTCGACGATCCTGGTATCGCCCAGCGTTCCGGCCAGGTCCTGGACCACCTGGGAGACGAGGATCTGGCCGCCCTGGGCCTTGTCGGCGATTCTGGAAGCCGCGTGGACCGCTGTCCCATGCGCGTCACCGGCGGACTGGGTGACGTCGCCGCTGTTCATGCCCATGCGCACCGAGATCTGGGCATCGGGGTTGGCCTCGTTGTACTCGACGATCGCCTTCTGTATCGCAGTGGCCGCGCTTATCGCCTGGTTGGCCGACCCGAAAAGCGCCATGAACCCGTCACCCAATGACTTGGTCTCGACAGCCCCGGCGATCTCCAGTCGGGATGAGATCAGCTCATCGTGCCGCTGGATTATCTCGTTGGCGGTGGCGTCACCGACCCTGACCCGAAGGTCTGTGGAGCCCTCCAGATCGGTGAAGAGGATGGTGAATGTTCCTTGCAACGATGTATCGGTCGTGCTCAATCCAATCGATCACGATACAACCGTCCGAGAGGGAATGGACCCGGCCGGGCCCATCGTGGTCAGTTGTTCGACGACTCGATCGTGGCGGCGGGCTCCGCGGTGAGGAATCCGAGCAATTCGCGGTTCACCAGGTCGGGTTGGGACAACCCGGTGATGTGATGTGCTCGGGGAATCACACTGATCCTGACATCCGGGATCAACTCCCCGGCAGACTCGATGACGGGTGCCAATTCGCCGTAGATCCGGTCCTGTTCACCGAGGATCAACAGGGTCGGAGCCTCGATCCGATCGAGCTCGGCCCTCGTGTACACACGCGGAAAGACGCGGTTTAGGAGCATCCCGTGCACCATGGTGTCGAGGAAGAGAGGCTCCCACAGGGGATCCGGTGGCAGGCCATCGTGCATCCACTCGACACTCCGTCGCATTGCCCACCTGACACCGGGTAGCCAGCGTAGAAGCAGGTAGAGCCCCTTGGGGATGAACATGTGAACCATGAACGGCCTCATCGAATGGACCGTCGCAGCCGGCCCGATCAAGACCAGCTTGCGAATCCGCTCGGGCAGATTCATCGCGTAGTAGGCGGCTGTAAACCCGCCATAGGAGTTGCCGATCAACGCGGCGGTCTCCACCCCCAATCCGTCGAGCACCTGGGTGAACCATTCGAGGAATTCGTCCAAGGAGGTGATCGGCCGTAGCGGCCGGCTCCGGTTTCCTTCACCGATGACATCGATGCAGTAGGTACGGTGCGACTTGCTCAGATCCTCCACATTGCGGTACCACGACATGGCCGTGGCGAAGAGGGCATGCAACAGGACGACCGGCTCGCCATCCTCCGGCCCGCTGGCGATCACGAAGGTCCGTCCAAAGCTGGTATCCACCCACAACTCCTGGTGGGCCACCGGCCATGCGTCGAGCACTCTCTGATAGGAGCGCATGACGTCGGCCTCGCCTGCCGTCGTGGTGAAGACGGAGATGTACTCGGACATCGAAACCTCAGTTTCCGGGTCCGCGGCTTCTGGACCCTGTGATGCAATCAGAGCTCGGACGCACGGCGCGGTCTAGAGGATTAGGTCCCGACGTCGTCGGCCCAAGCCCCTCCCGGGCCATTGCGATAGGTTGCGACGAGCGGCGACACAGGAGACATGTGAGCGCATTGAACATCGGGCTGGCACTGCAGACGTTTCAGACTCCCATGACCGGAGAGACTCCGGTTTGGGAGCACATACGGAGCTCAGCCATCGAGGCCGAGGCGATGGGTTTCGACACCGTGTGGGTTCCAGACGAGCTGCTGTGGGACTTCGAAGAATGGGGTGGCGCTCACGGGTTCTGGGAGTGTGTCGCCATGACCGGCGCCGTGGCCGCTACGACGTCGACGATCGAGGTGGGCACATGGGTGCTGTCTGCCCTGCATCGCAATCCCGGTCTGACCGCCAAGACGGCAGCGACGATCGACGAGATCAGCGGCGGTCGATTTCTCTTTGGATTCGGCTCGGGCCACTCGGGCGGGCAGGGCAAGGCCTTCGGATTCCCCCCGGACAGGGTGGTCAGCCGCTACGAAGAGGCACTCGAGATCATCGTGCCCTTGCTCCGTGAAGGCTCGGTCGACTTCGACGGCAAATACCACAGAGCCAGTGGGCTGAAGCAGTTGCCGACCGGTCCACGACCAACCGGCATCCCGCTCATGCTGGGAGGGCACAAGCCACGTACCATCGGCTTGGCGGTGGCGCATGCGGACATCTGGAGCGGGTTCGCCACAGAGAGCTCACTCCCCGAAGCCTTCACCGGGATGCTGAGCCTGGTCGACCAAGCCTGCGAGGAGAAGGGACGGGATCCCGCGACCTTGGGCCGTTCGATCGGTGTCTGGCTCGAGGCGGGCAAAGCCTCCAAAGCCGAGGAGATGGGCCTGGGCGTGCCGCTCTCGGGCACTCCGGAACAGGTTGCCGACAGCCTCGTCGCCTTTGCCGAGATGGGCGTCACCCGGGTCGAACTGAACCTGGTTCCCGGCCAGCGCGAGGCGTTCGACCTGGCGGCCGAGGCGATCTCCCATATCCACGGCTAGAGCCCGACACCCTCCAACTGCGTCCGATCCCAGAGTCTGACACCCCCGATACCTCCGGCCACTGCCGCGACGAACGGCAGTGACAGGATCAAACCGTTCAGACCACGATCGTCGACTACGCCGGAAGCGGCCAGGAACCCGAGGCCACAACACAAGAGTGCAACGGCCACCAGTGGTCTCCACACCGGAGGAGAGGGCCGGCGGTCCGGTCTCGGATGCTCGAATCGCCCGAATCCCGTGATGAGAGGCCAGGTGATCATGGCGAGCCCACCGATCCACAGTGGGCGGGTCATCCACCAAACCCCGGAATCGACTTCCAAACCCAGTCCGATGCCCCCGGACCACCACAAGACTCCGATGACCAGGAGCATCGCGGTCATATGCCACAGGTAGATGGTCATGATCCGCCCATTCGCCATCACCACCGGTGCCCAGACCCGATCTCGCTCCAGCCACTTTCGCACCGGACCTTCGAAGGCGAGCAGGAGACCGGCCTGGAAGAGCGCCAGGGCGATCAGGGTCACCTTCGGGGGCTGGCTGTTGTTGACGCCCTGGGTTTCCAGACCGACCATCGCAACCGGGTAGGGCCCGAAGATGACCAAGGCGGCCGTCGTGAACAGCCCTACGGCCGACATGGCGAGACGCCGCGTGACACCACCGATCCTGGAATCGGCCCACGCATAGCCGAGACCATGAACCGTCCCCCAAACGAACACATAGTTGAGATAGCCCAGCACGGCTACCCCGAATCCGAGCGACACGAGGTCCATGAGCCCGGCCATGGCGACGCCGATCGCCAGGGAGGCCCAGCCGAATCGATCCCAGGCTCGCAGCGTCACAGGGGTCAGGGCAACCACCAGCAGGTAGGTCGCGAGGAACCAGAGTGGAACCAGCGCAGCCTGGGAGGCGAGCCTGATCAGACTCGGGTCGAGACCGGTGCCGATCATGACGTAGGAGCCCACCGCCCACAGACCGAGCAACGGAAGCACCGGGAGGGCGAGACGGCGCAACCTGGCTCGAAGCCATGCCGCATAGGGCTCGCTCTTGAGCCGCGCCGATCGCAGGCTGGCCGCATTGGCGTACCCGCCGACCAGGAAGAAGATGGGCATGACCTGCACTACCCACGTCAGGTAGTGCGTCCAAGTGTTGGTGGACAGCAGCTGGTTGAAGCTGAGCCCGTCGCCGACCACCTGGGGCGCCGCCATCAGCCAATGACCGACCACGACGACCATGATCGAGATCGCCCGCAAGAGGTCGACATAGCGGTTCCTGGTCGCAGGCGTCATGCCGGCGAGGTTCAAAGCTCTTTCGTATGTGTTCATGACCATCCCTCCAGGATCGGAGACGAGGGATGATTGGGATATCGGGATATACCCCGATGCCAGGTCAGTCGAAGTCGCCGGGGCGGAGAAACCCGGTCTCGAATGCGACTCTGGTCATCTCATTGCGGCTGGCCACACCAAGCTTCTCGAACACGTGTCTCATGTGCGTCTCCAGGGTCTTCTGGCTGATCCCCAGCTCCTCGGCGGCCTCCCGGTAGCGGAAGCCCCGTGCGATCAGGGTCACCACTTCCCGCTCCTTCGGCGTGAGGCTCTCGATCTCGCTCTGCGTCGACGCAACTTCGTCGATGCTGAGCAGATGCCCGGCCACATAACGGGAGACCGGGCGGCCACCATCCAACGCGAGGTCGATCTGCTCCTCGAGTGAAACCCCGTCGGTGGTCTTGACCAC
>JBAULI010000116.1:0-45536 GCA_049578105.1 Acidimicrobiia bacterium | reverse complement strand
GTCGACCGGATCGGTGGAATGGGTCCCCAGGTCGTAGACGGCATGACCCGCCTCGGCCAGCCAGCTGGAGAGGTGCTCCTTGAGGGGAAAGCCGGCGTGATCTGCTCCGAGTGCGATTCTCATCTGGCCGGCAGGGTAGCTGTGCAACCTGTTGACACGCAGTTGACGGCCCTCGTAGAGACCCGGCGTTGGGCCGGGGCCTAACTACATTCGCCTGGATGTCCAAGCTCATCGTCGAGGGAGGAGCGCGGCTGCAGGGCACGGTCGGTGTTCTCGGGGCCAAGAACGCCGTCCTCAAGGAAATGGTGTCGGCGTTGCTGGCACCGGGTCGGCACAGCCTGAGCAACGTCCCGTCGATCCTCGATGTAGATCTGATGTGTCGTGTTCTCGAGCACATGGGCTGTCGGGTGGAACGGGTCGATCACGAGATATGGCTGGTGGTGCCCGACGACCTCGACCCGGTCGCCCCCATCGAGCTGGTGCGCCAGATGAGGGCGTCGATCGTGGTTCTGGGACCGCTGCTCGCCAGATGTGGCGAGGCGAGGGTGGCGCTGCCCGGCGGTGATGATCTCGGCGCCCGACCCATCGACTTCCATCTCCATGGCCTCGAGGCCATGGGGGCCGAGTTCGACCTGGTGCACGGTGAGCTGGTGGGACGGGTGGACGGGCGATTCAAGGGCACCGAGCTCGAGCTGCCCTTTCCATCGGTCGGGGCCACCGAGAATTTGCTCTTCGCCGGGGTGCTTGCCGATGGCGAGACCGTGATCGTCAATGCTGCACGCGAGCCGGAGATCCAGGATCTGGTCAAACAGCTGACCGAGATGGGGGCGGTGATCACCGGGGCAGGAACGTCCCTGATCACGATCCACGGGGTGGACCGCCTCGAGCCCGTCCAGCACCAGGTCTTGCCGGACCGCCTCGAAGCGGGCACGTTTGCCGCCGCCGCCGCGATCACGGCCGGTGACATAACGGTGACCGGGTGTGTCACCGAGCACCTCCGCATGGAGTTGGCGAAGCTGGAGCAGACCGGCTGCGTGGTGGACCGTGGTGAAGGCTGGCTGAGGGTCCGCGGTCCCGAAAGGCCTGCGCCGGTCGACTTCGCCACACTGCCGTTCCCGGGATTCCACACCGACATGCACCCCCAGATGGTGGCCCTGCTCTCGGTAGCCAATGGCACCTCGGTGATCACCGAGAACCTCTACGACGCCCGTTTCCGATATATCGGGGAGCTGGCCCGCATGGGGGCGGACATATCCACCGAGGCGCAGCATGCCATCATCCGCGGTGTCGACCGATTGTCGGGATGCCCGGTTCTGGCACCGGACATTCGCGCCGGCGCCGCCCTCGTCCTGGCCGGGCTTCGGGCCGAGGGCACCACCGAGGTCAGTGACGCCGAGCACATCGACAGGGGGTACGAGGAGTTCCCCGCTCGGCTCTCCGCCCTCGGTGCTCATGTCGAGCGCCAGTAGCCGCTCATTCGGCCGGTGACCCCGGATCACGTAGAATTCGGAACATCCACACCATCACGAGGGTTTTCACAGCAGATGCCAGAGACAACACCGGTCACCATCGCCAGCAGCGTCGTGACTGACACAGAGATAGACGTAGCGAAGCTCCGCGAGACCCTGGAGTACATCCGACCCGCCGTGCAGGCCGATGGGGGAGATCTGGTCCTGCTGGGGACCGAGGGGAACACGGTCAACATCCAGATGGTCGGAGCGTGTGGGGGATGCCCGCTGTCGATGATGACTCTGAAGGCCGGGATCGAGCGAATTCTCAAGGATCGAGTCCCCGGCGTGGAGGAAGTCAATGCCAGTGCCGATGCACCGGGCATGGACGACACCGAGATAACCGGTGGGATAGAGCTCCCGGTCCTCTGAGAGGGCCCTGGTCCCTTTCTAACCTGTTCACATGAGTGGGTCCGAAATGGTCGAACGCGCCCTGGCAGGCGACCGACGCGCCCTGGCTCGGCTCATCACCATGATCGAGGATCATGAGCCGGTGGTGGCCGCCTGGCTCTCCGAGATTCCCGAGACGATCCAGCCGGCCCGGCGGATCGGCATCACCGGGCCACCGGGCGCCGGCAAGTCGACGTTGGTGAGCGCCATGATCTCCAGCCTCCGCTCACGCGGGCTCTCGGTGGCCGTGCTCGCCGTCGACCCCAGCAGTCCCGTCACCGGGGGCGCTCTTCTCGGGGACCGGATACGGATGCAGGACCACGTCGATGATCCCGGTGTGTACGTGCGCTCCATGGCGAGTCGTGGACATCTGGGCGGGCTGGCCGATTCGGCAGCACCGGTGATAGGCCTGTTGTCCCGGGCAGGCTTCGACCTGGTCCTGGTCGAAACCGTCGGAGTCGGACAGTCCGAGGTCGAAGTGATGGACTTGGTCGACCAGGTGGTTCTGGTGCTGTCACCCGGCTGGGGTGACCAGATTCAGGCCGACAAAGCCGGTGTGACCGAGATCACGGATGTCTTCGTCATCAACAAGGGGGATCGCCCCGGGGTGGATGCCGTCAAACGCGCTCTCGCCGAGTCGGTGCCGGGCGGAAGGGCGCCGATCCTGGTTACCACCGCCACCAGCGGCGAAGGGGTCTCCGAGCTCGTGGACGTGGTCGTTTGATCACTCGGCCAGGGCGGCCTGCGCCGCCGCAAGCCTCGCACCTTCGATCCTGGGGGGGCTGCACGACACGTAGTCGAGGCCGAGCCCATTGACGAAGGCGATCGTCTCGGGGTCGCCCCCGTGCTCACCGCACAACCCCAGGGTGAGACCGGGGTTCGCCTCCTTGCCTTCCTTTGAGGCGACACGCACCAGACGTCCGACACCGGCGATGTCGATGGTCTGGAACGGGTCGGACGTCAGGATTCCCTGCTCCAGATAGTCCCTGAGAAAGAGGCCCTCGGCATCGTCACGGCTGAGGCCGTAGGTCATCTGGGTGAGGTCATTCGTCCCGAAGGAGAAGAAATCGGCTACCTGTGCGATCTCCCCGGCGGTGAGGGCCGCACGTGGAAGCTCGATCATGGTGCCTATAGCGATGTCGAGATCGACACCGGATCCGGCAACCGATTCGACGATCTCCTTTTCTATCACCCGGCGCATCCGCAACAGCTCTTCGGCCGTGGCTACCAGGGGGATCATGATCTCGAGATGTGGCTTTCCGCCGGCCTGCAGCCTCTTCGTCAGCGCGGTGGTCGCTGCCCGGGCCTGCATTCGATAGAGGTCCTTGACCATGAGCCCGAGCCGGACTCCACGGAGGCCGAGCATCGGGTTGTCCTCCTCCCAACGGGCCACCTGATCCGACATCGATTGGAGGTCGTCGATGGGCCGGCCGGCCCGGACCCGCCTCAACATCTGGTGCTCGAGATCGAGGCGGGACGGAAGGAACTCGTGGAGTGGGGGATCGAGGAGCCTGATCACCACCGGCAGTCCGTCCATTGCCTCGAGGAGGGTTTCGAAGTCTCCAACTTGTTGTTGTTCCAGGTCGTCGAGTGCCTGGGCCCGTTCCTCGGGGTCCGTCGACAGGATCACCCGTTGGACGATCTCCAGCCGCTCACCGAGGAACATGTGCTCGGTCCGCGCCAACCCGATGCCCTCGGCGCCCCGCTTGCGGGCGAGGGTGGCGTCTTCTGCGGTATCGGCGTTGGCCCTGATTCCGAGCCGTCTGAACCGATCGGCCCATTCCAGCAGCTCGTGCAGCTCCGGGAGCTCTTCCGGATTGACCACGTCGACCGTGCCGGCGTAGACGGCACCGGTCGTCCCGTCGATCGTGATCACGTCGCCTTCTCGGAGATCGTGGTCGGATGCGTGCGCAATCCCCGCCTCGACATCGACCAGGAGGTCGGCCACCCCGGTCACGGCCGGCTTGCCCATCCCACGGGCGACGACCGCCGCATGCGAGGTCTTCCCGCCCTGGCTGGTGAGGATCCCGATCGAGGCCGCCATGCCGTGGATGTCGTCCGGCGTCGTCTCTGGGCGGACCAGGATGACGTCCTCGCCGTCGCGGGCCTTGGCCACCGCTGTCTCCGAGTCGAAGACGACGGTCCCTGAAGCTGCCCCTGGCGAGGCGGCGACACCACGACCGATTGCAGACGACAACTCCACGTGGTCGGCCACGCGGGGGCGATGGAGTTGTTCCAAGGCGGCGGGCTCGACCCGGGTCACGGCGATCTTCTCGTCGATGAGGCCCTCTTTGACCATTGCCACGGCAAGCCGCACCGCCGACGCGGCGGAGCGCTTTCCCGCCCTGGTCTGGAGGATGTAGAGGACACCCTTCTCGATGGTGAACTCGATATCGCACATGTCGCGGTAGTGCTGTTCGAGCCCGTCCATGATGCCCAGCAGCTGCCGATGGCAATCGGGGTGGATCTCACCGAGCTCGTCCAGCGTCATGGTGTTCCGGATCCCCGCCACCACGTCTTCTCCCTGGGCCCGAGGGAGATAGTCCCCGTAGGGATCCCTCGCTCCGGTGGAAGGGTCGCGGGTGAAGCAGACACCTGTCCCCGAATCCTCCCCGAGGTCCCCGAAGACCATCATCTGCACGTTGGCGGCTGTTCCGAGGTCGTCGGAGATGCGGTTGATGCGACGGTATTCGACGGCGCGCTTCGTGTTCCAGGACTCGAAGACCGCCGTGATCGCCCCCTTCAACTGGTCGATGGGCTCGTCCGGGAGCATCCCGGGTCTTTCCTTCTCCACGATCTCCCTGAACCGACGGGATGCCTCCTCGAGATCCTCGGTGGTCAGCTTCGAGTCGTCGACGACCCCTCGCTTTGTTCGGAGATCGCTCAGGACCTCCTGGAATCGGTGCTCCTCGATCGCCAGCACGACGTTGGCGTACATCTGGACGAATCTGCGATGAGCGTCCCAGGCGAAATGCGGGTCGCCCGACCACTCGGTGAGCGCCTTGGTGACGGTGTCGTTGATTCCCAGGTTGAGGACCGTGTCCATCATCCCCGGCATGGAGATCTTCGCTCCAGATCGGACCGACAGAAGCAGAGGCACCGGCCCCGCTCCAAAGGTACGTCCCGTCTCTTTCTCGAGTCGATCCACCGCTGCCGCCACCTCATCCCAGAGATCCTCCGGCAAGGCACCGGTCTTCATCGCCGATCGGCAAACTTCGGTGGTGATGGTGAATCCCGGTGGGACGGGAAGCCCGAGCGTGGTCATGCGAGCCAGACCGGCTCCCTTTCCACCCAGCAGGTCCTTGTCGGTCCCGTCCGTCGCCGAGAAGTCGTATAGGTGCGGCAAGACTCTTCTCTCCTAGATCTTCGACCCCATGAACTTACCTCGGTGATCGGGCCTCTAACGCAGCCATCTCTGAAAGATCGCCCGGTTTTGGGGCTCGCCGGAGTCGAGTGCGAAGCGTGAAAATGGGGGACGATCGGGTGGAGACCTGCCCCTTCAGCCCTCCGCCCGGTAGATCAGACCCCAGACACCGGGAGACATGAGGGTCAAGGTCTTTCCCTCGATCCGATAGTCGAAGTCGTGTCCGACGACCTCTGCCACCTGAGTGTCCTGTGCCAACAGGGGGTCCCGGGACATGGCGCCGCATGTCCCTTCGGCCCGGAACTGGCTGATGGTGACCCGGGATCCGTCCAACGAATACCCGCCATGGAAGGTGCGACAACCGGTAGAGCCGAGCATCGAGCCGTCCGTGTACATCTCCAGAGTTGCCCGATCTGCGGTGACGGAGGAAACGGTTTCGCCGTCTACGAGACTGTCGAGCACCCACACCGTCCCGTTGAGCCCGGAGGTCGGGATGGCCGGCTGCCGCTGGAGATCGAGCTGGATTCCCGGTCCGATGAGGGTCAGCGATCCCTCGTCGGGCTCGAAGGTGTCCACAGAAGTCAGGGCTGCCAGGAACTTCCGGCCCGTCACCATCGATTCCTCGGGGAAACAGGCCATCTCCGTCGTTGCCAGGTCAGAAATTGTCACGTGGTCGCCTTCCACCACGATGGTCCCTCCGTACTCGTTGCAGGCCGCAGTGCCCTTGACGTGATCCCCGTCGATGGTGAGGGTGACGGGATGGTCCTCCTGCAGTGGGATGCTCTCCCCATCGGCCACTCCGGACGTCATTTGGTAGTCGCCGTCCAGTGAGGCCGCAGAGTCCGAGCGTGTCGCACAAGCCGAGAGGGTGAGCAAGATCGCGAGCGTGAGGATGAGGGGCCGAGGCCAGGGTCTCGAGCGACGAACCACTAGAGCAGAGCACCCACCGCCAGGACGAGCCCGGTCCACAGGTGGAGACGTGCCGTCAGCTTCAACGACCGGATCAACGCGGGCCCGTCGGTCTTCAGCTGGACGATCCTCACCGGCCCCACGGCATAGGGAGCGAGCAGTGCGGCGAACAGAGTTGGCAACGGGGTCCAGCCGAGGAAGGCGAAGAGGGCAATCAGGGGGAAGGCCCCGTAAACCAGCGTCGCAAACAGGATGCGAGTCGGGCCGGGACCGATGATCACCGCCAGTGTCCTCTTGCCTGATGCCCGGTCGGTTTCGATGTCTCGCAGGTTGTTGGCCACGAGGATGGCGGTCACCAGCATCCCGACCGGTATGGAAAGGAGCCATGCCGCCGCCGGGGCCGTCATGTCGTGGACGTACCGGCTGCCCACGGTCGCCACTACACCAAAGAACGTGAATACGAAGACCTCGCCGAGCCCGTGATAGCCATAGGGGAAAGGGCCGCCGACATATCCGAGCATCGCAACGACGGAGACGACTCCGACTATCAGGATCACCGGCCCGGCGATGACCGCGAGCCAGATCCCGGCTGTTGTCGCCACGGTGAGGCTCAGACCGACCCCGGCCCACATCTGTCCCGGGGTGATATGGCCCAGGGCCACCATCCGTGGCGGCCCGATTCGATGATCGGTGTCGGCACCCCGCCTGGCATCCGAGGCGTCGTTGGCGAAATTGGCCGCCACCTGGATGGCGAGGGAGGCGATCAGGGCCAGGAGGAAGGCATCCCAGCGGAAGACACCGTCACCCTGGGCCAGTCCCCCGCCCACGGCTACCGGGACCACCGCCGCCGGGAGGGTGTGGACTCGGGCGGCGGTCTTCCACGACTGAAAGGTGGTCATTCGATCAGAAGTGCCAGGGGAAGCGGCCGAAGTCCGGATCGCGTTTCTCCAGGAAGGCGTCACGGCCCTCCTCTGCCTCCTCGGTCATGTACCCGAGTCGGGTTGCCTCTCCGGCGAACATCTGTTGGCCGACCAGACCGTCGTCGATCAGGTTGAAGGCGAACTTGAGCATCCGCTGGCTCATCGGGCTCTTCGATGTGATCTCGATCCCCCATTCCAGCGCAACCCGCTCCAGGTCTTCATGTGGCACCACCTCGTTGACCATCCCCATCTCGTGGGCCTCGACCGCGGTGTAGGTCTTGCCCAGGAAGAAGATCTCACGGGCACGCTTTTGACCGATCTGACGCGCCAGGTACGCAGAGCCATATCCGGCGTCGTAGGAGGCGACGTCGGAGTCCGTCTGCTTGAAGCGGGCATGCTCCCGTGATGCCAGGGTCAAATCGCAGACCACGTGCAGCGAGTGACCACCGCCGACCGCCCAGCCGGGCACGACGGCGATCACCACTTTTGGCATGAATCGAATCAGACGTTGCACCTCGAGGATGTGGAGCCGGCCCACCCGTCCCCGGTCGACGGTGTCGGCTTCTTCGCCATCGGCGTACTTGTAGCCGTCACGCCCTCGGATCCTCTGGTCACCTCCCGAGCAGAACGCCCAACCCCCGTCCTTGAGGGAGGGCCCGTTTCCGGTGAGGAGGACGCATCCGACGTCCGTGGCCTGACGAGCGTGTTCCAGGGCGGCATACAGCTCATCGACGGTCTGGGGGCGAAAGGCGTTCCGAACCTCGGCCCGATCGAATGCCACCCTCACCACACCGTGCCCCTTGGCGCGGTGATAGGTGATATCGGTGAAATCGAACCCGGGGACCTGGTCCCAGGCATGGGGGTCGAAGATCTCGGAAACCACGATTGGAGAGGATAAGGCCTTTCTGTGAACGCTTTCGCCCCTTCGGGGGCTGAAAGCGTTCACAGAGACGTACCGTGTGGCCATGTTCGACCAGTGGCTGCGACGTCATGACCCCGATCGGGTGTTCCTGGTCGGGGGGGAGGGGGAGTTGACCTTTGGCCGGGCCCTGGGGTTGATGGGGAAGGCGAAGACCGACCCGATCGTGGACCTGACCCCGACACTCGACTTCGCGTCGATCGTGGCGATCTTGTCGGCCATGAGCACCGGCACCGTCTTTCTCTCCGGGCCGGGGCAGAGCATGCCCACCACGGCCGACCCGGGGAGCGCGGTCACGGTGATGCTCACGTCGGGGAGCTCCGGCGCCCCGAAGGCGGTTCGTCACACCACCGAGAACTGGCTGGCGGCGGCGGAGGCATCTCAGGCACATCTCGGGTATGACGGTGACGATGTCTGGCTGCTGGCGATGCCGCTGTACCACGTGGGTGGGCTGTCGATCGTGGTTCGGTCCGCCTACACGGGTGGCACCGTTCGGATCCTCCCCGAGTTCCAGCCCTCGACCTTTGCCGCCGCTCTCCGTGGAGACGTGACCATGGCCTCGGTCGTTCCGACGATGTTGAGCCGCTTGCTCGATCACGACCCCGGCCCCTATGAGGGGCTGCGCGCCGTCCTGGTGGGTGGGGGCCCGATCCCGGATGGTCTGCTCGAGCGTGCGTCGGAGGCGCGGATCCCTGTTCTGCCCACCTACGGGATGACCGAGACTTGTGGGCAAGTGGCCACTCTGCGACCGGGATCGGTCATCGAGGCGAAGGCCGACCCCCTGCCCGGTGTCGAGCTCAGGATCGGGCCGGACGACCGGATCGCGCTCCGCTGCCCGATGTTGTCTCCCGGCTATCTAGGTGAGCCCGACCGGGAAAGAGGGGGCTGGTTCGTCACCAATGACCTCGGCGCCCTCGATGCCGACGGGGCGCTACGTCTCCGGGGGAGGGCCGACACCGTGATCGTGACCGGTGGTGAGAACGTGGTGCCGGAGATCGTCGAGGGCGCCCTGATGCGGGTGGACGGGATCGAGGACGCACTGGTAATCGGCGTGGCCGACGCCGATTGGGGCGAACAGGTGTGCTGTGTCTATGTGGGTGACGTGGATCACGGTGCACTGGATTCGGAGCTCCGGAAATCACTGCCGACGCACATGATCCCCAAGCGGTGGGTGAGGGTCGACACCATCCCGGTCGCGGGGCCGGGCAAGCCTGATCGTGACCGGGCCAAGCGCTATTTCAACTGATGCGAAGTGCGATCAGGACACCCTCCCTCAGAGGGACCGCCGCCGTCTCGAAATCCGGGTCGGCCGCAATGAGCCGATTGAAGGCATCGGTTCCGCGCCCCTGGTCGATCCAGCCTTCGGAGGTGCCGTAGACGTTGTCGGCGAGCACCAATCCGCCAACCGCCACCAGCGGTTTCACCAGCTCGAAGTACTGGGTGTACTCGCTCTTCACTGCGTCGAGGAACACAACGTCGACACTCCCGGGCTCGAGCTCACCGATCAGTGAGGGTAGGACGTCGAGAGCGGCACCGACCCTCACCTCCACCTGATTCCCAAGGCCGGCGCGCTCGAATTGATCGCCGGCGAAACGAGCGTGACGGGGCTCGTATTCGATCGTGATGAGCCGTCCGTCGGGTCGAAGCCCTCTCGTGATCCAGATCCCTGAGTATCCACCCAGGGTCCCGATCTCGATCGCCAGCCGCCCTTCCGTCATCGAGGTGAGGATCTGCAGCAGACGCCCGACGTCGGCGCTGACCGCGATAGGGGGAAGGCCTTCGGCGACCGCCGCCGTCATGAGACCGGCCAGGTGGTCGTCCTGCGCCCCGAATACCTCCTGCGAATACCGGCTCGTGTAGTCCCAGCGCTGGGGTGTCATCTCCATGAGACGACACTAGGTGGTGATCGGTGAGCCCGATCCCTCTGCCGGCCCGGTCATCCGATCGGAGCCAGTTGTTCGCTCTCCACCTCGGCGATGAGCCTCGTGGTCTGGATCAGAGTGTCCGGGTTGAGGCTCATCGAATCGATTCCATACTCCACCAGTCGACGCGCCACATCCGGGAAGTCGGATGGGGCCTGGCCACAGATCCCGACATGACGTTGGTGACGGTGGGCCCCGTCGATCGCCATCTCGATCATCTGCATCACACCCTCGTCCCGCTCGTCGTAGTCGAACGCGACCATCTCAGAGTCGCGGTCGACGCCGAGCACGAGCTGGGTGAGGTCGTTCGATCCGATCGAGAAGCCGTCGAAGAGCGCTGCAAAACGATCCACCTGTATGACGTTGTTCGGGATCTCACACATCACATACACCTCGAGACCGTCCTCTCCGCGACGCAGGCCATTGTCCGCCATCGCCCGGAGGACTCTCTCGGCTTCATCGACACGTCTGCAGAACGGGACCATGATCTTGAGGTTCGTCAACCCCATCTCGCCCCTCACCCGCTTCAGGGCTGCGCACTCCAAGGCGAAGCCGGCGGCGTAGGCGGGATGGGCGTAGCGGGACGCTCCCCGGAATCCCAGCATGGGATTGGCCTCGATCGGCTCGAACCACTTTCCCCCGAGGAGGCTGGCGTACTCGTTCGTCTTGAAGTCAGACAGTCGAACCACGACCGGTCGGGGGTAGAAGGCGGCGGCGATCGTGCCCACCCCTTCGGACAGGCGTTGCACGAAGTACTCGGCGCCGTCCTCATAGCCCCGGGTCAGCTCGAGGACTCGCGCTCGCTCTTCAGGGTCTTTGACGCGATCCGGTTGGGCCAGGGCCATCGGGTGCACACCTATCGACTCCGAGATGATGAACTCCATCCGGGCGAGACCCACACCGGCTGCCGGCAAGCGAGATGTCTGAAATGCGATGTCGGGGTTGCCGATGTTGACCATGACCTCGGTCCTGGTCTGTGGCATCGTTCCGAGATCCACCTTTTCGACATGAATCGGCACCTCCCCCCGGTATACGAAGCCGACGTCACCCTCGGCGCAAGACACGGTCACCGATTGGCCCGTTTCGAGGTCGCCGGTGGCGGTGGAGGTGCCGACCACGGCGGGTATCCCCAGCTCACGCGCCACGATGGCGGCGTGGCAGGTTCGGCCACCGCGGTTGGTCACGATCGCCGAGGCAGTCTTCATCACCGGTTCCCAGTCCGGTGTCGTGGTATCGGAGACGAGCACCTCTCCGGGCTTGAACGAAGAGAGATCGGCGACTTCCCGGACGACGTGGACGAGGCCACTCGCTGCCGCACTGCCCACGGCGCGACCGGTGACCAAGATCTCCCCGCCGTCCTCGATCCGATATTCGTCGATGGTGTCTCCGCTCACCTGTGAGACCACCGTCTCCGGACGGGCCTGCACCAGGTAGATGAGCCCGTCGATGCCGTCCTTGGCCCACTCGATGTCCATCGCCATGTGATGCCCGGCTCTCTCGCTGTAGTGACGCTCGACTTCGATCCCGTAGCCCGCGACGGTCAGAACCTCGGGATCGGTGAGGCAGAACCTGGCCCGATCATCGTCGGGTGAAGGCACGTTGATGGTGGTCTGGCCGCCACGTCCCTGGGCGTAGATCATCTTGACCTGCTTCCGCCCGAGATTGCGCTTCAGCACGGCTCGGTGACCCAAGAGATAGGTGGGCTTGTGGACGTAGAACTCATCGGGATCCACCGCACCCTGGACCACGTTCTCTCCAAGGCCCCAGGATCCGGTGATGAAGACCACGTCGTCGAAGCCGGTTTCGGTGTCGATGGTGAACATCACCCCACTACTGGCGAGATCCGACCTCACCATCTTCATGACGCCGACCGACAGCGCAACGTCGAAATGGTCGAACCCGTTGTCGATGCGGTACGCGATCGCACGGTCGGTGAACAACGAGGCGAAACAGCGCCGACAAGCCTCCACCACCCTTTCCGCCCCGTGGACGTTGAGGAAGGTCTCATGTTGCCCGGCGAAGCTCGCCGTCGGGAGGTCCTCGGCGGTCGCAGATGACCGCACCGCCACGCTGAGGTCTGGCCCGTACTCCTCGACGAGCTTCTCGTATCCACTGACGATCTCATCTCGAATCTGAGACGGCAGCGGTGCGCCGTAAACGAGCTCGCGAGCACGTCTGGCCCGACGGGCCAGGTCGGTGACGTCGCTCTTGTCGACATCGCCGAGCAGATCCTTCAACTCGGGGACCACTCCGGCCTCGGCGAGCGTGACCCGATAGGCGTCGGCGGTGACGGCGAATCCATTGGGGATGTTCATCCCCAATGGGGTGAGGGCACAGTAGAGCTCGCCCAGAGATGCGTTCTTGCCACCGACCTTGGGGACATCGCCTATCCCCAGCTGAGAAAACCAACGTGTGTATTCGGGCGCGCTCAACAGGATCTCCCTTCGTTCATGCAGTTGGTCGGGTCGGCGCGATCACGCCTCGTGGTCGCGTGTCATCCGGTAGGCGAGAAGACCGCCGATGAGAGCGAGCAGCAGGATCACGAAGATCGCTCGGACTCTCGTGTCGTCTCCACTCATCCGAAACCTCCTTCAAGGGCATCATCCGAAGCCCTCGATGGGTCGACCAGGGCCAGAAGTCCGTTTCTGCGGGTCTTTCGGGATGAGCCCAGGCCGAGGCGGCGGTGCGGTTCCGCCTACCCTGACCATGAAGGGGCCCAATGTTCCGAGACCGAACCGAGGCCGGGCGCATCCTTGCGCAGCGGCTCGATCACCTGCGTGGCGGGAATCTGGTGGTGCTCGGGTTGCCCCGAGGAGGGGTTCCGGTTGCATTCGAAGTCGCCCATCTGCTCGGTGCCCCTCTGGACGTGATCATGGTGCGCAAACTGGGCGTTCCGTTTCAGCCTGAATTGGCGATGGGCGCCATAGGCGAAGGTGACATCCGGATTCTGAACACGAGGGTGCTCTCACTCGCCGGCGTCGATGACCGTCAGTTGGCGACGACCGAGGCAAGGGAGCGACGGGAGCTGGAACGGAGGGTCTCGGTCTACCGGGGCTCGGCACAACGACTCTCTCTGGAAGGGCGCACCGCTGTCATCGTCGACGATGGGATCGCCACCGGATCGACCGTCCGGGCGGCGGCCGAGGTGGCGCGGGAACAGGGAGCGGCAAGGATCGTGATCGCCGCCCCGGTGGCACCAGCCGACACGCTGGCCGCCCTCGAGTCGGTAGCCGACGAAGTGGTCGTAGTCGACACCCCTGAGCCGTTCGTCGCGATCGGATCGTTCTATCGCGACTTCACCCAGACCACGGACACCGAGGTGACACGGCTCCTGGAGAGATTCCGCGGGCGACCCGCATGATGTTCGACGAGGAGATCCGCATCGAGATCACACCCGCCGGGTTACCCGGGCACGTGACCATGCCGGACGAGGCGACCGGTCTGGTGATATTCGCTCACGGATCTGGAAGCAGCCGTCTCAGCCCTCGTAATCGATACGTGGCGGGTGCGCTCAACGACCGGGGTGTGGGGACCCTCCTCTTCGACCTCCTTTCACCATTGGAGGCTGCAGATCGGGCCAATGTCTTCGACATCGGCCTGCTCGCCCGGCGTCTCGAGGAGACAAGGGCCTGGGTCATGTCCTGGGGTGATCTCGGCTCGCTGCCATTGGCTTATTTCGGGGCGTCGACCGGGGCCGCTGCGGCATTGGTCGCCGCTGCGGAAGGGGAGGGTGAGATCGCCACCGTGATATCTCGCGGTGGGCGGCCCGATCTCGCCGGGAGGCATCTGGGGCGGGTCAGATGCCCGACGTTGCTCGTCGTCGGCGGCAACGACCCCGTGGTGCTCGAGTTGAACAGGGAGGCACTCACCCACCTGACTCCCTCGAGCCACCTGGAGGTGGTTCCGGGGGCCACCCATCTCTTCGAAGAGCCAGGGGCCCTGGAGAGAGTGGCCGATCTGGCCGCGGACTGGCTCACCTCGCACCTCTAGGAGCGCGAGACCTCTCTTGCCGGTCCCCGGCTCAGTCGTCGATTCGGGGCGTGCTCCGGTTCTTCTTCACCTCGGACCGCAATCGCTTCCTCTCGAGTCGTCGCTCTCGCGAGCGCCGTGAGGGCTTGGTTGCCTTACGCGGTCGATCGTCGGCGAGGGCCGTCTCGACCCGCTCAGCCAGCCGTCTTCTCGCCAGCGCCCGGTTGCGCCATTGTGATCGGCTGTCTGATGCGGTCACTTCGACGATGGGCCCGATCCGCTCCCGTAGCTTCGATTGGACGTCCTCGGGGAGCGAGGACCCATCCAGATCGAGCCGGAGTGTGACGGCGGTCTCGTTCTTGTTGGCATGCTGGCCCCCCGGGCCGCCGGAGGTCTCGAATCTCTCGATCAACTCCGACTCGGGGATGACCCACGAGCCGACTTTGATCCCCTCTGACGTCATGTCTCTTCGTAGTACTCGGTTCCGAGATGGGTGATCAAGTCTTCGCCCATCATGTGGCGGAGGTTGTTCTTCAGCTTGGTCGACTGGATGAACAGGTCGTTCTCGGCATAGAGCCCCTCCGCAACCTGAGGGCTCTTGAAGTAGAAAGAGAGCCACTCCTGGACGCCGCTCTTGCCCGATCTCGCCGCCAGGTCCATGAACAGGGCGAGGTCGAGGACGATGGGTGCCGCCAGGATCGAGTCCTTGCACAGGAAGTCGATCTTGATCTGCATCGGGTAGCCGAGCCAGCCGAAGATGTCGATGTTGTCCCAACCCTCTTTGTCATCCCCACGCGGTGGGTAGTAGTTGATGCGCACCTTGTGATAGATGTCGCCGTAGAGCTCGGGGTACACATCAGGCTGGAGGATCTGCTCGAGGACACCCAGCTTGGAGACCTCCTTGGATCTGAAGCTCTCGGGATCGTCCAACACCTCACCGTCCCTGTTGCCGAGGATGTTGGTGGAGAACCAGCCCTTGACCCCCAACATCCTGGCCTTGAGCCCAGGGGCGATCATCGTCTTCATCAGCGTCTGGCCGGTCTTGAAGTCCTTGCCGGCGATGGGGACACCCTGTTCGGCTGCGAGCTCGATCATGGCCGGTATGTCGACCGTCAGGTTCGGGGCGCCGTTGGCGAAGGGCACCTTCATCTTGAGGGCGGCATAGGCATAGATCTGGGAAGGGGTGATGGCGGGATCGTTGTCACGCATCCCCTTCTCGAAGGCGGCGAGCTCGGCGTGGACCTCGGAGGGCTCTTCGTAGGCCTCCGTCGAGCCACACCAGACCATGACCAGGCGATCGACCTGCTTATCCGCCCGGAATCGGTCGATGTCCTCCATGAGGGCTTCGGCCAGGTCCATGTGACTTGCCCCATCCTTGACCTGGTCGACACCGTCGAGATTGCGCACCCAACGGTTGGAGAACACCGCCGGATAGGGCCTTATCGCCCTCAACTCGTCCCCGATCCCCTCGATATGCCTCGGATCGAGCACGCCGGCCTTCATGGCCGAGGTGTAGGCGTCGTCGGAGTAGGGGTCCCAACCTCCGAACTCGAGATCCTCCAGCCGGGCCAACGGCACGAAGTCCCTGATCAGCGGGTTGCGCTCCTCGGTCCTCCTCCCCAGGCGGATGTGCGACATCTGCGTCAGAGACCCGTATGGCACGGCATAGCCCTTGCGCGAGGCGAGGACACCCGAGAAGAAAGTCGTGGCGACTGCACCCATGCCGGGAGTGAGGATTCCCAGCTTTCCCGTGGCGGGAGCGGGCAGCGAATTGTTGGACATAGGACCTCCTGGGGCCAACGTTAGGGGAGGGCCGTCCCGGAATGGAATGCGATCTGGTCTCGGTTCCGTCCTTTCCCATGTCCCTAGGCTCTCCTGGATGGACATCGCCCCGGACTCGATCGGGCCGACCGTCGATGTGGCACTGCTGGCGGACGCAGTCCAGGCGGTTCGTGGGAAGCTCTTCGTCCTCGGCGGCGGCTGGGACACCCTTTGGGTGCGTAACTTCCCGGCGCGTCATCCCAGCCTCGCCATCGGTATTCGGCTCCGGGTGCCGACCTCATGGGGGGCGGAGACACTCAAGCTCTCGGTGGAGCTTCAGAACGCCGACGGTGCGCCGATGCTGCCCCATCCCCTGTCACACGACATCAGGCTGCCGGCGAGGTCGCAGCCGGCGTCGGCGACCGACTTCGGTCTGATCCGCTCGTTCACGTTCAACAATCTGGTGTTCTCTGGCGAAGGCTCGTATTCGTTCGTGATCTCCGTCGATGATGAGCCGGTGTCGCGACTTCGGTTCACGGTTCGGCGAAGACCCGAGGAGGCTCAGCCCGAGCCTTGAGGGACGACCGGGTTTGCATAGGAGGTGGCCCGGGATAGCGTTCCGGGCGCGAGGGACCTTGGTTGGGTCCCTCTCCTCTTATCCCGACCATCGGAGATTGACTCATGTCGCCCAAATCGAGACTGGCACGCGCACGCGGCTTGGCCCTCAGCGCCCTCATGGCGATGGCGAGCTTCCTCCCCATGCTCCCCGCCTCGGCATCTCCCGTCCCTCCCTTCCCACTTCGTTTTCCCCAGGAGACCCAGGTGACCCAATTCACCTCGACATTTGGCGCACGCCGCTCCGGGGGCAGACGACACGAGGGCAACGATCTGATGGCCCCGAAGATGACGCAGGTCTTCGCCGCCGCCGCCGGGACGATCACCGTGATCGGCACCTCGCATCTCTCGGGCCGCTACATCGAGATCGACCACGGTGACGGCTGGACGACGCGATACATCCATCTGAACAACGACAACCCTGGAACGGACGACGGGAAGGCGAGCTGGTCGTTGACCGTTGCCCCTGGCCTGGTCGAGGGGAGCCGGGTGGAGCCCGGTCAGCTGATCGCATGGGTCGGTGACTCGGGCAATGCCGAGGGAGCCGGCTCCCACACCCATTTCGAGCTCGCATACGAAGGCCAGGCGATCGATCCCTATCCCTATCTAGAGGCCGCCTATCGCCGGGATGCCGGGATGTTCGCCATCGATCTATGGGAGTTGGCGAGAGAGTCAGAGGCCTACACGATGATCTGAGCTAGATCGTGGCGGCGTCGTCCAGGGAGACGACCCGTTCCACCAGGTCCTTCACCGAAGGTGACACGATTGCCCGCTCCGGTGTCCCCACGTCGGGAACCTCGTCGCCGATCCAGATGGTCCTTCTCACCCGTGAGGCTGACACCGCCTTGGCCCAACCGGCGAGGACTTCTTCGGGGGTGCGGGCAAAGGATCGCTCCCGGTCGTCGTGCGCCGCCTCTGCGACGAGCACGGCCGAGAAGCAGTTGGTGGCGGCTCCCTGAACGTGGCTGTCATCGGATACATCGCCCAACGCGACCTTGACCCCTACCGCACGGAGACTGGAGGCCACCTCCGGGTCGGACACGAAAGCCCTCACCTCTCGCCCGGGCTCGAGCAGGCCGTGTATCACTTCCATACCGATTGCGGTGTCGGCTCCGACGACGATGACCGGCATCCCCAAAATCTAATAGGCCCGCCGGCCCGGTCGTCATGGGCGACCGGTTGCCTGGGGAGAATCGTCGCATGGATCCTTGGATTTCGACAGCAACGATCGTCCGGTACAATTCAACTATCGGGATAGTGGAAATTCAGAACAGAGCTTTCTTGTTTCCCATGACAGGCCGGCAAGCAAACGAAGATTCTTGAGGTGATCAGCAAGTGGCCACCGTCGATCTAGACATAGGCGCATATCAGCTCGGTTGGCATGATGAGATCGAGTATGCCTTCACGCCGCGCAAGGGACTCGATGAAACCGTCATTCGCGAGATGTCGATGATGAAGAAGGAGCCGGAATGGATGCTCCAATTCAGGCTCAAGGCATATCAGCGGTTTCTCCGCAAGCCAATCCCGAAATGGGGCGGGGGCGGTGCTCTCGACACCATCGATTTCGACGACATCTACTACTACGTGAAGCCGGCCGGGGAGCAGCAGAAGGACTGGGACATGGTCCCGGAGTCCATCAAGGAGACTTACCGGAAGCTGGGCATCCCGGAAGCCGAGCGCAAGTACCTGGCCGGGGTGACGGCGCAGTACGAGTCCGAGGTGGTGTACCACCGCAATCGGGACGACCTCGAGAAGCTCGGCGTCCTCTTCACCGACATGGACACGGCCCTGCGTGAGTACCCGGACATCGTCAAGGAGTACTTCGGCACGGTGATCCCGCCCAACGACAACAAGTTCGCAGCGCTCAACTCGGCGGTCTGGTCCGGTGGGTCATTCATCTACGTCCCGCCCGGGGTTCACGTCGACCAGCCGTTGCAGGCGTACTTCAGGATCAACTCCGAGAACATGGGACAGTTCGAGCGCACCCTCATCATCGTGGACGAAGGGGCCTACGTGCATTATGTCGAGGGTTGTTCCGCCCCCGTGTACACGACCGACTCCCTCCATTCGGCGGTCGTCGAGATCGTGGTCAAAGAGGGTGGCCGGTGCCGGTACACCACGATTCAGAACTGGTCCAACAACGTCTTCAACCTGGTGACGAAGCGGGCCGCCGCATACCGGAACGCCACCATGGAATGGGTCGACGGCAACCTCGGATCACGTCTGACGATGAAGTACCCGGCCGTTTGGTTGATGGAGCCGGGGGCCCACGGCGAAGTGCTTTCGATTGCGTTCGCCGGTGAGGGCCAGCATCAGGATGCCGGTGCGAAGATGGTCCACGTCGCCCCCGACACCACTTCCACGATCGTCTCGAAGTCCATCTCCAAGGGGGGCGGCCGGGCCGGATATCGCGGACTGGTTCGAGTGGAGCCCGGGGCCGAGAATGCCAAGTCGTTCGTCAGGTGCGACGCACTGATCCTCGACGAGGACAGCCGCTCCGACACCTACCCGTACATGGAGATCGAAGAGAACGACGCCGAGATCGGTCACGAGGCCACCGTCTCCAAGGTCGGCGACGATCAGCTCTTCTACCTGATGTCGCGGGGGCTGACGGAGGAACAGGCGACATCGATGATCGTCGCCGGGTTCATCGAGCCGATCGTCAAAGAGCTCCCGATGGAGTACGCCGTCGAGATGAACCGTCTCATCGAGCTGAACATGGCGGCGGCCGGCGCCGTCGGCTGAGCCATCACTGTCGATCATTTGAAAGGCCCCGCTTCAAGCGGGGCCTTTTGGTGCGACCCGGGTCAGTTGGCCTTGCTGACCACGAACCCGAGGATGAGGCCCCCGGCGGCCGCCCAGATGACGGAGAAGCCATCACCGACGGTGTAGATGCCGGGTGCACCCCCGATTCTCATGATGGTCGCCCCGGCGACGCCACCGATGGCGCCCATCAGGAGCGTGCCGAAGAGACTGTCGGCGCTACCGATGAATCCGCCGATCAGGCCGGCAAGAGCACCGATGCCACCCACGATGGCGATTGACTGCCAGACACTGGCGTCGAGGAACATGGGTACAGGTTACGTGGAATTGTCGCCGTGTCGATGCACCAAACTCGGTGCGGGTCAGGCGGAGATGACCTTCTCTTCGACGACGGTGTCCTTCGGGAACTGCACCGAGCGACCGGCCATGCTGAAAGGCTCGGTCAACATCAGGACGATCGTTGACGGGCCACGGCTCACGACGTGCCCGGTGTAGGTGTGAAACCCGCTCGTGTCTTCAGTGATGAATGTGATGACCATTTCAAGTACTCCGACTCATCTCATCGGCAATTGGTTGCAAAAGGTTGATAGGTCCGACAGCCCATACTGGTCCCTTTACCCGGTTATGCCAGGTTTATTCGATCCTTACCCGATTTCGGATAGCTTCTGGCCCAAGTGCGCCTCCTTGTAGTAGAAGACGAGCCGGATCTGGCCAACGCCATCGCCCGTGGCCTGCGGCGGGACGGTCATGCCGTTGACGTGGCGCTGGCTGCGATGGAAGCGGACATGAAGCTCCGGACCGCCGGCTATGACCTCGTCTGCCTCGACTGGAATCTTCCGGACGGATCAGGGCTCGGACTGTGCCGCAGACTGGTCGATGGCTCTCTTCCCACCCTGGAAGGGAACCGACCGCGCATCCTCATGCTGACCGCCCGGGACGACATCGATGATCGTGTCGCCGGGCTCGATTCCGGGGCCGATGACTATCTGGTGAAGCCCTTCGCATTTGCCGAGCTCTCGGCCCGGGTTCGGTCGCTGTTGAGGCGAGAGGACGAGGTCGATCCCGTGATCGAGGTCGGGGGTCTTCGACTGGACGCTGCCCGTTTCGAGGCCACTCGTGACTCTCTTCCCTTGGATCTCACCGCCAAGGAGTTCTCTCTTCTCCACTACTTCATGGCACATGCCGGGGTGGTCCTCAGCCAGGAGCACCTCCTCGAGCACGTGTGGGACGAGATGGCGGACCCACTGACCAACGTGGTGCGGGTCACGGTGAGCAATCTCCGCAAGAAGCTGGGTGAGCCGCCGCTGATCTCGACCGTGCCGGGTCGCGGGTACAGGCTCCAAGACTGATGCCGGCGATCTTTCGGTCGATTCGGTTCCGTCTCTCGGTTCAGTATTCGGCGGTCGTCTTCGGGCTCGGTGGTGCCTTGCTCGGGCTGGTCTACCTGGCACTTCGGCGGTGGCTGGAGACCCAGACCATGACACAGTTCATGTGGACCGGTCGTCCCGTCTTCCAGAATGGCGTCCAGATCGGGGTCATCCCGGCGCTGGAGGCCCACGAGATGAGGATGATCGAATCGATCTACAACCAGATCGTCCTCAACGAGGTGGCCAGGTTCACCCTCTTCGCACTGGCCCTCCTCTTTCTGCTCTCTCTCGTGGTGGGTTGGGTCATGTCGGGCCGGGTACTCAAGCCGGTCGAGGAGATAACCCAGGTGGCGCGGGACATCCAGGCTTCGGATCTCAGCCGACGCATAGCGCTGGAGGGACCCGATGACGAGCTGACTCGTCTCGCCTCCACGTTCGACGACATGCTCGGGCGTCTCGATCAGGCCTTCTCCAGCCAGAGGCAATTCCTCGCCGACACGAGTCATGACCTTCGAACACCACTGAGCGTGATCCGCTCCAATGTCGAAGTGGTCGCCGGTGACGAGGAGGCTCAGGTCGAGGATTGGAAAGAGGTCGGTGGCATCGTCCAGCGAAATGTCGAGAAGATGTCGCACATGATCGACGGGCTTCTTGCCACCGCTCGCCTACAGACGGGCAAGGCCCAGGCCGTCACACTCGATCTGGCCGCCCTCGTCACGGAGAAGGCCACCGAGTTCGCCAGCCTCGTCTCCCAGAGGGGCGTGACGATGGAGACGGCGGCGTCGCCGGCCGTCGTCCAGGGTGTCGAGGTCGCACTCGATCGAGCCCTGACGAATCTCATGGACAACGCACTCCGTGTGGCACCAACGGGCTCATCGATAAGGGTGGGAAGCGGTGTGCAGGATGGGTGGGCCTGGCTGGCGGTCCAGGACAGTGGGCCTGGCCTGCCCGACGAGCCCGACGGGGGCAGGGTGGGTCTCGGGCTGTCAATCGTCGAACAGGTTGCTGCTGCACACGGCGGCGTATTGGTTGACCTACCCGGTGATGGGGGTAAGGGAGTGATCATGATCATCTGGCTCCCGATCGATGAGCCGGAAAACTCACATCCGGCTGTCTCCCCCTTTACCAACCCTTAAAGAGCCCCCGGTACCGTTGACCACACCAGGAGGTCCAAATCGTGAACGAAATCACCGAGTCGGCCGATCAGGGACAGGAGAAGTCCGTCCTGACCGAGCCGGATCCAACCCCGATCGCCGGAGAAGAGCCGGCGGTGGTAGCGCCCCCCGCTGCGGCGGTCGACCCCGAGCCCGAGTCTCTGGACACGACCGAAGTCGAATCCGACTTCGAGTCGTCACCACCTATGCCTGGGCCAAACCACGTCGGCCAGGTCCCGCCACCAGTCGCACCGCCGACCGGCACCCGACGACCGCGTGGAAGGTCTGCTTGGCTCATGGGGTTGTTGGCGGTCGTGCTGGTCGCATCTTCCGCCGGCATCACCTATCTGCTCACCACCCGACAGGACAGCACCACGACGGCCACAACCGTGGCCACGGCCGGCGAAGGCCAGGACAACACACCGATCGTCCCGGGCGAAGAGCCGGTGGCCGATGCGGCAGAGGTGATCCTCCCATCGGTCGTGCAGATCCAAAGCGCCGATGGAGTCGGCTCAGGTGTTGTCTACGACGCCGACGGGCTGATCATCACCGCCGCCCACGTGGTGGCGGGCAACGACACCGTCACCGTGCGTTTGAATGACGGGGAGCAGATACAAGGGACCGTGCTCGGTGGCACGTCCGATGCCGACGTCGCCCTGGTCAAAGTGGAGCGGACCGGGTTGACCCCTGCCACTCTGGCGCTCGACAGCACACCACGTGTCGGCGAGATGGCGATCGCGGTCGGCAGCCCGTGGGCTCTCCAGGGCACCGTGACCGCCGGGATCGTCTCGGCGGTCAATCAGCCCATCGGCTGTCTGCAGCCGGGAGGCAACTGCCGTTCACTGTTGCAGACCGATGCGGCCATAAACCCCGGCAACTCCGGTGGGGCGCTCGTGGATCGTCAAGGACGGCTCATCGGGATCAACGTGTCGATCTTCAGCGCCTCCGGCGCCAACGACGGTGTCGGATTCGCGGTGCCGGTCTCCGTGGCGAACGACATCGCCCAGGCCGTCATCAATGGCGAAGACCTCGGCACCGCCTATCTCGGAGTCGTCGGTCGCAACGTCGACTCGGGGCGGGCGGGTGCGATGATCACCGAAGTTGCTCCCGACAGCGGCGCATCTCAGGCGGGCGTCCAGGTTGGCGATCTGGTGATATCCCTCGACGGGGTCCCCGTGCAGGGAATCGACGACCTCGCCGCCCAGGTGCGAACCCATCGCCCCGGCACCACCGTGGACATGACGGTGGTGAGGAATGGCCAGGAGATGACGCTCAGTGTGACTCTCGGTGACCTGCCGGACAACCTCGGGTAGCCGCTTGGCGGCTTGATCCGACAGGTCCCCCTCCAGTGGGCCCGGCTATCATGGCCGGGCCCACTACTTGTCGGTGGGTGCCCTGGAGTCAGCGAAGTCGGTGTGAATCCGACGCTGTCCCGCAACTGTGAAGCCCCCCTCACCGGGGGGACGAGCCAGGTCGCCTGGTCTTCCAGGGCCACGATGAAAGTCTCGGATGAAGACGGAAACGTGGGCTCAGGGAAGCCTCCAACCTCTTCATCCTCCTTGACAGGAGGATGTTTTCATGAAAGGGATCATCTCGATCCTCACGCTGGCCCTGGCGATCGGCGCGTGCAGCCCAGGTGCCGAGGACTCGTCGAGCACGACGATCCGGACCGGTGAGACGGTTGCCGGCTCGGCGACCACGACCACGGTGCACACCACCACCACGGGAGACACTCAGCCCACGGACCCGGCTTTCCCGGCTGTCGTGAGCCTTCCCGGAGGGGATGTGAACATCGAGGCAATGCCGACACGGGTGGTCTCGCTGTCTTCGACCGCCACCGAGATGCTCTACGCAATCGGCGCCGGTGATCAGGTCATCGCGGTCGACGAGTTCTCCACCTACCCCGACGAGGCCCCGGTCACCGACCTCTCCGGCTTCAGCCCCAATTTGGAGGCCATCCTCGGCTACGAGCCAGATCTGGTCGTGATCTCGTTCGATCCCGGCGAGCTCCAAACAGGTCTCACTGCTGTCGGTGTCCCCAGCATGCTTCTCCCCACTGCGCTGACCCTTCAGGACTCCTGGGACCAGATTCACGACCTCGGTGTCGCCACCGGGCACTCGGACGAGGCAGAGGCGGTGGCAGTGTCGATGAAGGCCGACATCGCCCGGATCGTCGAAGAGACACCTGTGCCGGAGGGGCTCACCTTCTATCACGAGGTGGATTCGACCCTCTATGCGGCATCCTCGTTCAGCTTCCTCGGCCAGATCTATGACTTGCTGGCCATGGAGAACATCGCCGACGCCGCCGACACCGAAGGCATTGGGTTTCCTCAACTCTCCTCGGAGTACATCGTCAGCAAAGATCCGGACCTGATCTTTCTCGCCGATGTCGATTACGGCGTCACGCCCGAGAGCTTGGCCGAGAGGCCGGGCTGGGATGGGATGACTGCGGTGGCAAATGGCGCAATCATCCCGCTCGAGTCCTATCTGGCATCCAACTGGGGGCCACGCGTCGTCGATCTGTTGCAGACGATCGCGGATTCGGTCACCGATATGGCCCCCGTTTCTTGAGTCGAGACGCCGACACGGGCGCGGTGAGCGTTGGGTGGGCCAAAGTCCTCCTGGCCCTGGTCGTGCTCCTCGCAGTCGGTCTGGCCGCCACGCTGGTGGGAGCCGTGCGCCTCCCACCACCCGGTGTGATCGGAGCTCTCCTCGATCGGCTGCCGGGCGTGACGATCGACCACGGTCTAAGCGAGGTGCAATATCGTCTTCTCTTCGAATTGAGGCTGCCCCGGGTGGTGATGGGCACCCTCGTCGGAGGTGTGCTCTCCCTTGCCGGCGCCGGATATCAGGGGGTGTTCCGCAACCCATTGGCCGATCCTTACCTACTCGGCGTCGCCGCCGGTGCCGGGCTGGGAGCGACGTTGGTCATCGGTGCCGGAGGGGACCAGGCCTTGCTGGCGCCGATGGCGTTCATCGGCGGGCTGGCGGCGGTGGGCGCCACCTATCTGCTGAGCCGCACCGTCGGAGGCCGGACCACTACCTCGCTCATCCTGGCGGGAGTGGCGGTTGCCGCCTTCGCAACGTCATTTCAGACGTTTCTGCTGCAGCGGAACTACGACACCCTGCGCGAGGTGTACTCGTGGATCCTGGGGCGTCTCGTGACGGTGGGATGGGACGAGGTGCGGTCTCTCGTCCCCTATGTCGTCATCGCATCCGTGACACTCCTCTTCCATCGCCGTCTGCTCGACGTCCTCGCCGTCGGAGACGAAGAGGCAGAGGGTCTCGGGGTGAACGTGAGCAGGGTCCGGGCCACGGTGGTGCTGGCCGCCACCCTGGCCACGGCCGCCGCGGTCTCTGTCAGTGGGTTGATCGGCTTCGTCGGGATAATCGTCCCCCATGCCGTTCGCCTCCTCACCGGCTGGAGCTACCGGGTGATCGTCCCGTTGTCGCTCCTCTACGGCGCTTCGTTTCTCGTGCTCGCAGATCTCGGCGCTCGAACTCTCGTCGCTCCCGGAGAGCTTCCGATAGGCGTGGTGACCGCCCTGCTCGGGGCACCCTTCTTTCTCCTGGTGCTGAGGACGATGCGGGGTAGCTCATGATCGGTTGGCACGGCGTTCGCGTCTCGTTCGCCGAGCGTGTGGTCCTGGGGCCCATCGATCTCGAAGTCGCCGACGGGGAATGGCTCGCCCTCATCGGGCCGAATGGGGCAGGCAAGTCGACGTTGTTGAAGACAGCGGTGGGGATCGTGCCCCACTCAGGATCGGTGCATCTCGGGGGGGCGAAGCCCCGAATCGGGCTCGACATCGCCTGGATGCCGCAGCGCCCGCATCTCCCCGATGAGATGAATGTGGCCAACTACGTGCTTTTGGGCCGGACTCCGCATGTCACCTATTTCGGCTCGGAGTCCCAAGCAGATATTCGGTCCGCCCGGACCGCAATCGAGCGTCTCGGGCTGGGCGACTTCGCGGAAAGGCCACTCGCCACCTTGTCGGGTGGTGAGGCCCAGCGTGCGGTGTTGGCCCGTGCCCTGGCCCAGGAGGCGCCCGTCCTGCTGCTCGACGAGCCAACATCCAGCCTCGACATCGGGCATGCCATCGAGGTGTTGGAGCTGGTAGACCAGCTGAGGCGTCAAATGGGTCTGACGGTCGTGACCGCCATCCACGATCTGACGCTCGCCGGTCGTTTCGCCCGGCGTCTCGTCATGCTTGCGGACGGCCAGGTGGTGGCGGACGGGTCGCCGGTGACGGTGCTCACCGAAGAGCGGTTGGTCCCGCACTACGGTGCCGGCATTCGGGTGATCAGCGATGGCGACGGGCCGTCGGTGATCCCCACCAGGAGCCCAAATGACTGACACACCACCAACTCGGGGACCCGAGAGCGCCACCAAGCGGGCCACCTCCCTGGTCCTGGTGAACACCGGTGACGGAAAGGGCAAGTCGACAGCGGCCTTCGGCACGGCGATCAGGGCAATTGCACGCGGCTGGAGAGTGGCGGTCATCCAATTCCTGAAGTCGGGAGAGTGGAAGGTCGGCGAGGAGAAGATCGGTCGCCGTCTGGGGATCGACTGGTGGGCCCTCGGCGATGGCTTCACCTGGGACTCGACCGACATGACCGAGTCTCAGGCGATAGCGCGTGAGGCCTGGGAGCACGCCAGTTCGGTGATCCGCTCAGGTGACTACGAGCTGGTGATCCTCGACGAGGTGACCTACCCGATCAACTGGGGTTGGATCGACCTCGACGACGCCATCTCATTGATCGAATCCCGACCCGCCGGGGTTTCGCTCATCTTGACCGGCCGCGACGCCCCCGGAGCGATCATCGAAGCCGCCGACACGGTCACCGAGATGCGAAACGTCAAACACGCATTCGACAATGGGATCATGGCCAAGCGGGGCATCGACTACTGAGCGGGCTCAGACCGATCTAGCGCCGAGCAGCTCGACCGCGTCGTCGAGACTCAGCTCCTCTCCCTGGATCGTGTGACTGGCGAACGCCTGACCGCCTAGTGCCGCCCTGGCCGCCGCCACCTTCCGGGAGTAGTCGGGCTCGTGGGCCGGCGGCCATGGTGTCACGTCGTTGGAGCTGGCATACCAGTCGGCGAGACCGAACAGCCTCGCCGCCATTTCGACGTCGCCGCGGTCGAGGGCCGTCACCGCGAGACCCGCCAGGTTGATGCTCACCATGGGCATGTGATCTGCGGTGCGGCTGAGATAGAGGCTCTCCACCAGGGCAGTGCGAGATCGCTCCAGATCACCCTGGGAGTGGGCCGTCTTGCCGATGTGATAGAGATACTCGGCGAGTGCGACTCGCTGCCCGGCGTCCCCTTCCCACTCCGCCCGCTCTCGGTTGGACTCCACCACGGAGCGCAGGTCGTCGATGGACAGGTGGCCCTGGATCAGGGTCTTCAACTCGAAGAGGTTGTTGGATGCCTCCTCAGAGATGCTGAATCCCTCGAGAACGCTTCGATACAACTCCAGGGCATATTGGTGGTCTCCGGCGAGCCAGGCCATCGCACCGAGCCCGGCGTTGGCGTGGATGACCCCCTGTATGTCCTCGGAGAACCCGAGCAACTCCCGGCCGGCCGAGAAGCGCGCCGTCGCCTCGGCGTAGTCGCCTCGGTCGCGAGCCAGGGCCCCGAGTCGGAGATGTGACCAGCCCTGGTCCAGCTTGCCTGCGTGCTCCATCAGCAAGGCGTGACTCGCATCGAGCAACCGTCTCGCCTCGATCAGATCGCCACTGATCCGCGCCATCGTCCCCCCCACGGCCATAGACCAGGCCAGCGCCCAATGGTCTTCGTTCTCCCGGCTCAGCTCCTCCGCCTCGCGGATCAGCCGCCGGGCTCCGGCCAGGTCGTCTTCGAACCAGGCGAGGGTGGCGAGGTGATAGGTCTGGCGCGCCACACCTCGCTTGTCTCCGAGACGCCGGTATATGTCGTGCGCCTCATGCCAGGTGGCAGCGACCTTGGGGAAGTCGAGCTTTCTGATGGCCATCAAGCCCAAACCGTTGAGAGCACGGGCCCGAGTCGCATCCTCGACATCGGCACCGGCGAGTGAGATGTCGAGCCACTTGGAGCCCTCGGTGACCTCCCGCTTGATCACCCAGAACCATCTGAGCGCGCCGGCCATCTCCGCCGCTTCCTCATGATGCCCGTTCTCGAGAAACCATCGCAGGGCCGCCCGGAGGTTGTAGCGCTCCTGGTCGAGCCGGGTCACCCAATCGGTTTGGCCGACTTGGAGTATCTCTCGGTCTCCCTCCTCCGCCAGCTCGTGATAGAAGCGGGCATGCCTCTCTTGCAACCGTGAGGCGAGAGGGTTGTCCCCGAGCTTCATCCGCGCGTAGTGCGAGATCGGCTCCAAGAGCCGGTAATGGCTCGACCCGGATCCTCCGGTCATGACCAGGGAGGTCTCAACCAACCTCTCGAGTAGATCGAGCACGTCGTCCTGCCGAACCGGATCATCCGTGCAGACTCTCTCCGCCGCCTCCAGGGTGAAGCCCCCGGCGAAAACGGAGAGACGGGCGAAGAGCGCCTTCTCGGCATCGCCGAGGAAGTCATAGCTCCAGTCGAGTGTGGTCTCCAGTGTCTGCTGGTGGGGCAGCACGTCTCGCACCGTCCCCGCCAGCAGAGCGAATTGATGCCCCAACCGATCCAGGATCTGATCCATCGAGAGCACCTTCAACCTCGCCGCCGCCAACTCGATGGCGAGTGGGATCCCGTCGAGACGTCGGCAGATCTCGGCGGCCTGGTGCGCATTGGTCGAGTTGAGCTCGAAGGAGGGCTGAACCAGTCTTGCTCTGTTGACGAATAGTTGGACCGACTCGGCCGCCGAGATCTCGGCGACGAGGCGGGCGTGTGGGCTGGGCAACGACAGGGGATGCAGCTGAATCAGGTTTTCACCACGCAAAGACAGCCACTCACGACTGGTGACGAGGATCTTCAGGAGGCTGGTGCCCTGGAGCAGGCGCTCGACGAGAGCCGCAACTGCCTCGATCAGATGTTCACAGCCGTCGAGGATCAAAAGCGAGTTGGCACGTGAGAGACGGCCGATCAGTGTGTCCGTCAGCGACTCGTGAGCGCTCTCCGTGATGTGGAGCGTTGCGGCGATCGTGGCGGGGAGGAGATTCTCGTCGACTACCCGGGAAACCTCCACCATCCATACGCCGTCGTCGAAGCGGAGAGCGATGTCTGCCGCCGCGGCCATGGCGAGGCTGGTCTTGCCCACGCCGCCCGGCCCGGTGAGCGTCACCAGGCGCGAGCCTTCCAAGGATGCGGCCAAAGAGGTGCGCTCGTCACTCCTTCCCACCAGCACGGAGGGTTGGTTGGGCAGGTTCCCCTTGTTCGTGGTCATGGTCCTGATCGGGGGAAACACGGTCTCCAGACCGTCGACGCTCAGCTGGTAGAGATGCTCCTCGTGGGCGAGATCGCGAAGACGATGCGAGCCGAGGTCCTCGAGCCTCGTGCCTTCCGGTAACGCATATTCGGTGAGGAGGGCGGTCGCATTCGAGAGGAGGATCTGGCCACCGTGCCCGCAGTTCCCGATCCGTGACGCCCTGTGCACGTCGATGCCGATGTAGTCGGATCCCCCGAGGCGTCCTTCACCCGTGTGAAGGCCGATGCGGACTCGAACCCCGGTGACCGTGGGCCAGGTCTCGGAGAAGAGTCTCTTCTGAATCTCCACCGCACACGTGACGGCGTCGATCGCCGAGCCGAAGACCATGAAGAAGCCGTCGCCCTCGTTCTTGATGATGAGCCCGCCGAATCTCGACGCGCTATCCGAGACGATCCGGTTGTGACGCTCTAGAACCTCGCGAAAGACTTCCCCGAGCTCCTGAAGCATGCGTGTAGAGCCCTCGATGTCCGTGAAGAGGAAGGTCACCGTGCCGGTGGGCAGCTCGGTTGGGCTCATTCAGCTCACAAAGTACCAAAGCCACCACCATCTCCGGCCCGTGGGACCGGCTCAGCCGACGGCGCGTCGGTATTGGCGGATGGCCAGGGGGACGAACACCAGGAGCAACACCGCGATCCAGCCCAGAGATTGCAGGATCAGCGTCCCCGTGTCCGACAGACCTAGCGGTGCCAAGGCCTGCTCATTGATCATCAGGGAGCGTGCCGCGTTGGTGAGGACGGTGATGGGCTGGTTCTCGGCGAACCCCTGGAGCCAGGTGGGCATGGTCTGGGTGGGAACGAACACCGACGAAGCGAAGACCAGGGGGAAGATGGGGAGGAACCCGGCCGTCTGGGCCGCTTCGGGGTTCTTCACCGCCAATCCGATCGTCCCCATGAGCCACGACATGGCGTAACCGAAGAGAAGCACCAGTGCCACTCCCAGAGCCATCTTGGCGAAGCCCTGATCGAATCTCCATCCGAGCAGGAAGCCAACGAGGAGCATGAGCGTGTTGACGAAGGCATTTCTCGTCAGGTCGGCGAAGGTGCGCCCGGTCAGCACGGCAGAACGCGCCATGGGGAGTGACCGGAAACGATCGATGACCCCGGCGGCCAGGTCCTCGGTCAGCCCCAGGGAGGTCTGTGCCGCCCCGAATACGGCCGTCTGCACCAGGATTCCCGGGATGAGCCAGTTGATGTAGTCGCCGGAGGCCCCGGCTACTCCTGTGGTCAGCGCACCACCGAAGACGTAGTTGAACAACAGGAGGAACATCACAGGCTGGATGGTGGCGAATACCACGAGCTGGGGCAGCCGGATGTTTCTCAACAGGTTCCGCTTGGTGATGACGCCGGTGTGGGTCAATCCGGCCCTGAACCCGATCCGATTCGGGATGGACTCCGTTGACGCGGTCATACTCTGCTCCTTCTTCTCTTCGGCCGCCGGCCGTTGCCCTCGGTTTCGGCTGCCGCCTTGCGGCCGGTGAGTGTGAGGAAGACATCGTCGAGTGTCGGCTTGCGCAAAGCGATGTCCCTCGGTGTGATCCGTCGCTCGTCGAGCTCCCGCACCACTCCGGTGAGTGTCTGGGCGCCCTGAGGTGCGGGGATGGCGAGGGAGAGGCCTTCGATGACAGGGTCTTCGCCTGCAACATGCTTCATCGCCTCGACGGCCTGAGCCATGTCATCGCCCTGGACGTGGATCTCGACGACGTCCCCACCGAGCTGACTCTTCAGCTCGTCCGAGGTCCCCTCGGCTATCAGCTGTCCCAGGTCGATGACGCCGATCCTGTCGGCGAGACGGTCGGCTTCCTCGAGGTACTGGGTGGTCAGGAGCAGAGTGGTGCCTCCCTCGACCAGCTCTTCGATCAAGTCCCACAAATCGAGCCGGCTCCCCGGGTCGACGCCGGTGGTTGGCTCATCGAGAAACAGGACTTCGGGACGGCCGACCAGGGAGGCGGCCAGATCGAGTCGGCGTCGCATCCCCCCGGAGTAGGTCTTGACCTGACGGTCGGCGGCCTCGATCAGGTGGATACGCTCCAATACCTCCTCGGCGCGTCGTGATGCCTCGGCTGAGCCGAGGTTGTACAGGCGACCGACCATCTCCACGTTCTCGCGACCGGTTAGGAACTCATCGATCGCGGCGGCCTGGCCCGCCAGCCCGATCTTGTGCCTGACCGCAATGGGCCGGCGGAGGGCATCGATGCCTGCGACCCGAGCCTCGCCCGAGTCCGGTTTGAGGAGAGTGGCGAGGATCCTGATCAGGGTCGTCTTGCCGGCGCCGTTCGGGCCGAGAAGCCCATAGACGACGCCCGGCTCGATGGAGAGTGAGACTCCGCCCAGGGCCTCCACATCACCGAACGTCTTGACGACGTCGACCGCTTCAACTGCATTCATGGTTTCTCCGAGTCCACCTGGCTATCGGGAGTAAGAGTCAACGGGCTCAGAGCCCTGATATTCCCGTCGATTGTGAGACGAGAGGTCGAAATGTTGGACCGGTGCGCGCTCAGAGTGTCGATTTGCGACGACCGGCGGCGACGCGGAACAGGGCTCGCGCCCCCTCGCCCAAAGGGCGGAACCGCTCGTCCTCGGTTTGGCCGCGGAGCCAGCGTATGTAGATCTGCTGCAACACGACACCGAGCTTCCACGTCCCGAAAACGAGATACCAGCCGATCTCGTCCATCGCTATCCCCGACGTTTCGCCGTATCGCTCCAGCGCCTCCCGACGGGTGGCCCATCCGGGGGCGTCCACCGGCATCGGAGACAGCACCGACCGCTCTTCATCGGGGTCGTACCAGGATGCCATCAGTGTCCCGACGTCGGCCAGTGGGTCACCGCGGGTGGCCATGTCCCAGTCGTACACGGCTGTGCAGATCCCGGGATCGGAGACGTCGACCGCCATGTTGTCCAAGCGCCAGTCGTTGTGGAGAAGCGTCACGCTCCCATTCGACGGCACAGAGGCGGCGAGCCAGGTGGCGACCTCGTCTGCCACCGGATAGTCCTCGTCTTTGGCCCGCTCCCATCTGGCCGCCCATCCTGCGACCTGCCGTTCGAGGAAGCCGTCCGGATGACCCAGGTCGTCGAGACCGCACGATGCCGGATCGACTGCGTGGAATTCGGCCAGGGTGTCGATGACCACTCGGGACAGCTTTCGGTTCGCGTTGGCGTCCTCACCCCCACCGAAGACCTCCGGCACACGATCGCGGACCACCACACCTGGGCGTCGCTCCATCAAGAGGAACTGCCCCCCGATGACTGTCTCGTCCTCGCAATGGGCCAGGGCCCGGGGAGCCTTGGGAAACGACCGCCACAATCGGGAGAGGACCCTGTATTCCCGCGCCATGTCGTGTGAGCCGGCCGCGACAGGTCCGAGCGGCGGGCGACGCAGAACCAGTTCCGACCCATCGTCGAAAGTGAGCAGATAGGTCAGGTTGGCCTTTCCCCCGGCGAACTGGCGCACCTCGGGAATGCCCCGATCGAGACCCCCGACTCCCGCCATCCACCGTGCGAGTCTCCGGGTGTCGAATCGCTCGTCGTCCCGGACTGCGATCAGATCGTTCACCGGGCGAAGGCTAGATCGGCGTCGACGAACACAGCCTGAACAAGGCAGGCCCTGGTGGCCGCAGCACTAGCCTGCCGCACGGAGTTGACTGGGAGGAACACTTTTGACCGAGCCATTCGAGATCGCCGACAGACTGACCGAGACGTACGCCGATCTCTCCCCGATCGTGGCCACGACCTACGGCATCTCCGGCCGTGACGATCGATGGGACGACCTCTCTCCCGAAGGGCAGGCGGCAAAGGCCGAGTTCTGGCGATCGGCCAGCGCCGAGCTGGAGCCTCATCTGGGACACCCGGACCCCGTTCAGGCCCATGCCGCCAAGGTTCTCGTCGGGTTCTTCAAGACTCTGATCACCCGGCATGAGATGGGGCATTGGAAACGAGACCTCAACCACATCTACAGCCCGTTCCAGGCGGCTCGGGACACCTTTGACATAGCCCCCGACGAGGGGCCTGAGGCGTGGGATGCGATCGCCAGCCGTCTCGAGACCTTCGGCGATGCATTGGCCGGTTACAGGGCCAGTCTCGCCGTCGGGCTCGACGAGGGCATGACGGCCGCTCGGCGCCAGGTGCTCAGTGTCATCGATCAGGTGAGGGCGGTGGCCGGGGAAGGCTCGAGATTCAACGATCTGGCAGAGCGGGCGGCCGGCCGGGGAGGGGATGAAGAGCGGATGAAGAGGGCGGTGGATGCGGCCAGGGCCGGCTCGACGGTGTTCGCAGACTGGCTCCAGGCCGACTACCTGCCCCATGCGACTCCGGTCGACGGTGTGGGCAGGGATCGCTATCTGAATGGCGCCGACTACTTCCTGGGAATGGATCTGGACCCCGAGGAGACCTATGAGTGGGGCTGGGACGAGGTGCATCGTCTCCGTGCCGAGATGGCCTCGACGGCTGCCGAGATCGACCCCGACCGCTCCATCGAGGAGGTCGTCACTCTCCTCGACACCGACCCGTCCAGGTCATCGGAGGACCATGAGGACTTTGCGCGATTCGTCCAACGAATACAGGAAGAGGCGGTGGAGCAACTGGATGGCACCGCTTTCGACGTGCCTGATGAGATTCGAAAGGTGACCGTCAACATCGCTCCGCCGGGGGGCAGTCTCGGGGCGTGGTATCACGGCCCCTCCGAGGACTTCTCGCGGCCTGGTTCCATCTGGTACGCCCCGGGGGAGAGGACCAGGATTCCCTATTGGCAGGAGGTGAGCACCGCCTACCACGAAGGGTTCCCCGGGCACCATCTCCAGGTCGGTTTCGCACAGCTGGCCAGGGACCAGCTGTGCCGGTTCCATCGTCAGTTGATCTGGTACTCCGGCGCCGGCGAGGGTTGGGCCCTCTATGCCGAGCGCCTGATGGACGAGCTCGGCTACTTCTCAAACCCGGAGTACAGGCTCGGCCTGCTGGCCAGCCAGCTGTTTCGATCGGTCCGCGTCGTGGTCGACATCGGCACCCATCTCGGGAAGGCGATCCCGGGTCATGCCCCACTGCACGCAGGCGAGGTCTGGGACTACGAGCGGGCGGTCGACTACATGGAGCAGATCGGCCTTCAGGCTCGCGACGTGGCCGAGTCGGAAGTCAAGCGATATCTCGGTTGGGCCGGTCAGGCCATCGCCTACAAGGTGGGTGAGCGCGAGATACTCGACATCAGGGCGAAGGAGCGCGAGAGCTCCGGGGGAAACCTCGATTGGAAGGGCTTCCACCGTCGGCTATTGGAGGCGGGTGCGATCCGACTCGACCACCTCCGAGAGGCCATGGCTTGAAGAAGACCACCTTCGATCTGACCGATTCCAGCTCAAAGGACGCCTACAAGCTCCTGTCCGGTCTGGTCATCCCGAGGCCGATTGGCTGGATCGGGACGGTTCGAGACGACGGGACGTTCAATCTCGCTCCCTTCTCCTTCTTCAATGTGGTCTCCACATCGCCCCCCTTGGTGCTCTTCTCGGCCGGTCATCATCGCGATCGTCCCAAGGACTCGGCGACACTTGCCGAAGAGCGTGGTGAGTTCACCGCCAATCTGGTCTCTGTCGAGCTGGCCGAGGCGATGAACCTCACTTCAGGGGTGTTCAGCGCGACTGAGGACGAGTTCGCCATATCGGGCCTGACTCCACGCGTGGGCTCAATCGTCTCGGCCCCGATGGTGGCCGAAGCGCCGGCAAACCTCGAGTGCCGGGTCATCGAGGCACTGTCGTTTGGGGGAGAGAGAGGGAGCCGGATGGTCATCGGTGAGGTCGTTGCAATTCATGTCCGTGAGGATGCCCTCGACGGGACAAGGGTCGATCCAGCCGTTCTCGACGCAGTCGGTCGGCTGTCTGGCAGCGCCTATGTCACCACACGCGATCGCTTCGAGCTGGAGCGCCCGGGCGTCTGAGGCTCGATCAGCAGCTGTTGGCGGTCAGCGTGGGGTAGGGGTTGATGGCCAACCCGTCGATGTACATCCCGAAGTGGAGGTGTGGGCTCGTCCCCTGCGCATTGCCAGACGTTCCGACATAGCCGATGACGTCTCCGGCGTTGACTTTCCCGGTCTTGGCAGGCGCCGAGAGATGACTGCCGAGATACTCGACTCCATCAGAGCCGTGCAGGTTGAATTGCAGGCCTCCGAGTGAGCCGGTCTTGAGCTCGACGGTCCCGGAAACGGGCGCCTTGACCGGCGACCCGTACTTGGTGAACAGGTCGTTCCCCTCGTGAAAGCGGTTGCCGCTCCGCGGGAAGCCCCAGTCGTTGAAATAGGACGGGGAGCTCACCGGACAGACCCATGAGCTGCCGCCACCGGGGACGGTGAGATTCTGTCCGGCCCTGATGAGGTTCACGTTGCTGATCTTGTTGAGCTTGGCGAGGGCGGAGATCGTCGTCTCATACTGAGCGGCGATGTCGCCCAGGCGGTCGCCGCTCTTCACCACGTATGTTCCACTGCCGGAGCTTCCGCCCGCCGTGTAGGAGGGGCCATCCAGGAAGAGCCGGGTCCCGGTGAAGATCTTCCCGTTGATCACGCCATTGGCCTTGGCGATGTCGTTGGCCGAGACCCCCGAGTACTGCTTGGCGATCGACTCCAGGGTCTCACCCGACTTCACGACGTGATATTTGCCGGAGCGCGAGCCGGACGGGGTCTTGTTGGTCGACCCCTCGCTCTCCCCGTCGCTGGTGGGAGCGGGGGATGCGACGGGCCCACTCGACGAACCGTCCGTCGGAATCACCAGCTTTTGGCCCGGGTAGATCAGGTTCGGGTTGACCAGAGAATTTGCCCGCGCCACGGCGAGGGCGTTGGCTCCATACGACCCGGCGATCCGCGCCAGGGTCTCCCCACGGGCGACGACGTGGATGGTGTCGGGCTTGCCCTCTTCGCCCGGGATGACCAGGACCTGACCCGGATAGATGAGGTTTGGGTCGTCGATCTGGTTCAGGGCGACGAGATCGGCGAGAGAGACCCCGTTGTCCCTGGCGATTCGCCCCAGGGTGTCACCGCGCTCGACCGTGTACTCCACGGAGAACATTGCCACGGTCAAGGCAAGGATCGCACCGACGGCGATTGCCTTGGTGCGCCCCGCACTTCGAGGTTTGAGGCGGGGCTCGACGGAACCTTCGGGGCGAGCCCCGACGCCGGCCTCGGAGCCTGCGCGGGCACGACGATGTTTAGGCATGAAGGCACAACTCCTTCAGCCCCTGACTCGCTCCGCCCCCCGAGCCTAACCCGGCCTGTGGATATTTCCAGTGTTCGCATCAATTGGGGGGCTGCTCCCGGGCCTGACCGCCTGTCAACGTGGCTTGAGCCCGGGCCGACCCACCGCTGCCCGAAGTTGCCCACACGCCGCGTCGATGTCCCGCCCGCGGGTGTCACGCACCGTGACGTTCACGCCACGTCGCTCGAGCAGCCGGGCGAACTCGTGGATTCTCGCTTCCCCGGAGGCCGTGGCCTCGGTCAGAGGGGTCGGGTTGAGCGCAATCAGGTTGACATGGGCCTTCAGCCGCTTGGCGATGGCCGAGAGCTTCTCGGCTTGGTCGTCCGTGTCGTTCACCCCGTCCATCATCGTCCACTCGATCGAAAGTCTTCGATGCTTGGCCTGGTAGTAGGCCGCAGCCGCGCTCTCCAAGTCACCGAGGGGATATCTGCGATTGATCGGCACCAGACTGCTCCGCAACTCGTCATCGGCGGCATGGAGGCTGACGGCTAGATAGACGGGCCACGGCTCCTCGGCCAGCCTTCTCATCCCCGGCACCATCCCGACCGTCGAGACCGTGACCGAGCGGGCAGACACTCCCATCACCTCGATGATCCGGCGAAGTGCCTCCCGAACCCGCTCGTAGTTGGCCAATGGCTCGCCCATTCCCATGAAGACGATGTTGGTGAGGTGATCGGGGACGCCCGGCATCCCGATTTGACGAAGGTACGCCTGGGCGTAGGCGACCTGGGCCACGATCTCACCCGGTTCCAGGTGTCTCTCGAACCCGAACTGACCGGTGGCGCAGAAGGTGCAGCCGAGGGCGCAGCCGGCCTGACTGGATATGCAGACCGTGGAGCGACGCGGGTACCCCATCAGCACCGTCTCGATGGCTGCTCCATCGGGTGCGCGAAACAGCCACTTACGGGTGGTACCCCGATCGGCCGCCTGCTCGACCTCGACGGTGAAGGGCCACAACGGGCTCAAACGGGCGCGGAGGGAAGCCGGGAGGTTGGTCATGTCATCGGCTTCGAGGACCGGGTGCTCGTAGAGCCACTGTCTCAATTGCTCGGCGCGGAAGTCCGGCTCGCCGGTGGTGAGCTCGGTCAGATCCTCAGGCGCACGCAGATAGGGCAAACGGTCAGCCGAGAGATCTTGCTCGCTCGATCCAGGTCCTCGCCCTGGCGGCGCTCACCGAAGCGCTCTCGGCGACACTGTCCGGTGATGCTTGCGCCAGCCGGCCCGCATCGGAGATGCCGGCTGCCCTCAAGCGTCCGGCGAATACCGGCCCGATTCCCTCGACGGCGTCGAGCGGGATGGTCTGCTCGGTGGCCGCCGGGCTGCGAAATGCCGGCGGCTGCGGCTCGCGCGATACGGCGACGGAGATGAACCTGTCGCGCATTGCCCACGCCAGGGCGACGATGCCGCCGATGAAGCCGATCACCTTGGCCAGTCTCTTCATGTGGCAAGGGTACCCAACCGGCCCCGCCTCTACGATGCCGGCATGAAGGTCGACTATTACTACCCCTCCGGCCAGCTAGCCGCGGTGCCCGAGGCTGCCCATACGGCTCGTCGTCTCGGCTACGACGGCTTCTTCACGGCCGAGACACAACACGATCCGTTCATTCCACTGGCACTGGCCGGTGTTGCCGAGCCGGAACTCGAATTGGGAACGGCGATCGCCGTGGCTTTTCCCCGGTCGCCGATGGTCACGGCGATGATTGGTTGGGATCTGGCCCAGATGTCAGCCGGCAAGTTCATGCTGGGGCTGGGTACACAGGTCAGGGGGCACATCGTGCGCCGATTCTCGACGGTGTGGGACAGTCCCGGTCCGAGGCTCCGCGAGTACATCCAGTCGATGAGGGCGATCTGGGACTGCTGGCAGAATTCAAAACCCCTCGAATACACCGGGGACTTCTACAAGTTCTCGCTGATGACGCCGTTCTTCGATCCCGGCCCGATCAATCACCCCGAGATCCCGGTCTACGTCGCCGGTGTCGGCCCCTACCTCAGTCGTCTGGCCGGTGAGGAGTGCCAGGGGTTTCACGTCCATCCGTTCCACACCGTCCGCTACCTCGATGAGGTGGTCTTGCCCGCCATCGAGGCCGGAGCCGAGTCCCGAGGGAGGGCGATGTCGGAGGTGGAGAGGGTCACGACGGTCTTCGTCGTCACAGGAGAGACCGACGCCGAGATCGAGCGGGCAATGGAGCCGGTGCGTCAGCAGATCTCGTTCTACGCATCCACTCCGTCGTACCGCCCGGTGCTCGAGGCGAACGACTGGGATTTCGGCGCCGAGTTGAGTGCGCTGTCGAAGCGGGGTCAATGGGATCGCATGCCGGATGTGGTGCCGGATGACGCGGTGACGAGTGTGGCCGTTGTGGCGCCCATCGATCGGCTGGGTGCGGCGATCAAGGACCGTTACGGGGATCGCGTCCAGCGGGTCGGTCTGTACACCATCGGCTCGGTGATGGGGCTGGATGACGACGCCCTGCAGACTGTGATCGGCCAGCTGCGGGGCTGAAGAACCGACGAGACATCAACCTGGCCCCGAGGCGGCAGCCCTGGCCACGCGGTGGCAGCCCGGGCCGAGGCGCGAACCTGGCCACGCGGCGGCAGCCCGGCCGACCGGCGTCTGTTTGGATGTGGCATCGGCCGGGCATTCAGCGAGGTCTCGAAGTAGTCCCCGGAATGGCTGGTCGGTCCGCTGCCGGGAGCCATGCGTCCAAAGTCGGCCGGCAATCAGATAACCACCGCTTCGGTGGTCTCGACGCGAGGGTCACGAGCGGTCTGACGACCATCCTCATCGACGCCGATGATCGAGATGGGCCCCCACCCTGGTTGACGATTGGCCAGGACGGTCACCTCATGGCCCTTCTCCCTCAGACCGGCCAGGATCGGCTCGGGAACGTCTGGCTCCGTGGACAGATTCGGCGGTGCGAATGGCCCGAATTCCTGCACCGTCCACCGCGGCGCCTCCTGGGCGCTATCCAAGGGCTGCCCGGCCATGATCACCCGGGCGGCCATCTGGGCGATCAACTGGGGTTGTACTCCACCTCCTCGCGTGCCGAGGACCCATCGGGTATCGGTTCCCGTCGTCCAGATGGTCGGTGACAGGGTGTGCAACGGGCGTTTTCCCGGGCTCATCTCATTTGGGTGACCCGGCATGAGGGTGAATCCCCGGGCTCGATCCTGGAGGAGGAAACCGCAATGTGCGGCACCGAAGGCCGAGCCGGTCCCGTTGTAGTTCGACTGGATGAGGGAGACCGACAAGCCGGAGTCGTCGACCACACACAGATAGGCGGTGCTGTTCGGCCGGGCCGTCTGATGGGGCCAGACCCCGGCGCGGTTGGGATCGATCTCTGCAGCCGCTCGCTGGAGACGCTCGTGTTCGAGCAATTTGGCGGGCGGGAGCGGGGCATGACTCGGGTCGGCGACCAGGTCGTCACGCTCCCATGCCACACATCTGTATGCCTCGATCAGCAGGTGCCACCAATCGGGGCTCTCGGGGTCGTCCGGCGGATCGGTCATCTCGAACACCGCCAGTGTGGCCGGGCCGAGATACCCCTGAGAGTTCGGCGGGATGGTCCAGGCGGTGAGCCCTGCGACCTCCGCCGAAATCGGCTCCACCCACTCGGCGATAGGTGCGGCGAGGTCTTCCAGGGTGATGACTTCCCCCAACGACTCGACGATGTCCCGTGCCGGGACCCCGGTATAGAAGGAGCTGCTGCCGTCCGCAGCGATGGACGCGAGGGTGCGCGCCAAGTCGGGTCGCTGAACTCGCGCCCCTCGGGCAACCGGCTCGCCGTCCGGGTAGAAAGCGGTGACGGCCGGGTTGTGCCGATAGAGGTCGGCGGTCGTCGTGAACGCCCGAGCCTGCTCTGCCGAGACCTCGAAGCCGTCAGTCGCGTGTTCGATCGCCGGTGCGAGGCAGTCGGCGAGTGACATCGATCCCAAGGCCCGGCTCAAGGCCTCCATTCCTGCAACGCATCCAGGCACGGTGACCGCCATGGGGTGGTCGCGAGGGATCGTCTGGTGGCCCATGGCCCGCAGTCGCCCGGGGTCGGCGTGAGACCCGGCGCGGCCCGATGAGTTGAGGGCCTTTGGCTCGTCCCAACCCGGGAAGTGAACCAATGCGAAGAGGTCACCACCGATCCCACAGGTCTCAGGGGCGACCACGCCCTGGGTGGCGATGGCGGCGATCGCGGCGTCCACCGCATTCCCACCTGCCGCCATGACGTCGATCGCCGAGTCGGTGGAGAGACGGTGCGGGGTGGAGACAGCTCTGGTCAGGACGTCTTCAGGTCGGGTAGGAAACGGTTGAGTGCATCGAGGACGGCGCGCACCACGGCCCGGGATTCCTCGTCCTCGACGTAGGCGCAGCCGATCAGGTTGCGCTCGGTCGCCTCGGTCACCACGACCACCTGGGCGATTGCCACCCGTCGGTTCCCCAATGTCGGCACGTCCATGGAGTTGATGCCCAGGGCAGCGCCCGGGTTGATCCCCTGACGGACGGCTTCGATGGTGGCCTCGGCAATCTGCCGGGCTCGGGTCGAAGTGGCGGCGGCGCCACGGGCGGTGCCGGAGAGGATGGCATCGTTCCATCGCAGAGTCACCGTGACCTCGGCTCGGGAGCCGTCGAGTGTCTCGGCCACGTCGATGAGTGCAGGGCGAAACTCACTCCCCAGATCGGAGTCTGCGAGTTGGACGATGGAGACGACCCGTCGGTCGATCTCTTCGCCAAACAGGGCTTGGCTCAGAGATTGGACATCTCTGACCAGCTGTTTTGGCGCTTTGGTGCGACGGGCGAGGACATGGATCTCCTCGATGTGCCCGTTCCCGGCCACGATCCGGGCCGCCTCGACACCCTCGATCCGGCGGATTTTCTCCTGGAGTGCCACAACGTCCATCGCGTGGCCAGAGTACCCGCCCCGGAGGGCGATCACGGGGATCAGGGGGCATTTCCTCTTGTCCCTGATCCCACGAACCCCTAGATTGCGTGGTGCTGGAAGCTATTCATGGGAAACCGTGGGGCAGCCGAGGTCGTTGACCTGCCTGCCTCGGCCCGTGGCGGGCGAAGTCAGGGGCCTTTGACATGTGAAGGTTCCCCGTCATTTATTTGCCGGGGGAAGGTGAGACCGGCGTCGTTAGTCGGCCTTGTAATTCGAACGCCCACAACCCCAGCGGAGCGGATCGTCACCGACGGCACACAACGCCGACGGAATAAAGACGGCACAGGTGAGCGTCCCGAGATGCAGGCAACTATGACCAGTATCCCCTACTACCGCGAGCCTGGAGCACTTGTCCGGTAGCTCGCGTATCGGCTGATGTAATGACGCCGGCTCACCTCGCAAATCGGGCATCATGTCACACGGGGTCTCATGAAAAGAGGTAGGAAAAGACCGTTGCGGGGATGGTTCGGCCGTCTTCGCCCCACGGTGCAGCAGCGTCTCAAGATCGCTGTGCCCTATTCCGTGGCGGGTCTCGGGGCCCTCGTGTTGTCGGCAACCATCTCCGACAACCCCGATTGGCCAACCTGGTTCGCATTCACGGCGCTCTTCGTCCTCCTCGAGTTCTTTGCGGTCGAGGTCAACGATCGGCTTCTTCAATCGTCCTCAGTGATGGTGGCCATGACCGCCGGTGTCATCTTTGCGATGACCAAAGGCTCGGACGCCATGTTCGGGATGGCCCTGATGTGTGGCTTTGCCCTCTTCACACCACTCGACTTCAAAGAGAGACGCTGGTTCCAGCCGATCGCCAACTTCGGACAGTTCGTACTCGCCGGTGCGGCGGCCGGTCTCATCCTGGATCTCGCCCTCGGAGGCATAGAAGCACCCACCACCGAAGTCCTTCCCCGGGTCTTGATCTCGTCGGCCTTGGCCGCTTTCGCCTATGCGACGATGCAGGCGATCCTGATCCGCCGGGCGGTCAAGACGGTGTTCGGCCGGGACAATCTCGAGCCATGGTCGCAGATGCCGATCCTGTTCACCGGTCAGGTGGCGATGGGTCTGCTCGGCGGTCTCATCGGGGCCGCCTACCTCATCGCCGGCCGCGACGCCATCCTCGTCTTCATCATCGGTGTCTATGCCCTCGGCCACATGTCGCTGTACGCCTTCTCCCAGTTGCGGGAGTCCCATATCGGGTCGATACGCGGGTTCGTCAAGACATTGGAGGCCAAGGACATGTATACCCGTGGCCATACCGAACGGGTTGCGGTCTTCAGCCAGATGATCGGCGAGGAGCTCGGATTCAACGGCACACAACTCGAGACCGTCCGATGGGCAGCCCTGATCCATGACCTCGGAAAGCTCGCCGTGCCCACCGAGCTGATCCGCAAGAGGGGGCGTCTCGACGATGAGGAATACGCCGAGATGAAGAAGCACGCCCATCTGGTCGAGGAGATCCTGGCCGAGGTCGACTTCCTGCAGCCCATGGTCGAGATCGCCTCCGGTCATCACAGCAACTACGACGGCAGCGGGTATGGGGGCCGTGGGCACACCGAGGGCTCCGCGCCCAGCCTGGAGGCGTGCATCGTCGCCGTCGCCGACGCTTTCGACGCAATGACATCTGCACGTTCCTATCGCATGGCACTGTCACAGCAATACGCGATCGGGGAGCTGCGCCGTCATTCCGGCGGGCAGTTCCATCCCGAGGTGGTCGACGCCTTCGAGCAGGCTCTCGCCAAGACCGGCCGCAGATGGGGCGCTCCCCACGTGAATGACGAGGAGATGGCCAGGAGACTCGCCGAAGAGCCGGAGTTGACCCTCCGTGGCTAGATGGCATCCGCGCACCCTCGCCATCGCCTCTTGGGTGACGGGCTTCGCCATGGTCGCCGTCGGCATCTATGCCGGTAATCATGCAGCGTCCGACCCCTTCGAGCTGGCCATCGCCTCGACCGCTCTGGTGATCGGCTCCTTGTTCGGCGTCGCCACGTCGAACTCGGGCAACCGATTCACCACGGGCCTCGCCGTGGCGGCGGCGCTTCCGTTCGTCCTCGGTGATGGGACCGCCGTCGATCTGGCCGGCACGATCTCGACCTATGGCATCGGGCTGGCCGTCGTCTGGGTCCTGCGCTATTCACGTGGTGAGAGTCACGTCGAACTGCTGCCGACCACCGTCAGGCGGTTCGGCGGGTACGTCACATACGCCACGGTGTATGCCGCCATGCGCGTTGGGGGCTTTGCCGAGCTGTCCGGTGGATGGGGTGATCTCCTCCCGTTTGGGGTGGCACTCCTCGCCTGGATCGTGGTCGAGGTCTTCCTCAGGGCGATGCTCGTCATGGGGACCCGTGAGCTCTCGCGTACCTATCTGGCTCGCGCCCTGATCCACGACCTGAACGTATTTCTCGGCCTGGCCATGACCGGTGCGCTGTTTGGCGAGCTGTTTCCCGAGCTCGGATGGTGGGCGGTCCCTATCGCCATGCTGCCCTACTCCTTCGCCCACAGCGCCTTCCGCCGGTTCCAGGAGACCAAGGTCACGTACAAACAGACGATACGGGCTCTGGCCCGTATCCCCGAGGTCTCGGGTCTCGGCATCGACGGTCATGCCGATCGGACGACCGAGCTCGCCTCGGCGATCGCCAAGGAGATCGGTCTCGGGCCGGTTCAGGTCGAAGACGTCGAGTACGCCGGTCTCATGCATGACATCGGGAGGGTGAGTCTCAACGAGCCCCAGATCATTCGGATGGGCTACAGCAACGAAGACATCGCCAGGTGGAGCTCGGAGATCATCGCCGAAGCGCCATATCTGAATCGCGTGGCGACACATGTCCGCCAGCAATACGAGCCACATCGCAAACCGGGGGAGCAGACCGACCCCGAGATCTCCATGGTGTCCCGGATCATCAAGGTGGCCGCCTCATACGATTGGCAGGTCCATCAGGATGGGTTGTCGCCACTCCAGGCCCTGGAGAACCTCCATGCCGGAGCCGCCTACGAATACGACCCGGTGGTCGTGGCCTCTTTGAGACGTCTTCTCGAGACCAGGGGAGTCCTCAACCCCACCCGGGTCTGATCACGGCTCCCGTGCCGATCCGGGCTGGGCGCGGGCGCCACGTCTGAAATATCGACGAGGCCGTCTCAACTCGTACTCGAGGAAGCGGCCGAGGCCGACGGCGAGGAATACGTCGCCGAGGCTGATCACCTGACCGAGCCCGCCCAGTCGTAGCGGGATCACATCCGCCAGGAACGGGATCCGTGTGCTTTCGTCGAGGATGGTGTGCTTGAAAGAGCCGGCCAGGTCTGGGCTGGCAACCGTGAAGCCGCTGGCCACCTCGGCCGCCTCGGACAGAACCGGCATTCCGCCGTTCAGCGATATGACCGTGAGATTCATCAACACCCCGATGCCGACCAGCCACATTCCCGGCCGATCGCGGTTGAGCAGGACGAGACCCAACAGGAGGACGAATGAGAGCAGGACCATCCCCAGGCCGAACCCATCGGCCCAATCTCGATCGGGAAGGAGGAATGTCCCACCCTGCAGTGCAATGGCCATCACCAAGAGCCACCAGGAGCGGAGCTCGATGTCGCCGAGATTGACCAGACGACCGCCTCGCAAGATCGCCATGACGAGAGCGATGAACAATACGAGTGCCAGCCATAGCATGAGGCCGACGGTAATAGCCAGCCCATCACACCGGAAAGGGGAGCATGGTCGACTATTCAGCAGGTGACGGAGTGGCGACGATCACCATCGATGACCCGGAGCGGAGAAATCCTCTGTCGGTGGAGACGATGGGTGACCTTCTCGCCGCCACCAGGCGCGCCCTTGCCGATCAGGAGGTTCTGGTCCTCGTGTACACGGGTGCCGGTGACAAGGCATTCAGCGCCGGTGGAGACCTCAGTGGCTCGTTCGTCGACGACCCCATCGGGCTCCATCGGGGGAGGGGCGCCTTGGCCGACTTGTTTCGCGCCATGATCGGGGGAGGCAAACCCACCGTCGCCCGGGTCAACGGGCACGCCCTCGCCGGTGGCTTCGGTCTGGCAGTCGCCTGTGACATCACCATCTGCGTCGAGGACGCCAAGCTCGGCATGACCGAGGTCGGCGTAGGGCTATGGCCGATGATGATCTCGGCGGTTCTGACGAGGGTCATGCCCCGCAAGGCGGCGCTCGAGCTGATGCTCACGGGACGGATCATCGATCCCGAGGAGGCGAGGAGCCTCGGAGCCGTCTCCCGCGTCGTGACACGTGCCGAGCTCGATTCCGTCGTTGCCGACGTCGTCTCCACGCTCAAGCGGCACGGAGCGGCCTCGGCGGTCATCGGGCGCGACGCCTTCTATGGGATCGCCGATCTCGATTTCGATTCGGCTCTCGATCGACTCCAGGCCGGGCTCACAGTGACGGCCATGACCCAGGACGCCGCCGAGGGGATAGCGGCATTCATGGAGAAG
>JBAULI010000115.1:0-2124 GCA_049578105.1 Acidimicrobiia bacterium | reverse complement strand
GCCGAGGAGTACGTCCAAAGCGCCGAAGACGGGCCGGCAAAGGACGAAGTGACCCGTCTGCTCGACCTCCTGATCCCCAGGTTCGACACGACACCGACGCCCGAGGTGTCGAAGTCACTGACCGTTGCCCTGGGCGACTTCATCTTCCCGGATCTGATGGCACAGGAGTCACCACCGGACACGGAGCAACCTCAAGACGGCAACGAGGACCGGGGTTATGCCCCACCCGACGACGACGTGCCTCGAGACTATTCCGCCCCTCCGATCGAGCCCGGCGAGTGCGCCACCTTCGAGCCGAAGCAGGCGGGGTGGGATACCAGCGGGTACGAGCTCGGTGACTATGGGGCATGGGTCGGGGCGGTCATGTTCCCGACCGCCGGCCAGGAGGACGGGTGGAATCGGGAGACGCATCTGCTCTGGGCACAGCAGGCGCTGACTGACTCGATCGCCAAGTACGGCACGCCGCCGGTGTGCATTTGGATGGTGCTGACCCATCATGGCGGGTCATACACCTTCGTGGAGCAGCGGATCGACCCCACGGTGTGCCTGGTGTTGATCAATAGGCCGATGCAGGGGCGCAACCCCGACTATTTCAAACAGCAGCTGGCCGCCGACATCGCCCACTGTTACATCCCGTTCGTTTTTCCCAATCAGTCCGGGGCCACATATCTGGCGAGACGATGGTGGAACCACGCCCTGGCCGAGTACATGAGCAATCTCGTCTACCCGGGGGTGAACCTCGAGTGGCGGTTGGCGCCAGCGATGAGGGCCGAGGAAACTGCACGCCCCATGGTGGAGAGGGGTGCCGACAACTGGATCTTCTTCCAGGACGTCGTGAACATCCTCGACGAAGAGTCGTTGGGCCAGATCATCGGAGCCCTTCCCGGTGGCGACACTCCTTTCCTCGATCAGCTGGCACTGGCCGATCGCGAAGAGATGAGCGGGTTGTATCAGACCTTCTCCCAGCACATGACCGACATGTCCGTGGCCGACACCGGGGGTGGCATCATCCCCTACCAGCCACCCAAGATCACCAAGTCTCTCGACGGCCCCGGGCACCATGAGCAGGAGCTGAACGCCTTCCAGGCGGCTCGCTGGGAGGTGACCATCCCCTCCGGGCAGTACGCATGCATCACCGGGGAGATGGGCGAGGAGGTCCTGGTGTCGTATCGCTCGGGGAAGGTGGGGAGCCCGGGTGGCGAGTGGACCGAGTTCCCCACGGACGAGACGGCTTTCAACGAGGACTTCGTCCTGGTGGCCACGTCTGTGCGCGACGGCGAGAAGTTCCGACTGAATGTCCGCGACGTCAGCGAGGAATCCGACTGTCAAAAGAGGGAGGAACCAGAGACGGAGCCTCCGCCCCCGACATGCAATTGTGACCCGAGCGCCTACTTCCTGGTGTGGCAGGACATCCCCGACCTCCTGCAAAAGGTGCTGAGCCCGGGCAGCTGACCGCCGGTGGGCCGCCAGCGGTCATGTCCTTTTCGATTTGAGATGCGACCACGCTCCGATTGAATCACGGCCTCAGGTGGTAACGGCTCTCTCACATCTACGAAGATCTGATCTCCCGCTTGTCGATTTCAGGCCATCGCGTTCGTAGATATGACGAGCCCGCGACCGGACGGGGCAAAGACAAGGAGTGTCAAATGAGCATGCAGGATTCAACGGCCATCGACGCCGATCGACTTCGAAAATTGGCAAAGGGCGCGGTGATCATGCCGGATGACCCGGACTACGACGCGCAGCGAAAACTGTTCTACGGAGGGATCGACGCCCGCCCCGGAGCGGTGGTCAGGGTGGCGGATGCCACCGATGTGGCTGCGGTGCTGGAGTTCGCCGTCGAATCCGGGGTCGACTTCACGGTGAGAAGTGGCGGTCACAGCGTCGCCGGTCACAGCACCACCGACGGCGGTCTGGTGATCGATGTCAGGGACCTGGACCAGATCACGATCGACGCAACGGCGAGAACCGCGTGGGTGGGGAGTGGCGCCACTGCCCGTGGAGTCAGCGTCGCCGCCGATCAGCATGGTCTCGGTGTCAGCTTTGGCGATACCGGCTCGGTCGGCGTCGGGGGAATCGCCCTCGGCGGTGGGGCCGGATTCCTACTCCGGAAGTACGGCCTGA
>JBAULI010000114.1:0-5015 GCA_049578105.1 Acidimicrobiia bacterium | reverse complement strand
AAGAAGCACTCCCTAGGTTGGAGATGGAGGTAATACCCGGGGGCGTGGGCGTCCTTGAAGCGATCGTGACGAAAATGCACACCGGTGTTGGTCTTGTATGGCGTCTTGTCGGCGGAGAACCTGGTGTCTCGGTAGATGCGAAACAACGATCCACCCTGCACCTTGGCATCGGCCCGGAAACAGGGGCTGATCTTCTCCAGCCGAGGTGCGAAGTCGGCTATGAAGGCGAGAGCCGGCTCTTGGACGGTCTCGGCGTAGCGCTCCCGGTTCGCTTCGAACCATTCCCGGTTGTTGTTGGCAGCCAGGTCTCTCAGAAACCGGAAGAGTGCGGGTTGGAAGTAGCGCATGTGGCGAAGGTACATGTGAGCTGTGACACCAATCAATAGGCTCGTCTGGTCAGGCCGAGAGATCGGATCGACTCACCAACCTCGTCATCGTCACATAGATGCGGGCGATCAAGAATGCGCCCGCAAAGGGAACAAGAACCAGGACTTGCTGACGGAGGTCGTACGAAATCGACAGTGGCTGACCGAGGTCGAGCGGGACCAGACATCCAACAAGGAATGTGACCAGCACCAACCATCCGCACACCAGGCGAGAGTGGCGCGTCAGACTCACTCGACGCAGCCACGTGAAAAGGTCCACACATCCGTAGACGATGAGGCCAAAGACGATGGCCATCCACGAATACCGAGTGACCATGTAGGAGAAGTGAGAGATGCCCAGCCCGGGCTCCCCGCTGAAGAGCCATACGAATCTCCAGGCGCTGAAGGCGCCGCCGACGGAAGCCGCAATCAGGACCACCGCCAGATAAGGGACAACTCTCCCCTTCATCGGAGCGAGAATACCCGGAACGATGGGCCAAAAAGCTAGTGGAGCTGAGGGGATTTGAACCCCTGACCCCTTGACTGCCAGTCAAGTGCTCTGCCAGGCTGAGCTACAGCCCCAATGTGGGGAGAGGGCATTTTATGCGGTGCCCACCCGCAAGGTAAACCGTCAGCCGTCAGCGACGGCCGGCTCCACCCACTCGATGCGCTCGGCATCGGCCCAGAGACGCTCCAGGCCGTAGAACTCCCGTGCAGCCGCCTGGAACAGATGGACGATCACATCACCGAAATCGAGCAGAATCCATTCGGCCTCACTCCGACCCTCGCTTCGCAGCGGCTTGAGCCCCAACTCGTCACGCATCTTCTCCTCCACGTGATCGGACAGGGATTGCACGTGCGGTCGAGAGGTTCCGGTGGCGATGACGAAGACATCCGAGAGCACGAACAGCTTCTCCACATCGAGCAACACGATATCCAAGCCCTTCTTGCTGGCGATGGCATCGGCGGCCACCCGGGCTTGTTCTCTTCCGCTCTCTACGAGGAATCCTCCTGCTCGTGTGCTCGGCCCACCATATCGTCTCGCTCGGCCTTCGCATAGAGCCGGTTGGCCTCGATATAGGTGTGGACGGGCTCGGGAACGAGAAATCGATAGGCACCCCCGTTGGCCGCGGCTTCCCTGATCGCCGTGGCGCTGATGTCCAACGGAGGGCCATGGAGAAGCAGGAACGATGAGCTGATCTCGTTGACCTGCAGGTCCACGTCCGGCCGCGGAAACACCAGTATCCGGGCTCGACCCACGACATCCTCCCACCGGTGCCACGATGGGATCCCGTTCGCCGCATCTGCTCCGAGTATCAGGAACAGGTCCTCATCCTCGGGAAAGGTGCCCAGCGTGTCATGTGTGTAGGTGGGCCCCGCCCGCTTGATCTCACGATCATCGGCCTCGAATCCTTCGAAGGCCTCGACCGCCAGTCGGGTCATCTCGAGACGATGTGCTGACTCGCTCAACGGTCGCCCCGACTTCTGCCAAGGCTCACCTGCGGGCATGAACAGAACCCGGTCGAGCCCTACCTGGAGGAGAGCGGTCTCACCAATGTGTAGATGACCGATGTGTATCGGATCGAATGTCCCGCCGAGAATCCCGGTTCGCACCGCGGCGAGGATAGGGCCCGGGCGGGGTGATCAGGCGCAACGCCCTGCTTATGTCGGTCGAGCGGCATCCGATGTGACCGGCAGGATTGACGTACCTGCCGCCGACACGCAAGGACATGTGGACTCCTGGTCTCCCATGGGGCGATCCCGAGAGCCCGATCATGTCCCCACGATGCACCACCTGACCTGAGTGCACCGAGATGTGAGCCAGGTAAGACACCGAGACCTTGAACCCGTCGAGTGGCTGGATCGTGATCGTGTTCATCCCGGCGACCGAGCCGGCAAATGTCACGGTCCCGTTGGTCGGTGCCCGAACCACTGTCTCCAAGGCGGCGGCATAGTCCACGCCCCAATGACCGCCATACTCACCCACCGGCCCGTACCCGGCCGTCACCGGGCCGCCAACCGGCGCCATCAGGCAAATCGCACCCAGAATCAGACCCGTCATCGTCTCCCCCTCACCCCTCTCAACATATCGCCTCCGGTTTGCTCCGACCAGGGGTCTCAGCACTAGGTTCAATCGTGCAGAAAGGACTAATCGATGACAACGACCCGCATCGGCCTGATGGGTTTTGGTCGCATAGGTAGAAACGTCTTCCGCTTGCTCCACGATCGCGACGATCTCGACGTGGTAGCCATCAGTGACATAGCCAACCCCGAAGCTCTCACCTACCTCCTCAAGTACGACTCCATCTACGGGAGGTTCCCGGTCCCCATCGTCTACGAGGACGGTCATCTCGCCTACGGGGACAAGGAGGTCGCCTTCCTCGATGCCCGCGAGCCCGGTGACGCCGATTGGGCTGCCTTGGGCGTCGACGTGGTGCTGGAGACGACCAGTCGCTATCGGAGCAAGGCGGCGCTGGACAAGCATCTCGCCGCCGGCGCCAAGAAGGTGATCCTCACCTCCAGCCCCGAGACCCCGGGAGAAGTCCCGCTGGTCTTGCGGGGCATCAATGACGAAGTGATCACACCAGAAGTCGATGCGATCGCATTGGGATCCAACACCTCCAACGCCGCCGCCCCGATCCTCAGGACCCTCAATGAGGAGTTCGGGATCAAGAGGGCTTTCATGACGGTCGTCAAAGCGATGTCGAACGCCGGGCGCCTCGCAGACGTCCCGACGGACTCGTACCGGACCAGCCGAGCTGCCGGTGAGAACATCATCCCCGCAGAGACCAACTCGGCCGAGATCATCACACAGGTGCTTCCCGAACTCGAGGGAAAGCTGTCGGTTGTCGCCTTGAACGTCCCGGTGGTGGATGGCTCGACCGTGGACATGGTCGCCGACATCGACGGTGAGACGTCGGTGGAGACGGTCAACAAGACGATCCGGGCGGCGACCGAGACCACTTACAAGGGAATCATCGAATATGTAGCCGATCCGATTGTTTCATCAGATGTGAGATTGACGTCACACTCCGGTGTCTACGACAGCCTTGCGGCAATGGTGACCGGCGGGAATCTGGTGAAGACGATCACCTGGTTCAACAACGGCTGGGGCTACTCGCACCGGGCCGTGGAGGTCACATCGATCGTCGCCGGATTCATGAACGGAAAGAACTGAAATGGCAAACGTCGCAATCAATGGCTTCGGGCGAATCGGGAGGGCGGTCTTTCGCATAATCGCCACCCGACCCGACACGCCGCTAAACGTCGTCGCGATCAACGACCTGTCCGATGACGACATCCTGGCCTACCTCCTGGAATACGACTCGGTGATGGGGCGCTTCAAAGACGAGGTCTCCGTCTCCGATGGGGTGATGAAGGTCGGCAACCACGAAATCCAGATGTTGATGGAGCGCGACCCGGCCAACCTCCCGTGGAAGGAGCTCGACGTCGACATCGTCATCGAGTCCACAGGTGTGTTCCGCGACCGAGCCTCATTGCAGAAACATCTCGATGCAGGCGCAAAGCGTGTGATCCTCACCGTGCCCTCCAAGGACAAGATCGACGAGACCGTCGTGCTCGGGGTCAATGACGATCAGTTGGACTCTTCCGACATCATCGTCTCCAACGCCTCTTGCACCACCAACTGCCTGGCCCCTCTGGCCAAGGTCCTCGATGACAACTTCGGGATCACGAAGGGTGTGATGACCACGGTCCATGCCTACACCAACGACCAGGTCCTGGCCGATGTGCCACACAAGGATCTTCGGAGGAGCAGGGCCGCGACCGAGAACATCATCCCCACCACGACCGGCGCCGCCGCCGCCGTCGGGGAAGTCTTGCCGCAATTGAAGGGCAAGCTCGATGGCATGGCGATGCGAGTTCCGGTCCCTGATGGCTCGACGGTCGACCTGGTGGTCGAGCTCGAGCAGAACGTCACGGTGGAACAGGTGAACGCCGCGGTGCGGGCCGCCGCCGAGGGGCCTTTGGCGGGGATCCTTCAATACAACGAGGATCCGATCGTCTCCACCGACATCATCGGGAACCCTCACTCGTCGATCTTCGACGCCGGCGGGACCCAGGTGCTCGGTGGGAACCTGGTCAAGGTGATGTCCTGGTACGACAACGAGTGGGGATACTCGAATCGAGTCGTAGATCTGGCGGAGCGGCTCACCGAAGTCATGGCCGCGGAGCCCGTCTAGGTCCTACCGCACTAGGTGGTCCGAAGGGCCGCCCAAACCTTTTGCGCGGTCAGGGGCATTTGGATCTCATCGATGTCGAGGGCATCGCAAACGGCATTGACGATGGCCGGCGTGGCACCAATCGCACCAGCCTCCCCGATGCCTTTCGCACCGAGCGGGTTCGTCGGCGTCGGTGTCACTGTGCCGTCCAAATCGAACAGGGGGAGGGTGTTTGCCGCCGGGATCAAGTAGTCCATGAAGGAAGACGTGACGAGATTCCCGTCCCCGTCGTAGACGACCTCTTCCCACAGCGCCTGACCGATACCCTGTGCCAGCCCACCGTGACGCTGGCCCTCGGCGAGCATGGGATTGACGATGATCCCGGCGTCGTCGACCGCCCACCTCGTGAGCACTTGTGGAGCTCCAGTCTCCGGATCGACCTCGACCACCGCGAGATGGATCCCATAGG
>JBAULI010000113.1:0-12172 GCA_049578105.1 Acidimicrobiia bacterium | reverse complement strand
GCCTCGATGAGGGTGTTGACCACCCGACTGTCCAGCTCTTCCTCTTGGGCCTCGGTGAGGAGCCGGCTCTCGATCAGGTACTGGCGCATCCAGGCGACGGGGTCCCGCTTCCGCCAGGTCTCCACCTCCTCCCTCGAACGATAGAGACTGTCGTTGTCGTCCGATGTGTGGGCGTAGTAGCGGTATGTCTCGGCTTCGACGAGGGTCGGTCCTTCACCGGAACGCGCCCTGCCCACGGCCTCCTGCATCACTTGAACGACTTCGAGTGGTCGGTTGCCATCGACCTCGACGCCGGGGAAGCCGTAGCCGCGGGCCCTCGCGGCGAGACTTCCTGCGACCTCCTCCTCGGTGGGGACCGATATGGCGTATCGGTTGTTCTCGATGACGAAGATGAGTGGGAGCTTGTGGACGCCCGCCCAGTTCATCGCCTCGTGCCAGTCGCCCTCAGAGGTCGATCCCTCGCCTCCATAGACCACGGTCACCGCGCCATTGCCGCGGATCATGTTGGCGTGGGCGATCCCCGCCGCATGTGGGTATTGGGTTCCGATCACCGATGACTGGGTGAGGACACGCAGGTCGGGGTCTGACCAGTGCCCTGGCAGCTGACGGCCACCTGACATCGGGTCGGTCTTCTTGGCGAACACACCGAGGAACACGTCCTCGGGGTCGAAGCCCCAGGCCAGGGCGACACCCATGTCCCGGTAGTAGGGCAGGATCCAGTCACGTGTCTTGTCGAGCGTGAACACGGAGGCGACTTGCACCGCCTCGTGACCCGATGAGCCAACCACGAACGGGGCCCGGCCCTGTCTTTGAAGGGCAAACATGCGGTCGTCGACGCGCCGGGCCAGGAGCATCAGCCGATACATCTCGACGACCTGGTCGTCGGTCAGTCCCAGCTCGCCGTGTGTCAGGTTCTTGTCGAAGGCCTGTAACGGATGCTGCATGGTCAATTCCGATCGTCTCCACTCCGGCGAAAGCGCCTCAGGTCACCGATCGCCTGAATGCGTCGCTCGGCGATCCGCTCTGCCGCCTGGTTGGGGTTGATCCCCTCCTGCTCCGACGTCTCCAGGATGCCTTTGGTTACCTCGAATATCCGGTCGACCCGATGCATGGCCCGCATCTTCGAGTACCCCTGGAGCTCGTCGTAGACGTTGATCAGGCCACCGGAATTGACCACGAAGTCGGGCCCATAGATGATGCCGCGCTCGGCGAGGCGGTCGGCGTCCTCCGGTGTGGCGAGCTGGTTGTTGGCGCTGCCGACCACCGCCCGACAGTTGAGCTTGGGGATCGTCTCCTCGTTGAGACCCGCCCCGAGTGCACAGGGCGAGTAGATGTCACAGTCGACCGTGTGAATCTCGTCGACGGCGACGCCCTTGACACCGTAGGTCTCGGTGGCCGCGTTGATGGCAGGCTCGTAGGAGTCCGACACCACCACGTCGGCGCGAGCCTCGACCAGGAGTTGGACGAAGGCCGAGCCGACCTTGCCAACGCCCTGCACGGCGAATCTCCTGCCGGCGAGATCCGGGTCGCCCCAGATGTGCTCGGCCATGGCACTGCTTGCAGCCAGCAGGCCGCGAGCGGTCACCGGCGAGGGGTCGCCAGAGCCGCCCTCGGCGACGGAGTTGCCCAGCGCCCAACGGGTCTCCCGACGCACCATGTCCATGTCTGCGGTAGTGGTGCCGACGTCTTCGGCGGTGATGTACCGGCCCTGGAGGGAGTCGACGATTCGCCCATACGCCCTGAAGAGGCGCTCGCTCTTGTCGCTGCGCGGGTCACCGATGATCACCGCCTTGCCGCCTCCAAGGTCGAGGCCCGCCGCAGCCGCCTTGTATGTCATCCCCTTGGAGAGCCGGAGCACGTCGGTGAGTGCGTCGGCTTCGGAAGGGTAGGGAAAGAAACGGGTCCCGCCGAGAGCGGGACCCAGAGATGTCGAGTGAATGGCGATGATGGCCTTGAGACCGGATACCTTGTCGTACCCGTAGAGGATCTGCTCATGTCCCTCCCGGGCAACCTCATCGAAAACGACCAAGGTCTGTCATCCTCCTTCGAGAGATCGGATGCGATGCAGAATCGGATACTAACCCTCCTTCGAAAGTGGAGGCCCTAGGGCAATTGGCCCGGTGCTGTGCCAGGATGGTGCTCGTGACAAAGACCGCATTTCTCAGGGTCTATTCCCCCGAGGTCTCCCGCGGGGCCGAGACCGTACCGGCCTTCGTGAGGGCTTACGGTCTGCTCTCGGAGGCCGAGGGAGACGCCGATTGGGTGACGACCTGGAACGAGACCCGCATGGTATGCCCCCGCAATCTGCGTCTTCGGGTCCTCGAGTCGACGGTGGCCTTCGCCAATGCCTTCCGGGGCCTCGGCTCCGGGCTGATCCCCGAGGACGCAGCTCAGGACGCCGACCGCGAGCTGCGGCGCTATCACCGTGACCACCCCTCTCATCGATCACACGTGTTGACGTCGGCCTGGCATGTCCCGGTTCGTTGGTTCTCTGCGTTTCAGCCGGAGGATCGCGAGGTCTACGAGATCGATGGATCGCCGAGGCTGCGGTTTCGAGTCGACCTTCCCGTCGGAAAGAAGAGGATCGAGAACGCCCTTGGGATTCTGAGGCGGCTCCAGGTCTTCCAAGGCCCGGCCGAGGAGATGGAACAGCTCCTGGATTGGATTTCGGGATTCCCGTCGGATTCCATGCTGGAGTTGGACTACGCCGACGTCTCCGAGCTGTTCGATCCCCAAGACCTGGTGTTCGACGATTCGGTGGACCTCATACGGCGATCACTCGACGCCCTGGCCGAAGGGGACATGATGTTGGCAGGGGAGAACTACGGGCGAGTCGTGTCCAGGTGGGCACCGGCCTTTTCGGTCACCTTCAGCAACTGACCCGGAATATCCCTCCAACGGGAACCGTTGGAACGTCGTACTTGTGAAGGAATGCACAAGGGTGTGATCCTTCCTTCCTCCCAAGCTTGCGTCGGCCAGTGGAGACCGTTCGCTTTCCCAGCGGACCCCTTCTCCTCCTCACCCTCCACTGGCCACGCAACACTCGACACGGCAGATGTCTAAGTTCTCCCGATGCCTTGGATCGAGACCATCCACGAAGATGACTGGGACGATGAGCTAGCGGAGTTGAAGGACGCAGTCATCGACCCCAAGTGGGGGCGAGTCGACTGGATCATGCGAATCCACTCCCTCGATGCAGGCAGCCTGGAGGCACATCGTGTTCTCTATAAACAGGCAATGCGCGGCACGTCCACCTTGCGAAAGGTGGAGCGGGAGATGATCGCGTTGGTCGTCTCCCAGGTGAACGGCTGCCATTACTGAGTGACTCATCACCGACGCGGTCTGCGTCGGCTGTTGCGTGATGACAACCTGGTACAGCGGATCGAGGACGATTACGTCGGTGCCGGTCTCTCCGAAAAGCGGTTGGGGATGCTCGATTTCGCGGTGAAGCTGACCAGGACTCCGGCCGCGATGGGCGAGGCGGACGTCGGGGGTCTTCGTGACCTCGGGTTCGGGGACGTGGACATCCTCCACATCGTCGAGGTGGTCTCCTACTACGCCTACGCCAACCGGATCGCCGATGGCCTGGGCATTCCACTCGAGGATTGGATCGAGGGGGATTGAGGTGACGCCCGACCCGCTCCAAGTCGACCGGGTAGCTGATCTGCCCAGGATGCAGGCGATCATCGCCGAGGCACTCGCCGCCGACCCCCGTTACGTGATCCATCCCGGGGACCTCGCCTGGTGGGTCTATCACGAAGACCCGCGTATCGCCGACCAGGTCAGCTATTGGATTTGGGAAGAGGCGGCGACGTTGGTTCTCGGCGAGGATGAGATCAACGTCTTTGCCACGCCGGGGGCGCCGATCGAGGACCTGATCGAGTGGGCACAGGCCCAGGTTGGTGGGACGGGTGTCGTGGCCGGGGTGTCATCGGTGGATGCGGGACTGATTCGTTACCTGCTCGGTGCCGGATATCACTCGGGCTCGGAGATGTTCCAATTCGAGTGGGATCTCGACCAGGGAGAAGTGCCGAAACCGGTGTTGCCCCCGGGTTGGGCTCTTCGCCCGGTATCGGGGGAAAGCGAGGCGAATGCCAGACGCACGGCCTCGCATCTGGCTTTCCGTTCGACGATGACCGACGAGGAGCATCTCGAGCGGTACCTGCGGTTCATGCGGTCACCCGTCTACGTTCCGGAACACGATCTCGTAGCGGTGGCCCCGGACGGCACCATTGCCTCGTTCATGGTCTGGTGGGCCGACGACTCGGGGATTGCCCAGATCGAGCCGTTTGGGACACATCCCGAGTTCCAGGGCCGAGGGATCGGGCGAGCTCTGATCCACCATGGCCTCCGTCAGATGAGGGTGTCGGGGATGAGACTCGCCCGCGTCTGCACGGAGGTGACCCGTGATCCGGCAAGTCGCTTCTACCCCGGTGTGGGATTCGACGTGGTCGGGCGGCTCGTCTCGTGGATTCCCCCGAGCTCCGGGCCCGCTTCGATCGAAGAGAGCGAAGGGGCGACGGGGTCATACCTGCCGCCCCCGCTCTCCTAGCCCTTGTCGTCGGCCAGGAGCTGGTAGATCTTGCTCTTGGCCTCCTCGAGGATTTCCTTCGCCTTGCCGACCTGGTCCTTCGACCCGGCCCTCGCCACCTGCATGACTGCGGCCCCGACCTGGAAGGCAACGTCGCGCAGGTCGACGAGATCGTCGTGCGCATGCGACTCGAAGCGCTCCCAGGGGGCGGTCCCTTCGGCTTCACCGGCTGCCGCCATTCCCTCATCGGTGAGGCGATAGACCTTCTTGCCTTCGTCTTCTTCGGCCCGTACCAGACCCTCGTCCTCCAATTGTTGGAGGGTCGGGTAGATGGCGCCGGGGCTGGGCTGCCAGATCCCGTTGCTGCGTTCCTTGATCTCCTGCATGATCTGGTACCCGTGCATCGGCTCCTCGGTGAGGAGGTGGAGGATGGCGAGGCGAACATCGCCACGTCCCACCTTGGCCCGCCCTCCGAAGAAGGGGCCAGGCCCCATGGGGAACTCGCCCCCTGGGCCGGATGACCAGCCACGCCATCCACGGTGCCCACCCATTGCCATCATTCGACGACGGATGAACCAGGGCGGTGGTGCTGCGTATGACACTTGCGTCTCCTTTCCAAGACTTGAGATACGGTCACGATATATCGTGACCGTATCTCCAACAACTCCCGTGCCGATCTATTCCGTTCTGGATCAGAGGTCGGCCGGCTTTTCGACGCCGATCCGTCGTCGAGCGTTCTGCCCGAACCAGATGAACAACCCGAGAAGGGCGAACACGACCACCACCGACACCACTCCGAGGCCGAGGATCGTGAGCAGCAGCAAGGCGATGATGATGGCGAGAACGCTGAGCCCATCGAGATGGCGGCCCACGAAGGCTTCGAATGCATGAGGTGGTCGATCTGGATCGAGAAGCTCGCGGCCGGTCTCGATGGAGGACGCCACCCATCCGGGGCGACCCAGCAGGTATGCGGTTACACCCACGACGAGGGCGACCACACCGACGATCAGCCAAGTGCGTCTGAGGCTGGAGTCGACGGCGGTCGTGATGGCACCGAACATCGTCTGGGAGTTGGGGTCGATCAACGCATTGCGGAGAGACCCGACGGTGGCTCTGACGATGACACCGGCCACCACCAACCCGGTCACGCTCGCGATCGCGATCTGGATCAGGGTTCGCCGCCGGCGAGTGGAGAGCACCAGGGCTCCGGCGACGACGACTGCCCACGTGGCGACCAAGCCCCAAACGAGCTTGTCGAAGCTGTCCGCCGCGGCACGAAGAGTGTTATAGGCGCCGGCGCTGAGGATCGTGATTTGCCCAAAATCCTGCGGCAGCTCGACGTCCAGCGAGTCGGCAAAGCGGCGGATTGCGATCGACGCGATGGGGTTGTCGGACAGGTCGGGAAGGGTCAGCTCTTCTCCGTCGAGCAATCCCTGTTCGACCAGGTAGACGAGAGCATTGCGGATGGGGGGCAGCATGTTGAGCCGGACCACCCCATTCTCGACATAGAGGTTGTTCAGAGACTCGACGTCATCGGTCGCCAGGGCCACGAAGGCGGAATGACCCTTTCGAATCGTGTCGTTGACAACGGTTTGGAAGGCTTGGTCGTGCACGAGGGTGTCGACTCCCTGCGTGATCTTCTGATTGGCCGCCGCCGCGATAGGGCCGGCGAGGTCGGCGAATCTCGGCGGGTCGAGTCGGCGTATCAGGGAGATGACGATCGGGCGAGGGTCCAGCGCCTCGGCCAGACCCTCGGTGATGAACTGGTCCAGCTCCCCCAAGCGACGCTCCAGGCGCGTCTCCAAGTCCAAGGCATCGATGACGTCGGTGGACAGCCGGTTGCTGAGAGGGTCGAGGAAGTCGTCGCTGCCCAGCACGGGGTCGATCACCGACATGAAGGAATCCGTGTCGAGTGCCACGTAGTGAGCCCAGATCCCCACGCTCGCAGCCACGAGGCTGATCGCGCTCAACAAGACGAGAAGGACGGCGGCAACCGATCGGGCACGGGTCGACCGAGGCTCGGGATATTGGCTCTGCTCGGTCCTGTCGGTCATGTCCAGCTCTTGGGTCGGGGCGGACTGCAGACTATGCGGAATCGAACTGGATATGGACGGATCGGGTCATCGGGCAGAGTCCCGCCGGATCAGCCGTCCTCGTTGGTCGCGGTTTCCGTACGACTGTGCCAGTGGGGGTCATGATCGGGCCCGGTCTGGATCCTGATCGGAAGCCAATCGGCATCGGGAGCGGTGTGTGCGGCGTACTCGAGCGCGTGATGGCCGCACATCAGGCCAATCGGTGTCAAGAAGCCCGCCGATCGCTCACAAACGATGCAGCGCGGTCCCCTCTGGTTGTTGCCAGTCCCCATGATTCCCACCGCCTCCCCCACCCATCGGCACCGGACGGGCAAAACTTGCGGATCATTCGCTCGATACGCGTGTTGACTAGTCCGACGTGGCCCTACGTGATCGAGGCGACCAGAACGTAGATGGGCAGTGAGATGTCCAATAGGCCATGGGCAACGGCCAGGTAAGGGAGAGCGGTTGGCCGTCGTCGGATGATCCAGGCGAACCAGAGCGCCAACGGCAGGAACATGAGTGCTCTCCACACGATGTATCGCCAATCGAAGAGCAACGGCAGGAAGACGTGCTGAAGCGACAGGATCGAGGCCGTGGCCAGCATCGGCATGAGCCTCTTGCCCGTCAGCGCCTCCATCCTGGGCATGACGTACCCGAAGTAGGTGGGTAGCTCGGTGAGGGCGTGGATCACAGGGAAAACGGCCAGGGTGGCCCACGCCGCTCCCACCGGAATCGACCGGAAGATCAACTCCTGAGATGACTGAGCGTCTCCCCAGAGGGCTCCCGCCAGCAGGACGCTGGGAATGAGTACGAGCGGCGCTGCGACGAGCACCGCAAGCCCGGTCCACTTCAGGTCTTGCCGCCGCCGGGTGCCGCCTCGGTTGTACAGATCACGGAGCCGGATTCCCTCGGCAGAGGCGACTCTCCTGAGCAGTAAGAGGTTGACGAGCTCGGCGAGGGCGAAGGAGGCGAGCCACCAGTCGGCTGCGGCACGCCACGGGGTTGCGTCTCCGGCGACGAGGAACCCGACCGCCAGAAGACTCTGGAAGAGGAGTGCGAGGGCGATGCGTGCCCAGAGCATGCCCCAAACGGACCTGCTCTCGACGCGAGGCAGGCGAGTCGCGATCTCATGGGGCGAATTGGGGTGATGGACCGTGCTCTCCATCGGCCTAGCAGTTGGTGCGATCACGCCACGCCTCCTCGATGAACCCTTTCGGTCACATCCGCATCAGGTCGTCGATGGGATTGATTCTTCGCGAGCTGGCAGACCCTCGATAGGGCCAAAGGGCTGGACTCTCCGGGACCGATCAGGACCGGTCGCGGGCCCGATTGACGCCCAACAGGATCACGATGCCGATGATGATGAGGATCGCCGGCCAGGCGTAGTCCATGATGCGGGAAAACGGCTCACCGGCGTTTGCCAGCCCGGTGATGAGCAAGATCCCACCGGGGATCAGCGGCCACCACGGCGCGATGCTCCCCCGGTAGAGACGATCGATCAGGTAGATGAGGACGAAGCCGACACCCAGCCCGATCGAGCCTGACCCGTCGAAGCCGTCGAAGACCTGGTCGCCCACCTGGCCCAATCCGATCCCGAACAGGATTCCTCCCGGAATCAGCAGCCCGTATGAGTGCCGGTAGAAGTATCCGGCCGTGAAGAGCACGCCGAGAGAAATGAGCCAGATTGCCGAGTCGAGGCCTTCCACGAACCGGGCGGCGAACAGGCCGATGCCGACGACCACGAGAATGACCCCGGCCACGAGCCGCCCGTCGCGCCGATCGTCGGCTTCTTGGCTCGGTGGTGATGGCTCCACGCTCGCATTATGACCTCAGTCACCGGCTCACGCGCCTGGGGCGGGCTAAAACCCGGCTCAGGTCCCGAACGTCACATCCTTGGTCTCCCTGACACCGGCTGTTCGCCCCGGCGCTTCGTGGTCTTCCCAATAGAGGTTGGTGTGGGCGATCACCTTGTCGGGGGTTGGAGCCCCCCACTGACTGAAGTCTTCCGTTGTGTGGGCATCTCCGACGAGAGTGACGTCGTATCCACGAACGAATGCCCCGTGGATCGTCGAGCGGATGCACTCGTCCGTCTGTGCCCCCGCGACGATGAGACTTCCAATGCCACCCTCGGCCAGGACCTCCTCGAGATCGGTGTCCTCGAACGAATCGGCGTAGGACTTGTGCACCAATGGCTCCGAGTCCATCCGTTGCAGCTCGGGAACGTATTCCCAGGCTTCGCTTCCCTTCTTCAACCCCTCGTCGGAATGCTGGACCCATACGATCGGGGCTCCCGCCTGGCGGGCTTTGTCTACGAGTCTGCCGATGTTGGCGACGACCGCGTCCCGGTCGTATGCCGACTCCACCACGCCGTTCTGGACGTCGATCACGACCAGGGCCGTGTTGGGTCGGTCGGAGATAGTGGTCATGATGTCTCCTCTGCAAAGGGGGAATATCGCAATTCGAGGGGACAATAGGACGACGCATTGGCGATCATTCATTCGTGACGAAGCTCGTCCCCGTCACTGGTAGCTTCGCCCGGATGTCGGACGTCCTCATCGAGGTTGCAAATGTCGCCATCCTCACCTTCGTCCTGTCCTCGATGGTTGCACTAGGCCTCTCGCTCACCGTGAACCAGATCACTCGGCCGCTGACGAACGTGCGCCTGGTGGTCATGGGGCTGATAGCGAATTTCGTAATCGCACCGGCGGCCGCATGGGGAGTGGCCGGGCTGTTGGGTCTGGACGACTCACTCAAGCTTGGGCTCCTGTTGCTCGGAACTGCTGCCGGTGCTCCGTTTCTGCCCAAGTTGGCCCAGTTCGCCAAAGGAGACGTCGCATACGCGGTCGGGCTCATGGTGCTTCTCATGGTGGTCACCATCGCATACATCCCTCTGGTGCTGGTGCCCTTGGTTGAGGGCATCGAGGTGTCTGCATGGGACATTGCCCGGCCTTTGGTGTTCGGGATGCTGCTCCCCCTTTCCATCGCACTGCTGGTGCGAGCCCGCTACGACGAGGCGAAGAAGCTCGCTCCGCATCTCAACCAGATCTCCACCGTGACATTGGCCATCGCCCTCGTTCTCGGTCTCGTTCTCGGCCTTCCCCAACTGATCGATGCCTTTGGCACCGGAGCGTTCATCGCCGTCGTCCTCTTGATGGCCGTCTGCCTGGCCGCCGGATACCTGATGGGAGGCACCGACATCGGACAGCGCTGGGTCACCGCCTTCGGGACGACTCAGCGCAACGTGTCGGCCGCCCTGCTCATAGCGACGACCAGCTTCGCCGGCGATGCCGAAGTGCTTGTCATCGTGATGGTGGGGGCTGTCCTCATGGCGGCCGTCCTCATGCCGCTGGCCGCCGAGATTGGGAAGAGGGCGTCGGCCGGCAATCCACTGCCATCGGGTTGAGGCTGTTTGCAGTCGATCTCACCCATTGCGGTCGTCGTGCAGCATTGGGCGACAGATGCTCAGCGGCCTCCAGACGGTTTCACGTCTTTGACCACGACCCAGCGATATTTGCCGATCTTGCGGTCCCTGGTGAATCCGGCCCTGTCGTAGGTGGAGAGGGCCCCGTTGAACAAGAATCCGGCCGGCACCGCGTCGGCAGGCTCGGGGTAGCCTTCGACGCGCCCTCCACCCAGGCCGGCGATCAACTCCAATGCGCCGGTGAGCGCAGCTGTCGCCACACCCCGGCGACGATGGCCCTTGCCGACGTAGCAGCACGCGATCCGCCAATCCGGGAGCACGACGAGCTCCTTTTCGTATTCCTTCCGGCTCTTGATGCGAGGCACCTCGGCAGGAGCTCCGAACTGACACCACCCGACACAGTCGTCACCATCGAAGACCAGCGCGGCGTGGGCGGTCCCGGCTCGCACTCGGTCGTGCTTGCGTTCGCGTTTGGGCTCTGCGGCGTCGGCGTGGCTGTCATCCTCTGGGTGGAAGCCCATGCACCAGCACCCGCCGAAGATCCCGCCGTTGGCTTCCACCAGTGCCGCGAAGGCGTCCCAGGTCGACTCGTCGAGCGGTTTGATCGTGTATTGCGACGTCGTCATCGATCCAGTGGTCTCGGGTGGCGGAACGTTGGTCATGTCACCTCGCCGAGGAAGTCGAGTACCCGTTCGGTCAGCGTCGCCGTTGCCTCGGCATCGAAAGAGGGCAGTGAGCTGTCGGCGAAGATGTGGACGTCGCCTCGGTAGACGAACAACTCGGCCCGCGCCGACTTTCCGGCCTCTTCCACCAGTGCGCGGGCGGCGTCGATGTCTCCCTCCCCGGCAAAGAAGGGGTCGGCGTCCATGCCGTGGATCTGAACCGGGACACCCCTGGGCCAGCCATCCCCGAACTCGGAGGGCGGCACGCACGACTCGAAGAAAAGTGCCCCCCGGACGCCGGGGCGTGTCTGCGCCAGCTTCTGGGCAGGCAATACCCCCATCGAGAACCCGGCATAGACCAGCGCGGCAGGCAGGTCATCCGCCAACCTGACCCCACGATCGATCAGAGTTCCGAAACCGACCTCGTCGGCGAAGGCGGCGCCTTCATCGATGCTGGCGAAGGTCCGTCCGTCGAACAGGTCCGGGACGTGCACCGTGTGCCCTGAGGCCCGAAGCTGCTCGGCGAACGACTCCACCCCCGGAGTCAGCCCCTGCACATGGTGAAAGAGCAAAACCTCAGCCATCCACTACTCCATTCAATGATCCAGAACTCTCGATCATTGACGATACCCGTTATGATCCACAAATGTCGAGCAATCCTTCGCTTCCCGATTACCAGCTCGACGATGTCCGGATAGTGACCGCACCGGGGGAGCTCAAAGCGATGTTCAACCCGCTACGGGGGACGCTGTTGGAACTCGTCTTGGAGCGGGCCGCCACCGTAAACGAGCTCGCCACCGCCGTCGACCGGCCCCCCAGCACAGTCGCATATCACGTCGGTGTCCTCACCAAGGCCGGGCTGTTCAAGGTTGTCCGCACTCGCAAGGTCCGGGCCATCGACGAGCGCTTCTACGGGCGCACCGCACGCGTTTTCTACGTGGGTGAGATCCGACCTGAGCAGCTGGGCAGTATCACCAACCTCCTGGTCGAAGCGGCCGGCGAGTCGGTCCCCGCCCACCAGGCCGACGATCTCCGAGCGGTGCTCCGCCACGCCCGCATCCCTCACCAACGAGCCGCCGAGTTCTGGGAGAGCGTGTTCGAGCTGGTCCACCGGTTCAGCTCCATCCCACGCGCCGGGGACACCACCTACGCCTTCGTCGCCGGGCTCTACCCAAGCGACCACCCCAGCCTTCCCGATCCGGACACCCTTGTCGACGAGGTGCCGCAAGACGGTGAATGACGTCTTTCACTGCTCCCACGACGGAGCGAGATACCAATGGAGGTGCCCCTGGCAGGTGCAGTTTCGATGGTGGTCAGGGACGGCGTCGATCCGTCGACCTCCGGTTTTTCAGACCGGCGCTCTACCGACTGAGCTACCTGACCTCGACCCGAATCCTGGCGGATTCGGGCTGCGGGAGCGACGGGATTTGAACCCGCGACCTCCGGCTTGACAGGCCGGCGAACACTCCAGGCTGTTCTACGC
>JBAULI010000112.1:0-15900 GCA_049578105.1 Acidimicrobiia bacterium | reverse complement strand
CGATCACCGCCACCTGGGTGATGGTGTCGAGGTTGCGCCCCTCATAGAGGACGAGGTCGACATGGGTGAACGGCTCCAACCTCCCGCCAAAACGGCTCTTGGTCTTGCGGATCCCCTTGGCAACGGTCCGGATCTTCCCATTGTTGGGGCTGAGCAGGACCACGACCCGATCGGCATCCCCGAACGGGTAGGAGCGGAGCACGATCCCCTGATCGTGTCGGATGGCCATGAGGCAAACAGGGTAGGACCGGTGATCGTGGAAGGTCAGTCTTCACGGGCAGCCTCGCTGGCGCCGACGAGCCGGTCGTAGACTTGGCTCATGGAACTGCTCACCGACGAGGCCGTCGAGACGTTCCTCACCGACCACCCCGGATGGTCGAGGGAAGGCGACGAGCTCGTCCGTATCTTCGAGTTCGCGGACTTCACCGGTTCGATGGGTTTCGTGACCCGTGTCGCCCTCATGGCCGAGAAAGCCAATCATCACCCCGATATCGACATCCGGTGGAACGAGGTGAGGATCGCCTTGACCACCCATTCGGAAGGCGGTCTGACCGGCAAGGACACCGATCTGGCGGAGAGACTCGGCACCTTGATCTGAGGAGGCTCAGGCTCCTTCGAAGCCGAGCCGGTCGAGAAGTTGCGGTCGTCGTTGCCAGTCGGGCTCCACCTTGACGTGGAGCTGGAGGTTGACCCGCTCACCGAAGAGTGCCTCGAGGTCGTGACGTGCCTCGGTGCCGGCGGTGCCCAGCAACGACCCGCCCTTCCCGATGACTATCCCCTTCTGACTGTCACGCTCCACGATGACGTCGGCGGAGATGTCGATGAGACCGTCCTCGCGTTGTTCCATGTCCTCGACCACCACGACCAGCGAATGGGGCAGCTCCTCCCGGAGACGGTCGAGGAACTTCTCCCGGATCAACTCGGCGGCGAGATGGCTCTCGGGTTGGTCGGAGGTCATGCCCGACGGGTAGTAGCGGGGCCCCTCCGGCAGGTGCCCGACCATTTCACTCACGAGCTCAGCAACACCTGAGCCGTCCCTCGCCGAGACGGGGAAGTACGAGCTGAAGTCCCAATCCCCCGCCCTGGCCAGCTGATCGACCATCTCCGTCTTGGTTGCGGCGTCGGCTTTGTTCACCGCCACCACCACATCTGCCCGAGCCGTCTGGAGACGCTCGGCCACCAGACGATCTCCGGGACCGATGGGGGCCGTGGCGTCGATCACGAAGAGGACGACGTCGGCCTCGCTCAGCGTGCCGTATACGAGTGAGTTGAGACGGTTCCCCAGCTCGTTTCTCGGCCGGTGGAGACCGGGAGTGTCGATGAGGACGATCTGGTAGTCGGGCTCACCGTCGTCCGGGCCGGTCACCACACCCCTGATGGCGTTGCGTGTCGTCTGGGGGCGGGTCGAGACGATGCTCACCTTGGAGCCCACCATCTGATTGACCAGCGTGGACTTGCCGACATTGGGCCGTCCCACCACCGGCACGAATCCCGATCTCATCCAGTTTCTGCCGACCCGGCGTCTACCAGGCTCACGGTGACCTCGGCCACACGTCTCCCCTGCATCCTGGTGACGGTCAGGCTGAGCGGGCCGACGCTGAATTGCTCACCTTCGTCCGGGACGCGCTCGGCGATGCCCAGGACCAGGCCACCGACGGTGTCCCACTCCTCGTCCGGTAACTCGATACCGGTCACATCCTCCAGCTCGGAGACCGCCAACCTGGCGTCGACGTCCCATCCGCCGTCGCGCCTGACGGTGAGGAAGGTCTCATCGTCGTCGGTCTCGTCGGCGATCTCACCCACCAGCTCCTCGAGCAGGTCCTCGATGGTGACCAACCCAGCCACATCGCCGTACTCGTCGACGACCACCATCTGATGGACGTGCCCTGCCTGCATCTCGCCCAGCAGGATCGACGCCAGCTTGGTCTCGGGGACGAACTCGACGGGTCGCATCACCTGAGCGACGCTCAGCGTGTGGTTCCCATCGCTGAGCATGGGGAGGAGATCCTTCACGATGACCATGCCCACCACGTCACCGTCACTGACCACCGGTATCCGGGAAAAGCCCTCTTCGGTGGTGATGGCAACCACCTCGCTGAGGGTGGCCGCTACCGGGACCGTCACCATGTCGGGCCGGGGGGTCATGACCTCCCGCACCATCGTGTCCCCGAATTCGAGGACCGAGTGGATCATCTCCCGCTCGTGCTCGACTTCCTCCGGGATCGGCTCCTCGTCGCCGTCTGCGTCACCATTGCTCTCGGCGACCAGGTCGCTCGCCCATCCCCCGACCCGAACCGCCGCCGACAACAGCCGACCGGAGCGATAGGCGATGGGACGAGGACGTCGTCGGCCCAGCTGACGGGGAGCCAGGTCGCCGACCACGAACACCACTGCGAACACCAGCACCGCGTAGAGCACGGCGGAGGAGAGATCGACACCTTCGGCGATCACGGCGGTTCCGAGTGCGGCGGCGATCACCAGGAGCGCAGATCCGACAGCGGCTACCGAGGGGGTTATGACGTCTCTCTCGTCCAAGAGGTCGGCTACCAATTGGGCCCCCCGGACACCCTCCGATGCATCACGATGGGCATCCGCCCTCGGCACTCGTGAGATCGCCGAGCCGGCGGCGCGGATCCAACCAGCCGCCAGGAGGGCGATCACCGCAACCACCCACACCACCGCGGTCATCTCCGTCGTCTCCCCACCAGCGCCAACAGCTCGGTCTCGCGTCTCTCCATGGTCTCGGCCTCGTCGTCCGTCTGGTGGTCGTAACCGAGGAGATGCAGGATGCCATGAGTCACCATGAGAGCCATCTCGTCGTCGAATCCGACCTCGAACCTCTCCGCCTGCGCCCGCACGTAGGCCGGGGCGACGATCACATCCCCGACCAGCAGTGGTGGGCCTTGCGGATCGAAATCGGGCACGATTCCCGGGACGAGCTCCTCGACCGGAAAGGCGAGCACGTCGGTGGGACCGGTCCGATCCAAGAATCGGGAGTTGTACGCCGCCATCTCGGTCTCGTCGACCAGCAGCAAAGTGACCTCTGTCAGATTGGGATACTTCTCCTCGGCGAGAACCAACTCGGCCAGCGTTTGCAGCTGTTCCAAGTCGACCGGTTCACCCTGCTCGTCGGCCAGGAAGACGCTCACTGGCCGCCGGGTTTTCGACTGGAGGGATCGTCCATCAGGATCCGGGAAAGTTCGGGTAGGCGATGCGTTGATGGTAATGACCGACGAGCGAGTCGAGGAACGCCGAGCGGATCTGGCTCACCTCGGCCAGGGTCAGTGGTGACTCGGAGAGCTGGCCATCGTTCATCTTCTCGTCAACGACCCGGTTGACGACCTTCTCGATGGCCTCGGGTGTCGGCTCCTCCGTTTGGAACACCGCCCGACATGCGGCCTCGAGAGAGTCTGCGAGCATGACGATCGCCGACTCCGCAGTCCGTGGCTTGTGCCCGATGTGACGGAAGTCGTCGGGATTCACCGACTCGCCCTCCTCGGATCTCGCCTTCTCGTAGAAGTAGCGCATGATCCCGTCACCGTGATGGCTGACGATGCCGGTGGCGACATCGGAGGGGATCTTGAACTTCTTGGCCAGGGTGATCCCGTCGCTCACGTGCGACCGGATGACCTGAGCCGATTCCCGGGGAGTCATGAAGTCGTGAGGGTTCTGGATCCCGAACTGGTTCTCGATGAACATCGTGGGGTTCTCCGTCTTCCCCAGGTCGTGGTAGTAGGCCATGGCCCGTGCGAGGAGGGCATTGGCCCCGATGGCGCGAGCGGCAGCATGGGCGAGAGTTCCCACCATCAACGAGTGGTTGAAGCTGCCGAAAGCCTTCTCCTGGAGGAGTTGGAGAGCCTCGTGATTCCGGTCGGTGAGATCGAGGAGGCTGAGACTGGTGGTGATGTCGAATGCCGACTCGAAGAACTGGAGGGCGGCGAGGCCCACCAGTGAGGCGATGGCGGAGATGCCAAACGCCCAGACCATCGAGGTGCCGATGACCACCAGGGGCACCGAGACGGGAAAGCCAAACACGTCGACTGGTATGTCACTCGGGGTGGAGTGGAAGAACCACGAAGTGGACGCTGCGATCACGGCAGCGGCCAAGGACGAGAAGACCACCGCAGTGCGGAAGGCACCACGGCTGCTCACCGAGCTCACGAACGGAATGGGTGCCATCGTGGCCAGGGTCCCGTACACGGCTATCCCGGCATCACCTGCGCCGACGGCGGACAGGACACCGATGCAAAGTGCCATCAACACCGCGATTCGCGAATCGAACAGAACAGCGGTCATGAAGCCAAAGGCCACGGCGGGAAGGATGTACCAGCTGGTGTCGCTCTGGAAGATCACGGTCGCCCGCACCGCGCCGGCGGCGAGCACGATCAGAATGCCGAGCAGGGCCACCATTCGTGGCCGCGCCCAGAACTCGGGCCGGAATCGGGAGAGGTAGAGGCCGATGATCCCGACGAGCACGGCGAGAACGAGCAGCAGCGCTCCCTGCTGGGTGTCGGCGATGCTTCCGCTGGTCGCACCGATCGCATCGATGTCGAGCTGATCGAGCCGCTCCCCGGCAGACACGATCGTCTCGCCCTGGGTGAAGTCGACGGTCACATCCTTGACCTCGGCCTCGGCGGCCGCCTTGGCCTCCTCGGTGGCGCTCTGGTCGACCACCCGGTTAGGCAACAAGTAGGTCGCAACCACGTCACCGGCGGCCTGGCCGGCGGCCGTGTCCTGACCCTCACCCTCGTAGAAGACCAATGGCGTGATCGTCCGCACCTGTGCCTTGATCGAGAGCAGGTTGTCCGAGGTGACACCAGACCCGAACTCGCTCCTGATCTGGAGCAGGGTTGCGGTCTGAATCGCATCGAGATGGCTGGGCAGGCCTATGGCGTCCCTGGTGATGTCTTCTATCGCCGCCATGGCCAGGATCTGCACGGTCTCTCCGGTAACCGGCTGAGCCGTGGTTATCTCGGCAACGACCTGATCTATCGGGGTAGAGGCGGGGGCAAAGCCCACCGGCTCGGTCGCACAGTCCTCCCCGGCGCGGCAGTCGATCTGCTGTTGGCCGTTCTCACCGGAGATTCGGAAAGACGTTGGGACGTCGGGATCGTCGGCCAGGACGGTCACGACGATGTCACCCGCCGGGACGTCTATGGCCCAGGTCCCATCGACTCCGGACTCTGTCTCGAATTGCTGCCCGTTGGACGACACGATCACCGAGATGCCAGGACGACCGGCGTCGACGTACGCGCTCTGCGACTCGGCCTGATATCCGGATACGCCGTCGACATCGAGAAAGACCACCCCCGCGATATGGGCCATCTCGGCTGGAGGCGACTCGGTGGTGGTGGTCGAGCTGTCGGGAGTGGGCTGCGTCGTGGTCGTGGTGGGCGGGATCGTGGTAGTCGGGGTCGTCTCACTCGCCGGGGCGGCCACCGCCTCGTCGATGATCGAGAACAGCTCGTTGACTTGCTCCTCGACCGAGGTCTGCACGTCGACGTCGGTCTCGAGGATCGGGTCGACTTCGTCCCGCTTCGCCTGTCGGTCGTTGGCGGTGGCGACTGTGTCGATGACCTCGGCCGACGTCTGCGCCGTGTAGTCGCGTGTCGCCAGGTCCCCCACGTGGAGGTCGCTCGCCTCCCCCTTCCCGGCACCCAACGACAGGACGCCCCAGGCGGCGACGACGGTGGCAAGGAAGGTGGCGACCCGAATGACGGTCGGCCTCGGCATCATGTCGCCTTGTTCTCGAACCGGGCATAGGCCTCGACGATCGAGGCGACGATGCGGTGACGGACCACGTCACGGGCACTCAGCTCGATGAACGACACGCCGGGTATGTCGCTGAGGATCTGGCGAACGACGCTGAGCCCGGAGCTGCGGTTGTCCGGCAAGTCGGTCTGCGTCATGTCCCCGGTGATGATCATCTTCGAATTGAAGCCGAGACGGGTCAGAAACATCTTCATTTGCTCCGGCGTCGCGTTTTGGGCTTCGTCGAGGATGACGCAGGCATCGTTGAGTGTCCTTCCACGCATGTAAGCGAGCGGAGCTATCTCGATAGTTCCCCGCTCGACCAGCGAGGCGGTCTCCTCAGGCCCCAACATGTCCCAGAGCGCGTCATAGAGCGGTCGCAGGTAGGGATCGACTTTCGCCGCAAGATCACCGGGCAGGAACCCGAGGCGCTCACCGGCCTCCACCGCCGGCCTGGTCAGGATGATCCGGCGCACGGTCCCGCTGACCAGGCTGTCCACGGCCGCAGCCATGGCCAAATAGGTCTTGCCGGTGCCGGCCGGGCCGATCCCGAATGTGAGTGTGTTCTCCCGAATCGCCTCCATGTACCGGTGCTGGCCATGGGTCTTGGGGCGGATCATGCGACCACGACCGACCGGGATCCCATCGGAGAGGATCCCCGACGGGCTGGGGACGTCGTCGATCACCATCTTCACGATCTCCGTGACCCGTGAGGCATCGAGCGATTGGCCCTCTTGCACCAGGATGAGGAGCTCTTCGAGGACGGTGCGAGCCCGCTCCACCTCGGCATCGGCGCCACTGATCGCGATCTCGTCCCCGCGCGCGACGAAACGCACCTCCGGGAAGTGTGATTCGACCTGTCGAAGGTGACGGTCCGCCTCCCCAAGCAGATCCAACATCAGATGATGACTGGGGACGCGTAAACGCGATTCGGTGTGATCAGCGGATAGCAAGAAAGACGCCCTGTCTGTGACGTCCATCACATTCTAGGGGGCCGAACGGCTAAGGACTAAGAATTCTCCTTGGCGGCGCTCTCAACCGAGGATCCGAGCAGTGACGCAATGACCGCCTTGTCCGAATCGCGGACCTCGTCCGGGCTGCCCTCGCGCCGGAGGAACTGGATCGCAGCCAGATAACGCTCGACCAGATCGTCGTCGTCCGCCTCGGCCAGGGCATCGAGGTCTATCAAGGCGGTCTGATCTGCCGAGAAGAGAGGCAGCAGATCGGACGGTGGAACGGCATACACCTCAGCGAGGCGAACCAGCCGTTGCACGCTGAGTGCCCGCTCCCCACGCTCGTACGCTCCCACGACGGACGCCTTGAATTCGCCTTCGGTGTGCGTTTCCACCTCACCCAAAGACCAGCCGCGTTGACGGCGCGCAGCACGCAACCGCACACCCAAGGTGACGCTGAACTTATCGACCAAGGAATTGGCCTCCCTAGAGCCCGCGGTCATGCTAATTGTCCCTTACACATCTTTCCAGCCATCAGACCATCCTTGCTGCCGCCACGATTGCAGCCGTCTCGACTCGCAGAATGGTGGCTCCCAATGCAAGCCGGAGAGCGTCACCGGGGATCTCGTCCGGCGCCCATCCCCCTTCGGGGCCGACCACCACGATGCGGACATCTGGGACCTCCCGGGCCCCCGAGGGATCGCAGACGGCGAACGGGCGCTCCAGGTCCGCCAGCTTCGTCAACCCGTCGTCGAGCCGCATCAACCACGAGCCGCGCGACTGTTCCATCGCCGAAACGGCCCACGCCCTCATCTTGTCACCGGACGGGAGCCGCCCCTGCCCGTAGACGCTGTCGAGGAATCGAAGCCGGGACACGCCCATCTCGGCCAGCTTCTCGACCATAAACCTAAGCCGATCGCGCGAGGCCGGTGGCGCCGCCACCACCACCAGGTCGGATGGAGGCGGAATGTCGGATTCCTCCCCTCGATCCACCCAACCTTCCCGGTAGGTGCCCGACCCGAGCAGACCCATTCCATCGGTGTAACCGATCGGCTCGCCGCCGGTCATACGCAGGACCCTCTCGAGATGGTCCCTTTGCTCAGGCACGACCTGGAGACGATCACCCGACCACGGCCGGTCGATCAGGATGTGGGGGACATGGCCCACTCAGCCGGCCGACGCCGGGCGGTCCACCCGCTCGCCGCGCATCTCTGCCCACTCCCTGAGAAGGTCTGCTTCCTCGGGCGAGAGTCGTTCGGGTACTTGCACCGACACGATCACGTGGAGGTCGCCCCTCGTACGCCGGCCGAGCCTGGTCACCCCGCGCCCATCGAGGCGAAAGACGGAGCCTGGCTGGGTACCCGGCGGTATGTCGAGCTCGGCCACGCCGCCCTCCAGGAGTGGTACGTCGATCCTGGTGCCGAGACTGGCCTCGGCGATCCCCAGCGTCGCCTGATAGATCAGGTCGAACTCACTCCGCTCGAAGACGTCGTGTGGGGCCACCACGATCTCGACATAGAGGTCACCGGGTGGCCCGCTGCGCCCGCCGGACTCTCCGCGTCCGGATAGCCGAAGACGGGTGCCGGAGGAGACACCTGGTGGCACCTCGACGTTGATCGACGTGTCCTCGTCGACGGCGCCGGCTCCGCCACAACGCCGGCATGGCTCGGTGACGATGACACCCTCACCCTGACAGGTCGGACACGGGCCAACGGTCATCATCGTCCCGAACAGCGATCGACGCGCCATCCGAACCGACCCGGATCCGCCGCAATCAGGGCACGTCGAGCGCCCACCGTCACCCTCCGACCCGGTTCCGGCGCACTCCGGGCAGGTCACCTTGGCCCGAAACCCGACCTCGGCCTCCGTCCCGAAAGCAGCACGCTCCAGGTCGACCTCGACCGAAACCAGCACATCGCGGCCTCTCGCCCTTCGCGCCGCCCCGCCCGAACCGAATACTGAGCCATCGCCGAAAACCGATCGAAGCAGATCGTCGAATCCTCCGAAGCCCGAGAGCAGATCGGAGAGGTCGAGCGTGTCACCCCGGTCGTACCGGCGTCGGCGCTCGGGGTCGGAGAGGACCTCGTATGCCTCGGCTGCCTCTCGAAAGCGCTCCGCCGTCGATGGGTCCTCCGGGTTGGAGTCGGGATGTGTCTGGCGCGCCAGACGTCGAAAGGCCTTCTTGATGTCATCGGTCGAGGCGTCACGACCCACACCGAGGATCTTGTAGTAGTCCTTGGCCATGCTCAGTCTTGCTCGGACCCGATTTGGTCCTCGAGCTCACGGGACACTTCCTCCACGGCGGAGATGACCCTCTTGTAGTTCATCCGCATCGGGCCGATCACACCCACTGAGCCGCCGCCGGACCCGATCTCATATCCCTTCGAGACGACCGCCAGATCCAGGTCGGACATCGGGAGCTCCGAGCCGATTTGAATCGAGGTATTCGAGGCACCGGCAAGGAGCTTCACCACCTCGGCCTCCCGTTCGAGGACCTCCAGGATTCGTTGCACCGCGCTCAAGTCATCCCAAACCGATGTGAAGCGCTGGGTGCCGCCGATGAACATCTCTGTCCCCGCCGAAGCAGCGAGGTGGAGCCCGTCCTTGATGGTCAGCGCTGCTTCTCTGACCGGCTCGTCGAGTTGGGCGATCTCATCCTCGGAGAAGGTGAGGTCCCCGCCCAGGTCCATTCCGATGACGTCCTGACTCACCAGCCGTCGAGCATCCTCCAAGTCATGAGGTGTGATCGGGACCCGCACCCTGGCTCGTTGTTGCACGACCCTGCCCGCCTCGGTGACCACTATCAGCAATATCTGGTCACCGGTCACCTGGACACTGTGCAACGACCGGACCACGTCACCCGACCACCCCGGGGCGACGACGACCGAGGGAAGATCGGTCACCTCCGAGAGCAGCTCTGAAGTCGCCTTGAGCAGCTTCGAAAGCTCGAGGTGCACTTCTCCGAACACCGAGTGGATCTTTGCCTGTGTATCCGACTTGACCCGGCCCGGCCCGAGGTGATCCACGTAGTACCGGTACGCCACGGCTGTGGGGATTCGACCCGCCGATGTGTGCGGTTGGATCAAATAGCCTTCCTGCTCGAGGACCGAGAGATCGTTTCTCACCGTGGCAGCCGAGACGTTGAGACGCGCCTTCTCCAGCACGGCGCGCGAGCTCACGGGCTCCCCGGTTCGAATGTGCTCTTCGACGAGGGCTCTCAATATCTCTTGTCGGCGATCTTCGAGCATCACGGCTCCTTGCCTACACGTTATTCGGCTCCATCACGTTCCACGCTCCTGCCGGTGCGGGGAGGCCGAGCACCGCCCGCAGCACCTCGTCGGTCAGGAGCGGTCGAGTGACGATCATCCTGCCGTCGCGGATCTCGATCACATTCTCCCTCAGGAGCATCTCGCCTTCCGGTGCAGCGAGTAGGGCGGTCGTGCCGGGGCCGGTGGCGACACCATGGGTCGTGCGCAGCCCGACGAAGAGACGGTCCAACTCGCGGTCCCATCCCTCCACCGCCTCGTCCCCCGACGTCGGCCTGACACCCGACTCCACCCGGTCGACATAGGCGTCGATCCTCCGGACATTGTGGGAGCGAACGGAATCGCGAAATCGATGTGCCCCGTTCCCATACGCCTCATACTCCCCCTGGGCCCACACGGTGAGGTTGTAGCGACAGGACTTGCCGGGTCGTGCCCAGTTGGAGACCTCGTATCGCGTGAGGCCGGAGGCTTCGATCGCCCGATCCGCCATCTCGTATCGATCGGCCTGGGTGTCCGGGTCGGGGGCGGGAGCCCCGCCGCTCACACTCCGGTGAAGCGGCGTCCCCCGCTCGACCGTCAGGGCGTAGCACGACAAGTGATCGGGAGCGATCTGCAGAGCGGCGGCCACGGTCGAGGCCCAGGAGAGATCGGTCTCTCCCGGGGTCCCATATATGAGGTCGAGCGAGAGGTTGTCGAACCCGGCGGCACGAGCGTTGGCGACCGAGAGCTGGATGTCACCCGGTAGGTGGCGACGGCCGAGTGCGGTCAGGATCTCGGTGTCGAAGCTCTGCGCCCCGAATGAGATCCGATTGAACCCGAGTGAGCGCACTTGACGGGCCTGGTCGATGGTGAAGTCCTCGGGGTTCGCCTCGAGACTCAACTCGGCGTCTGCGGCGATGCCGTGACGATCGGCCAGAGCCTCCAAGATCTCCCCGAGCATCGAGGGGTCGATGTGACTCGGCGTGCCCCCTCCGAAGTAGACCGAGTGGAGGGGAGCCCAGTCCGGTGACATGTGGATCTCTGCGACGACCGCCGCGACATAGCGCTTCACCATGTCGTCCCGGCCGGCGACCACGGCAAAGTCGCAATAGGGGCAGACCGCGCTGCAGAACGGGATGTGGATGTAGGCCGCGGGGAGGGTCACCCGATCCTCCTCGATCAAGTCTCTCATCCGTCGTCGTCGACGCGAAGGGCCGCCACGAAGGCCTCCTGGGGGACTTCCACCGAGCCCACCATCTTCATCCTCTTCTTGCCTTCTTTCTGTTTCTGGAGGAGCTTCTTCTTCCGGCTCACGTCACCGCCGTAACACTTGGCCGTCACGTCCTTGCGCTTGGCGCGCACCGTCTCCCTGCTGATGATCTTGCCCCCGATGGCTGCCTGGATCGGCACGTCGAACATCTGCCGTGGAATGAGGCCCCGAAGACGACCGGTCATCATCTTCCCGTAGTCGTCGGCGCGATCGCGATGGACGATGGCCGAGAAGGCGTCGACCGGCTGGCCGTTGAGGAGGATGTCGACCTTGACCAGGTCCGACTCCCGATATCCCGCCGGCTCGTAGTCGAGCGAGGCATAACCCTTGGTCCGTGACTTGAGCAGGTCGAAGAAATCGAAGACGATCTCGCCCAGCGGGATCTGATAGTCGAGCTCGACACGCTCCGGGCCGAGATAGCTCATGTTCCCGACCTCTCCCCGCTTCGACGTGACGAGCTCCATGATCGGACCGACGTACTCGGAGGGAGCCAGGATCATCGCACGGACATATGGCTCGAAGATCCCCTTTCGCCCGCTCGGATCCGGGAGATCCTGTGGGGACTTGATCTCGATCTCGGAGTCGTCCGGCATGGCGACGCGATAGGCGACGGAAGGCGCCGTGGCGACCAGATCGAGGTCGTACTCGCGTTCGAGGCGCTCCCGGACGATCTCCATGTGGAGCAGCCCGAGGAAGCCCACACGGAACCCGAATCCGAGAGCCCGGCTCGTCTCCGGCTCCCAGAGGAGCGAGGCATCGCTCAGCTTCAGCTTCTCCAAGGCTTCACGAAGACGCTCGAAATCGTCGCCGTCCGTGGGGAAGAGGCCTGAGAACACCATGGGCTTCGGTTCCGAGTAGCCGGGAAGGGCCTCCGCAGCGGGTCGGCCCGCATTGGTCACGGTATCACCCACCTTGATGCGATCGATCTCCTTGACGCCGGTGATCAGATAGCCGACCTCCCCCGGCCCGAGCGAGCTCACCTCCCTGGCCGCCGGGGTGAGGACGCCTATCTCGGTCGCATCGTGTGTCTCGCCGATGGCCATGAATCTGAGCCGATCACCGGCGCGGAGAGTCCCATCGATGATGCGGAGGTAGCAGACGACTCCTCGATACGCGTCGTAGTAGGAGTCGAAGACGAGCGCCCTCAGCTCTCGATCGGGATCTCCTTTCGGGGCAGGCACCACTTCGACCAGACGTTGGAGCAAGGCATCGACCCCGTCCCCGGTCTTGGCGGAGATCCGAAGTATGTCGTCGGCCGAGCCTCCGATGACATTGGTGATCTCGCCGGCTACCCGGTCAGGGTCGGCGGCGGGGAGATCGATCTTGTTGATTGCCGGGACGATCTCCAGCCCGGCGTCGACGGCCATGTAGGCATTGGCGAGCGTCTGAGCTTGAACCCCCTGGGCCGCATCGACGAGGAGAAGGGCCCCCTCGCACGCCGCCAATGAACGCGACACCTCGTAGGAGAAGTCGACATGTCCGGGTGTGTCGATGAGGTTGAGGGTGTACGTCTCGCCATCGGGAGCCTGATGGGTGAGCCGAACCGTTTGAGCCTTGATGGTGATCCCCCGCTCACGCTCGAGATCCATCGTGTCCAGGACCTGCTCACGCATCTCACGTGAAGTGACCGCCCCGGTGCGCTCGAGCAGGCGATCGGCCAGGGTCGACTTCCCGTGGTCGATGTGGGCGATTATCGAGAAATTGCGTATGCGCGTTTGATCAGTCACGGGTAGTGGGAAGACCCCTCATTGTACCTTCGAAAAGCCCCCTGCTACTCTGCCGCCCGGAACGCACCCAAAAGCGGAGCGTCCCCACCCTCCGACCACGATTGTCTTTCAACCCGAGATAGAACATGGCCAACATCAAGTCACAAATCAAGAGAAACCGCCAAAACGAGGTTCGACGGGTCCGCAACAAGTCGGTCAACAGCAGTCTCAAGACGACGACTCGCAAGATCGAGCAGGCGGTTGCCGCCGGCGAGCCCACCGACGAGTTGTTCCGAGAGGCTCAGTCGAAGATCGACACGGCGGCGTCCAAGGGCGTCCTGCACAAGCGGACGGCGGCGCGCAAGAAGTCCCGTCTCGCCAAGAAGATCGCCGGCTGACGGCCGGAGCCTGCCTCAACTCGCAGCTCAGCCGTACCAACGACACAGAGCGACGGTGAGCCGCTCCAATGTCACTCGATGCACCTCTTCGGGTTGTGATTTGATGACCCGATCCGCTCTGACCAACGCCTCCTGCGCCCGGCGCAGCGAGGATTCCCTCACTCTCCCCCGCTGACTCCACACGCGTGAGGCGGCGCGATCTCCGGGTTTCGCCCCCATCCACTCCCTGAGGACCGACTCACTCGGCGCCGCCGCCGCCAGAGCCCTCTTCTTCAGGTCGCTCTCGACCGAGGCGAGGAACACCAGCGGGTGCCCGTGAACCAGGAAGTCCGAGAGCCTTCGCAGCGCCTCGCCGACGTCGCCCTTGGAGATCGCATCAGTGATCAAGAAGGTTGGCTCGTCGGGTCGATTCTTGAAACGCTCGAGGATCAGCTCCTTGGTGATCTTCACCGAAGTCTCTTCCAATTGATCCAAGGCTTGGCCCATCGATGCGGTGTCCGTGCCGAAACGCTGGATGAGGGCTTTGCCTGCACCCTTTTCCAACACCAGGCCACGATCTCGAATCTCGGCCTCGAGCCACTGGGTCGCCTGACGGTCCCGCATCTTTTGTATGGAGACCGTCGAACCGAGCTCCTTGACCAACGACCCCAACACTCGAGGTATGGCGCCCGCCGCCACCATCACGATCTCGACCGCGCTGAGGTCGGAACCGCGTATCAGGTCTCCGATCAATGCGCCCTCGGCGGCCTGGAGGTTCTGGGCGTCGACCAGCTCCAGCCCCTGTCGCTCTCCGAACAGTGACCCCGACTGCAGCATCGGTATCACCGGGTCGAGCTCGCCCCTGAGCGCCCCGTCACCGTCCTCACCGGCACCACGACCCGGGACGTCTATGCGCACGATCTGCTCGTGGCCGAGGCCCGACTTCGCGAAGTGAGCTGCGGCGGCGTCGAGCATTTGCTGTCTCTCGCCGGGACCGGCACTCGAAGGCGATGTGATGAGGACCAGTGGCACTCGGCTGACGGTAATCACCGCCGGGGACAGGTAGCCGATCAGGGAGACCTTCCGAACAGTCGGGCCAGGTCACAGGCGACGGCAACGTCGTGCACACGCATGATGTCGGCCCGATGCTCGAGGGCGAGGCTCATGTATGCGACGACGCGATGGAAGTCGCGCTTTCGGGGAATCGGGATGAGCAGCGGCTTGCCCAGTTGGCGCAGGGCGTCCGAGCCGGCGATGACCTCCAACTGCATCCTGGTGTAGCCCTCGTAGTCGCCCCGGTAGTTGAGAGCGATCCCGGGATCGAGGATCACGTTGTCGATCCCAGAGCCGGCCAGGTCCTCCAGGAGCCGGGCGAACTCTTCCGCAGTGTGGCTCGCCTTGTCCGCCCTGATCTCGATCTCGCCCACGGTGTGCGGATTCTCGCCCTCGACGTAGACTGCGACCGCCGCCACCCCGTGAGTTGCGACGACCTCACGCATGTCCGGGTCGGCCAGGCCACCGGTGTCGTTCACGATGACCGCACCCGCTTGCACGGCGGCATCGGCGACCTCGGGCTTCCATGTGTCGATCGCGATGAGATGCCCCTCGGCGGCGAGAGCCTCGATCACAGGAACCACTCGAGAGGTCTCATCGATGGCGTCGAGCGTCGCCGCCTCGAAGTGGGACGACTGGCCACCGACGTCGATCAGGCTGGCCCCCCATCCCCGATAGCGATCAGCCATGAGGAGCGCCTCGTCCACCGAACGGGCCAAGGTGTGGGTGTTTCGCGACTCAGGTGAGACGTTGATCACACCCATCACGTATGTCACGTCCCCGAGCGGCAGGCGCCGGGCACCGAGATCGAGGAACACAGACACGGATGGAGTCTTCCACCCCGGGACGGGCATTTCCATCTCAGCCATGATCGAGGTCCACCGTCACATCACCCAGCTCGTCTGTCCTCTCCACCACCGCCCCGGTCCGCCTCAAGAGATCCAGCACCCATTGGGCCGGGTGGCCGTAGCCGTTGGGGCCGACCGAGATCACGGCGAGGTCGGCTCCGATCGACTCGAGCCATGAGGGGTCCGACGTTGCTGCACCATGGTGGGGCACCTTGAGAACGTCGGCTGACAAACCCGTCAGCTCTGACTGCGCCACCGATCCGATGTCGCCGGTGAGCAGCATCGACCGGCGCGCCCCGCTCACGAGCAGGACGATCGATTGATCGTTGGGCGCGGCGTAGCGACGAAGCGGCCCCACCACCACGATGTCGAGCGACCCCAGGCGCATCGACTCGCCCGGATGAGGCGTGCGCACCGGCACCCGGTGCTCGGCCAACTCACCCGCCAGCGCCACCGAAGCCTCCGTCTGATGCGGATCCATGCTCCACCAAGCGAGATCGATCGGAATCCTGTCCGGCAATGCCGTGAGACCCAACGCGTGATCTGCATCTCCGTGGGTCGGCACCATCAGGTCGAGGTGGGTCACTCCATAGGACTGCACCTTCTCGAGCAGACGAGGGGGATCCACCCCGCCATCGACCAGGGCGAAGTGACCATCGCCACCGGAGAGCAGGATGGCATCGCCCTGGCCCACGTC
>JBAULI010000111.1:0-7626 GCA_049578105.1 Acidimicrobiia bacterium | reverse complement strand
GCCACCACCGCCATCCAGAAGTGTGACGTACTCGTCAGCGTGGCCGCCAGATTCGACGACAGGGTCACCGGCGACCCCGATGCGTTCGCCCCAGATGCCAAGGTGATACACATCGACGTGGACCCCGCCGAGATCGGGAAGGTCCGCGTCGCCGAGGTTCCCATCGTCGGTGATGCACGGTCGATCCTGGTGGACCTCCTCGCCGCCCTCGAGAAGCGTCGCGGGTCGGAGCCGGCGCCCGAGAGAGCCGATTGGTTCAAGCAGATCGATGCCTGGAAACGCGACTATCCACTCTCCTACGAGCAGAACCAGGACGGGCCGATCAAGGTCCAGCACTTCATCGAGCGTCTCTATGCGGCCACCGGTGGTGATGCGGTCATCGCCGCCGGGGTGGGTCAGCATCAGATGTGGGCGTCTCAGTTCTGGGGCTTCACGGAGGCGCGCACGTGGATCAACTCCGGTGGGCTCGGCACCATGGGCTTCGCCGTCCCCGCCGCCGTCGGTGCGAAGGCGGCCCGCCCGGACGACCTGGTGATCGCCCTCGACGGGGATGGATGTTTCCAGATGACCTTCCAGGAGCTGATCACGGCCAGCACAGAGAACATCCCGGTCAAGATCGTGGTCTTCAACAACGGCGGCTACGGCATGGTGAAGCAGTGGCAGAACCTCTTCTACGGCGGCCGAATCTCCGCCAGCGATCTCGGAACCACCCTCCCCGACTACCCGAAGCTCGCCGAGGCGATGGGTTGCGTCGGGATCAAGATCGATCATCCGACCGAGATCGATGCCGCCATCGAGAAAGCCCTCGCCGTCGTGGACCGACCGGTGGTGCTCGAGGTGGTCGTCGACCCCGATGAGATGTGCTTCCCCATGGTCCCCGCCGGCGGCTCCAACGACATCGTCGTCATGAGGTTGGAGGACCTCTGATGCAACACACCCTGACCGTGTTGGTCGAGGACAAGGCCGGTGTCCTGGCCCGGGTCTCCGCCATGTTCTCCAATCGCGGCTTCAACATCCATTCGCTCGCCGTAGGCCCCACTCACCAGGAGGGCCGGTCCCGAATAACGCTGGTCGTGGACGCACCGGAGCTCGAGCAGCTGAAGAAGCAGCTCAACAAGCTGGTCAACGTGATCAAGGTCCAGGAGATGGAGCAGTCCGAGGCACTGGAACGGGAGGTCATGATCGTCCGGATCAGCGCCCAACCCTCGAGCCGCGGCGAGGTTCGCGACACGGCTTCCCTGTTCGACGCCAAGGTCATCGACATCTCCACCAGTGCGATCACCTTCGAGGTTTCGGGCTCGCCGCAGCACCTCCAGGCGTTTCTCGAGCACATCACCCCTTACGGGATCATCGACCTGGTCAAGTCGGGCCGGATCGCCATGCGACGCGAGTCCGAGCTGACACCTTCTTCGGTCGTGGCAGGCGCCGGCAAATGAGCATCCGACGCTGCCTCCGAACCGCTCCCCGAATCGCTCTGGGCCTCGCCCTTATCTAGCCGGTCGCCCCAACTCGGGCAGACCGGCCGACGCAGCCCAGACCCAACTTCCAAGGAGCACGACATGACCGATCAGGTGAGGATCTTCGACAGCACATTGAGAGACGGCGAGCAGGCACCCGGCATCGCCCTCGACCCGGACGCCAAGGTGGCGATAGCCAGACAGCTGGCCCGTCTCGGAGTCGACATCATCGAAGCGGGCTTCCCGGTCTCGTCACACGGTGATTTCGAGGCGGTTTCACGGATCGCCCGGGAGGTGCAAGGCCCGACGATCGCCGCTCTCGCCCGAGCCCAGACGGGTGACGTCGAAAGGGCGTGGGAGGCCATCAAAGACGCTTCCCAACCGAGGATCCACGTATTCCTGGCCACCTCCCCCATCCATATGGAGCACAAGCTGCGCATGAGTGAGGAGGAGGTGATGGCGGCCGTCAAGGTCAACGTCGCCAGGGCACGGGAGCACACCGAGGACGTCGAGTACTCCCCCGAGGACGCCACCCGATCGGACCCCGATTTCGTCGTGGCGGTGTGCCGGACCGCGGTCGAGGCGGGTGCGACCACGATCAATATCCCCGACACGGTGGGGTACGCCACCCCGGCCGACTACGGGGCCTTGATCAGCCGGGTCTTCAGGGAGGTCAAGGACGGTCGGGACGAGATCGTGATCTCGACGCATTGTCACAACGACCTCGGTCTGGCGGTGGCCAACTCCCTGGCTGCGGTCGGCGCCGGGGCGCGCCAGGTCGAAGGTGCCATCAATGGGATCGGGGAGCGCGCCGGCAACACCTCGATCGAGGAGGTCGTGATGGCGCTTCGGGTGAGAGAGGACGCCTTCGGTGTCGGAATCAAGGTGTCATCGGAGGAGATCTTCGAGACATCCCGGCTGGTGGCGGAGAAGACCGGCTACCCGGTCCAGTACAACAAGGCCGTGGTGGGGCGAAACGCCTTCGCCCACGAGTCGGGCATCCACCAGCACGGTGTCCTTCGCGAGAGGAGCACCTATGAGATCATGACACCGGCCTCGGTCGGGATGGGTGAGTCCATGATCGTCATGGGCAAGCACTCCGGACGCGCCGCTTTCAAGCACTCGTTGGAGAAGATCGGGGCCGAGCTGAGCGGTGAGTCGTTCGAGCGTGCCTTCGCCAAGATGAAAGAGACCGCCGACCGATCCGGAGAGGTGTCCTTGCATCAGATCGCGCTTATCGTCGATGATGTCGTCTCCGACATGGAGGTTTTGGACGGCGTGGCGGCCTCATTCAGATGAGCAACTATTCGATCGCAGTGGTTCCCGGGGACGGGACCGGTCCAGAGGTGGTCGCCGAGGCGACCAAGGTGCTGGCTGCTGCTGCGCCCATGTTCGACATCACCTTCGACTACGTCGAGCTGGACCTGGGCGGTGAGCGATACCTGCGAACCGGGGAGACCCTCACCGGCTCCGACCTCGAGACACTTGGGAGCGCCAATGCGATCTTGTTCGGGGCGGTGGGCCATCCCGACGTCACGCCCGGCATCCTCGAACAGCAGATCCTGCTGAGGATGCGTCGGGAGCTCGACCAGTTCATCAACCTGCGACCGGTCAAACTCCACCCCGGAGTCAAAGGGCCGCTCCGCGACGTCGACGCCGATGATGTCGACTTCGTGGTGGTTCGGGAGAACAGCGAAGGCCTCTACGTCGGCCAGGGTGAGTTCACGGCCAAGGGCTCCCCATTCGAAGTCGCCGTCCAGCAGTCGGTCAACAGCCGCTTCGGGGTCGAGCGGTGCATCCGGTATGCCTTCGAGCTGGCCTCGAAACGACCCCGTCACCACCTCACCCTTTGTGGCAAGACCAATGTGTTGACCTATGCCTGGGACCTGTGGTCCCGCGTCTTCGACGAGGTCGCCGCCGAGTATCCCCAGGTCAGCACCGCCTACGCCCATGTCGACGCCGCCTGTCTCTGGATGGTGGAAGATCCCTCCCGATTCGACGTCATCGTCACGGACAACATGTTCGGCGACATAATCACCGACCTCGGCGCAGCCATACAGGGTGGGCTGGGCATCGCCTCCGGGGCGAACATAAACCCGAATGGGGTGTCGATGTTCGAGCCGATCGGTGGCACCGCCCCTGGATTCGAGGGCACCGGCCTGATCAACCCGCTGGCCGCCATCGGCGCTGCCGGGATGATGCTCGATGTCCTCGGCGAGTCGGATGCCGGGCATGTCATCGAAATGGCCGTCGGCTCCGTCGCCGGATCACTGCCCTCGTTGCGAGCCGGCGAGATGGGAATCAGCACATCGGAGGTCGGTGACCGGGTGGCCGACATCGTCTCCGAATCGAGCCCGGCAGGAGTGAGCAGATGACCCGACCACGCACCCTCTTCGAGAAGATATGGGAAGACCATGTGGTCCACAGCCCACTCCAGGAGGCGGCCCGACGAGACGCACTCGCCGAAGCCGGGGTCGGGGACGATGCCGGGATGCTCGGCGAGCGTCAGGATCTCCTCTACATAGATCTCCATCTGATCCACGAGGTGACGTCGCCACAGGCGTTCGAGGGACTTCGTCGGGCGGGACGGGTGGTGAGACGCCCGAAGCTCACCCTGGGCACCGTGGATCACAACGTCCCCACCATCGGGAGGGACCTCCCCAATCCCGACCCGCTATCGGCCCAGCAGATAGAGGTGATGCGACGTAACGCCGAGGAGTTCGGGGTGACCCTCTATGACATCTTTGACGTGCGCCAGGGCATCGTGCACATCATCGGCCCCGAGCAGGGATTCACCCAGCCGGGGATGACCATCGTCTGCGGGGACAGCCACACCTCGACCCATGGCGCCTTTGGGGCCCTGGCCTTCGGCATCGGCACCTCGGAGGTCGAGCACGTCCTCGCCACACAGACCCTCCGCCAAACCAAGCCGAAGACGATGTCCGTCGAGGTGACGGGCGAGCTGGCACCAGGCGTGACCGCCAAGGACGTGATCCTGGCGATCATCCACGAGATCGGTGTCCACGGCGGCATCGGGCATGTCATCGAGTACCGCGGGGACGTCATCCGCCGTCTGTCGATGGAAGGGCGGATGACCATCTGCAACATGTCCATCGAGGCCGGGGCCAAGGCCGGGCTCATCGGTCCGGACGAGACGACCTTCGAGTACATGAAGGGTCGGCCCCAGGTGCCCAAGGGAGCAGCCTGGGAGAAGGCAGTGGAGCGATGGCGTCGGCTCGCCACCGACCCAGGCGCAGCCTTCGATCGGGAAGTGGTCTTGGACGGCGCCGAGATACGGCCGTTCATCACCTGGGGCACCAATCCCTCACAGAGTGTCCCCGTCGATGGCAAGGTCCCCGCCCCCGAGGACTTCCCCGAGGCACAACGGGAGTCGGTGAAGAGGGCGCTCACTTACATGGACCTCAGCCCGGGGACACCGATGAGAGACATCACCATCGATCGCGTCTTCATCGGGTCTTGCACCAACGGGCGAATCGAGGACCTGCGCGCCGCAGCGAAAGTCGTCGACGGCAAGAAGGTCGCCGAGGGTGTGACCGCCATGGTCGTGCCCGGCTCGGGGCTGGTGAAGCGCCAGGCCGAGGAGGAAGGCGTCGCCGATGTCTTCATCGCGGCCGGCTTCGAATGGCGCGATGCGGGTTGCTCGATGTGTCTGGGGATGAACCCCGACATCCTCCTCCCCGGTGAGAGAAGTGCCTCGACCTCGAACCGAAACTTCGAGGGGCGACAGGGGCCGGGTGGGCGCACTCACCTGCTCAGCCCGGAGATGGCGGCGGCGGCGGCGATCGCCGGGCATCTCGTCGACGTGCGGGAGGTCTCCTGATGAGAGCCGTTTCCATCGTCCGGGGCAAGGCAATCCCCATGGACCGGGCAAACGTCGACACCGATCAGATCATCCCGGCCAAGCACCTGAAGCGGATCGAGCGCACCGGATATGGGCCGTTTTGCTTCGAGGCCTGGCGTCAGGACCCGGATTTCGTGTTGAACGACCCTGCCTATGAAGGGGCGAAGATCATGTTGACACGGGAGAACTTCGGCTCGGGGTCGAGCCGCGAGCATGCGGTGTGGGCCCTGGACGGGCTCGGCATCGAGGCCTTGATCGGGGAGAGCTTCGCCGACATCTTCAGGAACAACTGCTTTCAGGGTGGGATGCTCACCGTGGAGCTCCCGGTGGAGGACATCGACTACCTGATCGAGCTCACCACGAACCATCCCGAGACGGAGATCGAAGTCGATCTCGGCGCACAGACAGTCACGGCCGGGGACTGGGCCCGAACCTTCGAGATCGACCCGTTCCGCAAGTACCGGCTCGAGCGCGGCCTCGACGACATCGCAATGACCCTCGAGTACGCCGCCGATATTGACGCCTTCGAGGAGGCCCGGGCAGTGGTGCTGGGCCAGACCTCCGCCGATTAGTCGACGCTGCCCTCAGTGGTCTCCGGCGATGCCAAGAGCGTCCATCAGGTCATCGAATTGATCGAAGCGGAGTGATTGCGGCCCGTCGCTGAGGGCATTCTCCGGATCGGGGTGGATCTCGACCATGATCCCGTGGGCGCCTATCGCCTGGGCGGCCAGGGCCAGTGGGGCGACCAGGTCCCGATTGCCGGCTGCATGGGACGGATCGACGATCACCGGCAGATGGCTTCTTTGCCTCAGCACCGGGACCGCACTCAGGTCGAGTGTGTTGCGGGTTGACGTCTCGAAGGTCCGGATCCCACGCTCACACAGGAAGACCTGCTGGTTGCCCTCGGACAGTATGTACTCGGCGGCTTGGAGCAACTCGTCGAGCGACGAGCTCATCCCCCGCTTCAACATCACCGGGCGATGTGCTCGACCCACTGCCGAGAGCAGTGAGAAGTTCTGCATGTTCCTGGTCCCGATCTGGAGGATGTCGGCGGTGCGGGCCACCTGCTCGACGTCCTCGGGGGAAACCACCTCGGTGACGACCGGCAACCCGTACGCCTTTCCCGCCTCGACCAGCATCTCCAGACCCTCGTACCCGAGACCCTGGAACGAGTAGGGCGAGGTCCTCGGCTTGAAGCACCCACCCCTGAGAATGGACCCCCCGGCGTGCTTCACGGCCTTCGCCGTCGCCATCACCTGATCCCACGACTCGACCGCACATGGCCCGGCGATCATGACCAACTCGTCGCCACCGATCTTCACGCCGGAGACCTCGATGACCGTGTTCTGGGACTTGTGCCCCCTGCTGCCGAGCTTGTAGCCCTTGGGCTTCTCCGATGGCAGATCGAGTTGGGTCAATGCGGCCCGACCCTCGGGATCCACCGTCCTGACGGGACGTTCCACCGGCTTCGGCCTCAGGTCACGCGATGGGTAGCTGCCCAGGACCCGGAGGAACCGGACCTGACGGGTCAGCTCCTCGAGGACCGCCTCGACCTCGGGGTCGGCCGTGTTCCCGTCGAAGTCCAGATAGAACAGCTCCTCCCTGGGATTGTGCGGGATGGGCCGGGACTCGAGCATCACCAGGTTGATGTCCGCCTCGTGGAAGACGGCGAGGGCGTCCATGAGCGCACCCGGATGGTTTCCCACCGCCATGACGATCGAAGTCTTCGAGGCGACACCCTCGGGCACCTCGGCCGGCTCCCGGGCCACGACCACGAAACGCGTGTAGTTCTCGTCCCGATTGGCGATCGCCGACTGGAGGACTTCGAGCCCGAACAGCTTCGCCGCCTGCTCGCTGGCTATCGCGGCGACCGCCGGGTCGTTCAACTCCTTGATCCGCTTCCCCGACAGGGCGGTGTCCGAGAAGTAGACCACCTCGACGTTCTCGAGTCCTGCCAGGAAGTCGGAGCACTGGGCCACCGCCTGGGGGTGGCAGTAGATGCGCTCGAGACCCGCGATCGTGGCGCCCTCCACACCGAGAAGGCAGTGACGCACCCGGAACTTCACGTCCCCGACGAAGTGGAGCCGGCTGTTCAGGAGGAGGTCGTAGACCTCGGAGATCGCACCCGATGTCGTGTTCTCGATCGGGAGCACGGCCACCTCGGCTTCACCCCTCTGGACTGCCGCGATGGCATCACCAAAGGTGACCGATCGGACATAGGTGGCCGAAATGCCCTTGGAGTCGAAGAACTGCTGGGAGGCAAGCTGACTGTATGAGCCCTCGATGCCCTGTATGGCAACCGTGACC
>JBAULI010000110.1:0-8902 GCA_049578105.1 Acidimicrobiia bacterium | reverse complement strand
GTGCTGCTCGACGACGGTCTTGCCTATGTGCGTGAAGGAGCGAAGATCTATGCCGCGTCCGAGGGAAATCCCGAGGGCTCAGCAGGCGTGGCGGTAGTCCCCACCGGTCAGGACGACATCACCGTCGAGGCCGCAGAGGAGTGCCCGGGCGAGTGCATCTTCATCGAGCCCTAACGGTGGGCGCTCTCAAGGAGAGGGGTCGGAGAGCCGACCCTTCTTTTGTGCCTGGGGCATGGCATCATCGGAAGAGAACGGGAATGAGAACCCGGAGAACTAGATGGGCCCATTCGTATACTGATCGAGAGGCGACCAGGCCAGGAGGAAGCCCGTGGATGAAGGACGTAGGAGCGACGACGCCGCCCAGTTGCGTGGAGTGATCTCCGCTCTGGAAGAGGAGATCGCCGTCCTGCGCCGTCGTGTTCGCGAGGCTCCGACCAGGGTCGACGAGCTCGAGACGGAGCTGGGTCGAATGCGCGAGCGTCTCGATAGAGCCATGTCGCAGAACGACAAGCTGTCGGCTGTGCTGGAGGAGGCACGAGAACAGCTCGGTGTCCTCCGGGAGGAAGTCGAGAAGCTCACCGCCCCTCCGAACAACTTCGGGACCGTGCTCCAGCTCAATGACGACGGAACACTCGACATCATGACGGGGAATCGCAAGCTGCGTGTGTCGGCGCAACCCAACGTCGAGGTCAAGAAGCTCCAGGTCGGCCAGGAGGTCCTTTTGAACGAGGCGTTCAACGTGATCGACGTCCGCCACTTCGAGCCTGCCGGTGACGTCCTCAGAGTAAGAGAGCTGTTGAGTGACGGGCGTGTCGTGGTCCTGGCACATGCCGACGAGGAACGCGTCCTCCAACGATCGGAGACGATGGCCGACGTCAAGCTCCGGCCCGGTGATTTCGTCAGAGTGGACTCCAAGACCGGTCTGATCCTCGAGAAGATGGAGCGGCCCGAGGTCGAGGAGCTGGTACTCGAAGAAGTTCCCGACATCACATATGTCGACGTCGGAGGTCTCGCCGAGCAGATCGAGCAGATCCGGGACACGGTCGAGCTCCCGTATCTCCACAAGGACTTGTTCCGTGAATACGAGTTGGAGCCGCCCAAGGGCATTCTGCTCTACGGGCCTCCGGGATGCGGCAAGACCCTCATAGCCAAGGCGGTGGCGAACAGCCTGGCCAAGAAGGTCTCGGAGCAAACGGGCAGCCCGGACGTGCGGTCCTACTTCTTGAACATCAAAGGCCCCGAGCTGTTGAACAAGTGGGTGGGAGAGACCGAGCGTCAGATCCGGCTCATATTCCAGCGGGCGAAGGAGAAGTCCGACGAAGGCGTGCCCGTCATCGTCTTCTTCGACGAGATGGACTCCTTGTTCCGCACCAGGGGCACCGGGATAAGCTCGGACGTCGAGTCGACCATCGTCCCTCAGCTCCTTTCCGAGCTCGACGGTGTGGAATCTCTCAAGAACGTGATCGTGATCGGGGCATCCAATCGTGAGGACCTGATCGACCCGGCCATACTGCGTCCAGGCCGGCTCGACGTGAAGATCAAGATCAACCGTCCCGATCCCATCGCCGCCCGGGAGATCTTCAGGATCTACATCAGCGACGAGACACCGATAGATGCGGCGGCGCTCGAGGCCGAAGGCGGGGACAAGGCGAAGGTCATCGATTCGTACATCGAGGCCACGGTCGAGGCCATGTACTCGGAGAGCGAGGAGAATCGATTCCTCGAGGTCACGTACGCCTCTGGCGATCGTGAGGTCCTCTATTTCAAGGACTTCGCATCGGGAGCGATGATCGAGAACATCGTGAGACGTGCGAAGAAGGATGCGATCAAACGGCAGATCGCCGGTGGAGATTCCGGAGTCAGGAAGTCCGACCTGATCGATGCGATCAAGCAGGAGTTCCGTGAGCAGGAAGATTTGCCCAACACCACCAATCCTGATGACTGGGCCCGGGTCTCCGGCAAGAAGGGCGAGCGCATCGTGTACGTCCGCACGCTGGTAGACGGCGATGACGAGAGTCGATTGATCGAAAAGGTCTCAGCGGGTCAATACCTCTGATGGCGATCCATAAGGTGCTCGGCACCGAAACCGAGTACGGAATCCTGGTCCGGGGAGATCCCGGATTCAATCCCGCGGTGGCGTCGTCACTGGTCGTCAACAGTTACCCCGGGGCGCGGGTCAAGGTCCAGTGGTCATACGAGGAAGAGTCCCCGGGCCGCGATGCACGAGGGTTCGGCCACGACACTTTCGGCGTGGTCGATCCGGAGGGAGCAGTCGTCAACTCGGTTCTGGCCAATGGCGCCAGGTTGTACGTGGACCACGCCCACCCCGAGTACTCGGCTCCCGAGTCGTACGACCCGCTCGAGGCCGCGCTCTACGACAAGGTCGGAGAGCTGGTGATGCGATCGGCGGCGAAGGAGGCAGGCGAGGTCTCCAACAAGAGGGTCTCCCTCTACAAGAACAACTCCGACGGCAAGGGGAACTCGTACGGGGCCCACGAGAACTATCTGCTGTCGAGAGAGACGCCGTTCGGGGACGTCATCCGATTCGCCACCACGTTTCTGGTCACCCGGCAGGTCTTCACCGGGGCCGGCAAGGTCGGCTCCGAGAACGATCGTCCCGAGACCGATTTCCAGGTCACGCAACGCGCCGACTTCTTCGAGGAGGAAGTGGGGCTGGAGACGACCCTCAAGCGCCCCATCATCAACACGCGCGACGAGCCCCATGGCGATCCGTCCAAGTACCGCAGGCTCCACGTGATCATCGGGGACGCCAACCTCTCCGAGTACCAGAACTTTCTCAAGATAGGGACCACGGCCCTCATGCTGGCCGCCCTGGAGGATGGTGCGCTCCCGGACCCACTGGATCTGTTCGACCCCGTCGAGTCATGCTGGAAGGTCAGTCACGACTTGAGTCTCGGCAAACCTCTGGAGCTCGATGGGGGTGGAACGGCCACCGCTCTCGAGCTGCAGACGAGATATCTCGAGTGGTTGGCCAAGTATGTCGAAAAGGAGCTCGACGACCCGGTGTGGTCGAGGTTGCTCGACGAGTGGGAGCGCACGCTTGGCCTTCTGGAGACCGACCCGATGCGACTGTCCGACACACTCGACTGGGTTGCCAAGAAGCGTCTGTTCGAGGGTTACGTCGACCGGGACGGCATCGAGTGGGATAGCCCGAAACTGCACGCTCTGGATCTCCAGTATCACGACGTCGACCTCGAAAAGGGGCTCTTCAACCGACTGACGGCGCGTGGAGCCTTCCGACGCCTGTTCAGCGACGAGGACATCGCGACTGCAGCGCTGGAGCCACCCGCCCGCACCCGGGCCTTCTTTCGAGGTCGGTGTGTCTCCAAGTTCTCCGACTCTCTGGTGGCGGCAAACTGGGATTCCCTGGTCTTCGACACCGGCGAATCGCATCTCAAACGGGTTCCTATGATGGAGCCGCTGCGGGGTGGCGCCGATCTCGTGGGTGCCATCATCGATGAGGCCGAAGACGCGGCCGACTTATTGAAACGTCTAGGAGGATGACCAGGAATGTCCGATAGAGAGCGGTCCCAATCCAAGGGACGTGGCGAAGAGCAGTCAGATGCGGAAGACACGGCAAAGACGGAGACCGAGGCAGATCTCGAAGCCCTCGACGACCTCCTCGATGAGATCGACGACGTGCTCGAGGAGAATGCCGAGGAATTCGTGAAGAACTACGTCCAGAAGGGCGGCGAGTGAAGGAGAGCTCGGGGCCGCTCCCGCTGCAGGCTCCCTCGCCAGGCTCGAGTTTCACCGACCTCCTCGATTCGATGGGTGCCCTGCCGACATGGTCGGTGCCACCTGGCGAGAAAGTGCCGATGACCCCTGAGGGGACCACCGTCCTGGCCCTTCGGTACCGGGATGGCATCGTCATGGCGGGTGATCGACAGGCAACCGAGGGCAATTTGGTGGCGCACCGTCGGATCCGAAAGGTCTTCCCCGCCGACAGGCTCTCTGCCGTCTCGGTGGCGGGCACGGCCGGTCTGGCGATAGAGATGGTCCGCCTCTTTCAGGTTGAGCTCGAGCATTACGAGAAGATCGAGGGCGTAAGGCTCTCGTTGGACGGTCAGGCCGCATTCCTCGCCCGGTTGGTGCGTGGCCAACTGCCGATGGTCTTTCAGGGCTTGGTCGTCGTACCGCTCTTCGCCGGGTACGACGAACGAGAGTCGCGGGGCCGGGTCTACAGCTTCGACGTCGTCGGGGGTCGCTACGAGGAGACCGATTTTGGGAGCACCGGCTCTGGCTCGCGTCTCGCCAAGTCGTACCTGAGGACGGTTTATCGAGACGACCTGGCTGGTGAGGAGGCTGCCGACATTGCGGTCCGGGCCCTGGTCGCGGCCTCGCAGGAGGACACCGCTACCGGGGGCCCCGATCTCAAGCGAGGCATCTATCCGAATGTGATCCGCATCGACGCCGAGGGGTTGGTCGAGTTGGACGACGAGACCATTGGCCCGATGGCGGAGGCTGCCGTGGAGTCGATCTTGTGAGCATCCCTTTCTATGTCGCACCCGAACAATTGGTACGCGACAAGGCGGACTTCGCCCGTAAGGGGATTGCCCGGGGCCGGTCGATCATCGCCGTGGATTACGCCAAAGGGCTGCTGCTCCTGGCGGAGAACCCATCGACAGCCCTGCACAAGATCGGCGAGGTCTACGACCGCATCGCTTTCGCCGGGGTCGGCAAGTACAACGAGTTCGAGACCCTGAGAAAGGCCGGGATCCGTCAAGCGGACTTGATGGGTTACCTCTACTCGCGAGACGACGTGACGGCCATGGGCCTGGCCACGGCGTTCGCGCAGACTCTCGGTGTGATCTTCACCCGTGACCCGAAGCCCTTCGAGGTGGAGGTCCTGATCGCCGAGATCAGCGAGGATGGGAGTGAGCATCGCCTTTTCCGGGTCACCTATGACGGGACCCTCTACGACGAGCAGAGATTCGTCGCCATCGGTGGCAAGGCGGAACAGCTCACCGAAGCGCTCGAGGAGCTCTGGGAGGACTCGATGAGCCTGAGTCGGGCGCTGGAGATCGGAGCGGAGGCATTCCAACGCGCCGAGGGCCGGGACATCGAGGGATGGGAAGCCGGTGTCCTCGAGTCGGGTAACGGTCGTCGCGCATTTCGCCGGCTGGCCGAAGACGAGTTGCCCCCGATCTGAGATAGCGCTGCCCCCAACCCTTCGGTGCGTTTAGCCTGCCGGTGTGGATCGACGCATCTTCGGGCTCGAGAACGAATACGGGGTCACCTGCACACTGCGCGGGCAGCGCCGTCTGAGCCCGGACGAGGTCGCTCGCTATCTGTTCAGACGAGTGGTCTCGTGGGGCCGATCCTCGAACGTGTTTCTCGAGAATGGCGCTCGCCTCTATCTCGACGTCGGATCGCATCCCGAGTTCGCCACACCGGAATGCGACAACCTCGAAGACGTCGTCGCCCATGACAAGGCAGGGGAGCGGATCCTCGAGGGCCTGGTGCGGGGCGCCGAGGAGCGCCTGGAGGAGGAGGGGATCCGGGGCGAGATCTACGTCTTCAAGAACAACACGGACTCGGCCGGCAATTCCTACGGATGTCACGAGAACTACCTGGTGAGCCGGCACAAGGACTTTCACCGGACGGTGGACGTGCTCATCCCGTTCCTGGTGACCCGGCAGATATTCCTCGGTGCCGGGAAGTTGACCCAGACCCCGCGCGGCACGGCTTTCTCGATTGCCCAACGGGCCGATCACATATGGGAGGGGGTCTCATCGGCGACCACGAGGTCGCGGCCGATCATCAACACCCGTGACGAGCCACACGCCGACGCCGAGAGATACCGAAGACTGCATGTCATCGCCGGCGACTCCAACATGTCGGAGTACGCAACCTTCGTCAAGGTCGGGACCATGGTTGCGTTGCTTCAGATGATCGAGCGCGATGTCGTGTTCCGCGATCTCTCGCTGGAAAACCCGATCAGGGCGATACGCGAGGTCTCCCACGACGTGACCTGTCGCCGCAAGATAAAGCTTGCAAACGGGCGAGAGCTCTCGGCGCTCGACATCCAATGGGAGTATCTCGACCGGGCGATGAGATTTTCCAGGAGCCCGGGTTTCCCGGCGGAGGTCCAGACGGCGATCGACCGCTGGGAGCATCTGCTCACCGGCCTCGAGAAGGACCCGATGACCCTCGACCGAGAGGTGGATTGGGTGATCAAGTATCGACTCTTGGAGAGGTACTCCGAGCGGAGGAATCTCCCGATGTCCGATCCTCGCATGTCGATGATGGATCTGAGCTATCACGACGTGGATCGAAAGCGGGGCCTCTATTACCTCCTCGAGTCCAAGGACATGGTCGATCGGGTCGTGACCGATGAGAAGGTGGCGCTGGCGGTTCGCCAACCGCCCCAGACGACGAGGGCTCGGCTGCGTGGGGCGTTCATCAAGGCAGCCAAAGCCCGCAAGCGTGACTTCACGGTGGACTGGGTTCATCTGAAGCTGAACGATCAGGCTCAACGCACGGTCATGTGCAAAGACCCGTTCAAGGCTCATGACGAGCGGGTGGAGAAGCTGATAGAGAGTCTGTGATGCAATCGGTGATCGAGAGGGTGCTCAACCTCCTCATATATCTGCTCGAGTCACCGACACCCGTCACCGCCGACGATGTGAGACGCACGGTCCACGGCTATGGCGATCAGAGCGACGACGCCTTTCACCGGATGTTCGAGAGGGACAAGGATCTCTTGCGGCGTCTGGGTGTGCCACTCGAGTTGCGCGCCCTCGACGCATGGGAGGTCGACTTCGGCTACATCGTCGACCCTGACAAATATGCCATCCCCGATCCAGGGTTGACCGAGGAGGAGCGCGTCGCCCTGTCGGTGGCGGCCCGGATGGTCCGTCTTGGCGGAGGCAACGCCGGTCTCGACGGGCTGCTCAAGCTGGGCGGAGTCGAGAGGGGGGTCGGGATCGAGCCGCTCGGGGCCGACCTCGGGGCTGAGGCGTCGGTGCTCGGAGATCTGTTCCGTGCGGTCACCGAGCGTCGAAGGGTGCATTTCACCTACAACGAAACCCGACGAAGTCTCGATCCTTACGGGATAGCGCACCGACGCGGTCATTGGTATCTGGTGGGTGCCGGCGCTCACGGTGAGCGTCTCTATCGAGTCGACCGCCTTTCCAAGCTGGAGGTGGGCGAGGACGCCGGGGTCTTCATGCGACCGGCGAAGTTCGACATCCGCAAGGTGGTCAACACCCACCCGTGGGAGGCGGGGCTCGACGAAACGGTCAATGCAACCGTTCGCTTCGATCCCGATGTTTCCTGGTGGGCGGCGAGGACGCTGGGGACGACGGTCGAAAACGGCAAGGCGTTGGAGGTGGATCTGCCGGTGGCCAACCGGGATGCGTTCATCGGGTGGATATTGAGCTTTGGCGAGTCGGTCGAGGTCCTGGAGCCAGGGGAGCTCCGGGATGAGATAACCGGGCGTGTCGTCGCCGCGTTGGAGAACGTCCGATGACGAGCCCCCGCACCGTCTCGCGTCTGTCCCGGATCCTGGCGCTGATTCCCTATGTGCTGGGCAAGGAAGGGGTGGAAGTCGGAGAGATACTGGAGCGCTTCGGTTACGACGAGGCACAACTCACCAAGGACCTCAACACCGTATTCGTGTGTGGTCTGCCCGGCTATGGGCCGGGCGACCTCATGGAGGCGTACATCGATGGTGACGAGGTGATCATCGATGCCGCCGACTACTTTGCCAGAGCTCCTCGTCTCACCTCCACCGAGGCCTTGGGCCTGCTGGCGGCAGGCATGGCGATCGTCGGCTCGGGTCAGGCTTCGCCGGAGCTGGAGAGCGCCGTGGAGAAATTGACCCGAGTGATCCTTCCCGACGCCGCGAGCGCAATCTCCATCGATGTGTCCGGGGAGTCGGAGACGCTGCGACATCTGAAGCAGGCAGCGGCCGAGAGCACAGTGGTGCGCATCACCTATCGATCGCTGAGCCGGGAGACCGAGACGACAAGAGACGTCGAGCCATGGGCAGTGTTCGCCACCCTGGGAAACTGGTATGTGCAGGGCCACTGTCGCCTGGTTGACGCCGAACGAGTCTTCCGGGTCGATCGCATCCGAGACCTGGAGGTGTTGGAAGACCATTTCGAACGACCTGACGGCGTCCCCGAGCCCGGTGTGCGGTACGCCCCTTCCGATGACGATGTGGTGGCGACGATCCTGCTCAGACCGGAGGCGGCCTGGGTTCTCGACTACTACCCGGTCGAGATGCTCGAGCGCACCGAGGCGGGGACCGAGATCCTGTTTTCCTCCCCTGACGTCGAGATCCCGGCACGCTTGCTCCTTCGACTCGGTCGGTCGGCCAAGTTGTTGAAGGGTGACGCCGTGGCCCGGCGTCTGGGGGAGATGGGCGCCAGCCTCCTTCGGAAGTACCAATAGGGCCGTCCGACCTAGTTCTTCGACTTCAGAATCAGGTCATACCTGCCGATCACCACTCTTGATATGGGAGACCGGAGAACAGGGATGACGACCATCAAGACAACTTGCACCCGCTGCGGTGACATCCACCTCACACCGGACGACGTTGCGTTGGAACTGCGTCCCGGCGGCAGGGAAGGTGACTACCGCTTTCGGTGCCCGACATGCACCGAACAACAGCGGCGCCCGGCCAACTCTCGGGTGGTCAGCGTCCTTCTGGCAACCGGTGTCGCGTTCGAGGTGATAAACCCGGACCCGATCACTGAGCGAGAGATCGAAGCGTTCGTGGCCGCCCTCGAGGCCGAATCGGATCCTTTCCGCCTCCTGGCCGGCTAAGACACTCTCTCCTCGACTTCGACGGGCATCACGGGCAGGGTGCTCCTCGAGACACAAAGGGTGGCGATCCTCAGGGATCGCCACCCTTTATCGCTGTATGGACCAT
>JBAULI010000109.1:0-6348 GCA_049578105.1 Acidimicrobiia bacterium | reverse complement strand
AGCGGGCGCCTCGAGACATTCCGTCTCGATCTTGGCGTCTCGAATCAGAGCTGATATAGCGTTTGCTGCATTGGACGTGATGATCGTCGTCGCGTCCTATTCGGTGGGCATGGCCTTCAGGATGTTGGACACGTTGGTGGTCGACACCCGGGGCTACTGGCTCGACCTGCTCATGGTCATGCCGCTCATCGTCGCCTTGCACATCGTGGCCAATGCGCTGACTGGCGCCTACGGCCACGTCTGGGAGCACGCCAGCACCAACGAGGCGGTTCGCGTCGTCCTGGCCAATGCCGGTGCCGTGATCGCCGTGTTCGCGGTGGGCCAGTGGCTTCGGACGATCGGTGTGGTCATCCCCTATACGGTGATCCTCGTCGGAGGTCTGTTGTCGGTCCTGATGATGGGCCTGGTTCGATTCCGTTCGCGTCTGTTCTCGTTCAGGAAGTACGGGGAGCTGTCGCGGATCCTCGTCGTCGGCGTCAGCGCCGACGGTGCAGCGTTTGCCCGTCGCGCATACGAGTTGGACAACGGTGGCCGTGTGATCGGCTTCCTCTCATCGGGGACCGACGAGCCGGAGACGGTCAGGCTCTTTGCCGGTCTGCCGATCCTCGGGAGACTCTCGGACATCGCATCGGTCGTCGAGAAGTTCGAGATCGACCAGGTCGTGGTCGCCGGTGGCAGCCTGAAGACGGCCCGCGAGGTCGTCGACCGCTGCTTCGACATCGATGTCCGGCTCCGGATCTTGCCCGCCGCATCAGAGATCATGACCAACCACCAGGCTCCACTGGACGTTCGGGACATCCGGGTCGAGGACCTCCTGGTGCGGTCACCGGTGGCCACCGACATGTCAGAGGTCGCAGCGATGATCAAAGGCAAGAGGGTCCTGGTGACCGGCGGCGGTGGATCGATCGGTTCCGAAATCGTCCGCCAGGTGCTCGACTACGAGCCCGATGGAGTCTGGGCGCTCGACCGCGACGAGACACTTCTCCACGAGGCGCAGCTGCGTTGGCGTGGGGAGGCCCGTTCGGTTTTGGGTGACATCCGCGACGCCACGACATTGCTACGGACCTTTGAGACAATCAGGCCACATGTCGTGTTCCACGCCGCAGCCCTCAAGCACGTTCCCGTGCTGGAGGAGTATCCCGAGGAAGCCGTTTTGGCCAACGTGGTCGGGACTCGCAACGTGATGGAGGCGGGGTCGAGGACCGGGATGAGGAATTTTGTGCTCATCTCGACGGACAAGGCTGTCGATCCAACCAGCGTGATGGGTGCAAGCAAGAGAGTGGCCGAGTTGATGGTGAGGGTTGCCGGTGAGCGACGTGACGAGTGCACCTACACCGCCGTTCGGTTCGGCAACGTCCTCGGTAGCCGGGGCAGCGTGATCCCCACTTTCGTCAGCCAGATCCAGGCCGGTGGGCCGGTCACGGTCACCGATCCGCAGATGACGAGATACTTCATGACGGTCGATGAGGCGGTCCAGCTCGTGCTTCAGGCGGGCGCAATCGCCGAAGGCTCTGAGGTGTTCTTGCTCGATATGGGCGAGCCAGTCCGGATCGAGGCCCTGGCCAGACGCTTGATCAGACTCTCCGGTCTGACACCGGACAAGGACATCGAGATCCTCTACACGGGCAGACGGCCAGGTGAGAAGATGAATGAGATACTCTCATCAGGCCCGATGGAGATGACGCAGAACCCGAAGATCTTCGAGGTCAAGCTCGACCACCCGGCCGCCGCAGTCGTGGCGAGCACCGTCTCCGACCTGGAGGAGGCGGCACAGAGTGGGCAAACCGAGAAGGTGATCGACTTGCTGACCCTTCTCGCCGGTGGTCATCTCAACGGTGGCACCGCGATCGACGAAACCGGCACCCGACTCACTTCCTCATGGAGCTGAATCGCCTCTCGCGCGTCCTGCGCGACCGCTGGATCCTGATAGTCGTCATGGCTCTGCTCGGCTTTCTCGCCGGGTGGTACTTCACCGGCGTTTCCAACGAGCGACGTGGGAACGAGGTCGAGGCCGTCATCGCGATTCGCTTCGAGCCCCAGGAGGGTGAGGTCATCTCGGACGTCAACGACCGCATCCAGTCGGTCCTCGATGCCGCCACCTTCGCCGCTGGTGACCTTCTGCTCGACAACCCCACTTCGTCGATAGAGATCGACCCGACGTCGACCGAGGTCCGCTTCACGGCAGTCGGCAACAGCGAGGCCGAGGCGGCGGCGAAGGCGAAGGAACTGCTGGACGCCTACAAGGCGATCGACCCCCGCATCGATCCCGATGTAGATGCACAATTGGCCGAGGTGCTCTCGAGCGCTCGTCAACTCGATGAGCAGATCCAGGCCATCCAAGACTCCCAGGCCCCGGCTTCCGAGGACCTGGTGGCACGCCACAATTTCCTCGATCAGCAGATCCAGGCCTTCACCGGCACGCTGGTCCAGCTGCGGGTTCAGGCGGTCACCGCCCCGACCCAGGCCGAGCGTGACACCATCCGCCAGAACATCACCGATCTCGAGACGGCATTGCGGGGCCTCACGATGGAAAAGGCTGCTCTGCCTCCGATCGACACGCCACAGCTCTCGGTGACCGACCAGTTCCAGCTGACCACTCTCGAGAATGCGCGGACCCTCCTCCTCAACAAATACGAGACACTCTTTCTCCGCAAACTGGGCGTGACCCAGTTCGGGAACATCCAGGACCCCGAGTTCAACAACCTTTCCGAGCAGGCACCCGACCCGGTGCTCAACGGATTCATCGGTCTGATCGGCGGGCTTCTCCTGGCCATCTTCGCCATCGTGTTCATCACCCGGGCCCGCAAGCCGGTCTGGCTGCCGGAGGACGTCGATCTTCCTGTGGTGGCCGACGTGCCGACCCGGAGAGTGGCGGCCAATGTCGCCGAGGCGTGGTACGACGCAGACCAGGGGAGCCCGAGAAAGATCGCCATCCAGGCGTTGCGCGCCGTGGTGGAGGCCCAACTCCCGGCGACCGGTGGCACTCTGGCGATAGCCGGTGACAACGTCCCGTCTCAGAACCTCCATGCACTGGCGGTCGACCTGGCGGTCTCCATGGCCAGCGCCGGGGCCTCGGTCCTGTTGATCGATGCCGACTTCGTCAGCGATTCGGCTCTCGGTGAGTACGTGGTTGGAGGCCCGGCCCTCTCCGAGGTGCTCAAGCTGAATCCGGACTCGCCCGCCTTCAATCTCGAGATGGACACCGTCCTCCAGTCGGCGATCCCCATCAGACACGGGCTCGGTGTGATCCCAACCGGCCCGAGAATGCAATCTCCGGGTGATGCGCTGGCCGGCCGCCAGTTCAGAGCCTTCATCGAGAGGGCCTCGAACCAATTCGACGTCGTGATGGTCTCCGCCGGAGACATCTCCTCGACGGGGGCGCAGGTGACGATGCAGAGGATCATGCGGAGCCTCCTGGTGCTGAGCCCGGGCCGGTCCACGATCCCCCAGGTCAACGCCCTCCTGGCCGATGTCCGGCAAAGGCAGGTTTCGATGTTGGGGGCGGTCTTCCTCCAGAAGTCGGAGAGGGCCAGCTCCACGAGGCGCGACCGGCCGGAGGAGCCGGCTTGGGCAGCTCCCTCAGCCGGGAACGGCCAGGTCGTCGTCCCACAATCTCCGCTACGCAGGCTCACGCAGTACTCGCCCGTCAAGGACGACACCCCGCCGGTGCCCCAGAAGTCGTTGCGTGACCTGGCAGACAGGATGCAGCCGGCCCAAGATCAGGCACTGGCGAGCGAAGAGGACTTTGGGGCCGAGTTGCTCACCGCGCTTGCCGGAGCACGGCCGAACGACGCCTACGAGGCGGTGGCGGACTATCTGGTCACCAGGGTCGAGGACTTGATGTCGGCGCCAAAGGGCGAGAGTGACTACTCCGACGAACTGGTGGGGCTCATCGCGAGCGACGGATTCCTTCCCCTCCAATCGACTCCGGAGCGCCCCTCGGTGGGGATGTGGCTCGCCCAGGAGCTGAATCGGGAGCTGGAGCCTGCCACCGCTCGAGCGATGGTTCACGAGATCGAGCGAGTGTTGGGGACCAAGTCCGCCCGTGGCGTGCAAACGATCGATGAGTGGCTGGGGGAGCAGTTCTTCAGAAGACACCTGAATCGAACCAAGGGGGAGCCGTTCGTCTGGCAGATCCAGAGCGAAGGTGGCACCTGCCAGATCCTGGCCGCCGCCGACTGGTTCAATCGTGACAAGATCGAGACCCTCCTCGGAGGGCTGACACGCCGTGTCATCGAGGAGTTGGACCGCAATGAGCGGGCGGCGCAGACCCGCGGTGATGTCGAGCAGGCAGCCATCCTCGAGACGAGAATCGCAGACGTGCAGGACTTCGAGGCCCGTCTCGGTCTATTGATCGGTCTTTCCCTGAACAGCAGCTCTGCCACGGGATCGAAGAAGACCAAGAAGATCTCCGAGTGGGTCCCTGATCCCGGTCTGAGCCGTCGCGCCAACCTGGCCGTGTTCCAGGGGGCGGGGCTCCTTCCCTTCCAGGTCCTCACCGATGAGGAGATGAGCTCCACACCGGTTCGCTCGCGCTAGCGACCATGTCTCTCATCCGAACAGCGGGCAAGCTGATCTTTGCTACGGCCGATCGGTTTCTGCCAAACCCCACTGGCCCGAGGATCCTCATCTATCACCAGGTCGATGCCGGCCTGGGGCGCCAGATGGAGGTGACGCTCGCCGATTTCGAGCGACAGATGGGGTGGCTGGCGGCGAATCGGCGTGTGGTCGACCTGGACACGGCGCTCGCCGAGTGGACCCACCCCGAGGCGAACCAACTGGTGGTTTTGACCTTCGATGACGGCTATCACGACATCTATTCCCACGCCTACCCGATCCTCACGGAGCACGGCCTCCCCTTCTTGGTGTATCTGGCCACGGAGTCGATAGAGACCGGAAGCTCGCTCGGACCTGCCACTGGCGCCGAGCCGCTTTCATGGGATCATGTGGGGGAGATGATGAGAGGGGGTTTGGTGTCGGTAGGCGCTCACACGCATTCACATCGGGACTTGCGACATGCCACGCGCGGCGAGGCCGAGGATGAGATCTCGACGTCGAATCAGTTGATCCGCGATCGTCTCGGGGTCGTGCCGGATCATTTCGCCTATCCCTGGGGCTATTGGTCGGAGTCGGCCGATCAAGTCGTCAGGGACCGTTACCGTTCCGCTGTCCTCGCCGGTACCCCGCGACCGGTCGCCCACCCGGACCCCTATCTGATCCATCGGTACCCGGTCCAACTGTCCGATTCGTTCAAGTTCTTTCGATCACGTCTCGAAGGAGGTCTCAGGCTCGAGGAGTCCTTGCGTCGTCGTATCAGCGGGTACACGGGGCCATGAGTGAAGGGCGGGGCCCCGCAGCCATATCGATCGAGGGGGTCACCAAGGTCTTCGCGCCTGCTCCTGGTTGGCTGCGCCTTCTCGTCAGAAGCCCGATCACCGAGGAGATCCACGCCCTCAACGACGTGACCTTCCGTGTCGAGCCCGGTGAGGTTTGCGCCCTCGTTGGCCCGAACGGGGCGGGCAAGACGACATTGTTTCGAATCCTGGTTGGTCTGACCACTCCCAGCTCCGGTCGCGCCCTGGTGCTGGGCCACGACGTCGTATCCGAGTCGCTGAGGATCAGAAGGCGGGTCGGCTGGATGCCTACCTCCGATCAGACCCTCTTCCAACGTCACACGTGCGCCGAGAACCTCCGCTTCCACGGTCGTCTCCATGGCCTTTCCGGAGTGGACCTGGAAAGGGCCGTGGACGAGGCGCTCGATCTCGTCGATCTCATGCATGCCAAGAACAACGCGGTGCTCGCGCTCTCCGCCGGCATGAAGGCCCGGCTTCAACTGGCCCGCGCCCTGCTCCACAAGCCCAGCCTGCTCATCCTCGACGAGCCGACCGCCTCGGTCGACCCGGTGGCATCACTCGCGATCATCAATCTCATCATGTCGGTCGTACGGGAGCGGAACCTGGCAGCCATCGTCAGCTCTCACCGTCTGGATGAGATCGAGGCGCTTCACTCCCATGTGCTCCTGCTCCACCGTGGCGAGGTGCTCTTCGACGGCGATCTAGACGACCTGCGCGCCAAGGTGGACCGCACCGTTTGGGAAATGGTGTTCACCACCCCCGAGGCTGCTTCTCGGATTTCCAGCACCATCAGCTCGGCCAAATCGGTGGAGGCCATCGAGATTGACGTTAGATCCATTCAGGTGACCCTCAATCACGGAGCCAGCGTCGGGCCTGTCCTTGCCAGCCACTCATCGCAACTCAACGAACTTGTAACGACACGCGAGGTGCATCAGCCGCTACGAGAGGTTCTGGCCAACGTTTATGGAGTCGCCGACGACGGTCGCGGCACATG
>JBAULI010000108.1:0-14229 GCA_049578105.1 Acidimicrobiia bacterium | reverse complement strand
GGCTTCGCCTCCGGACAAATCCCCTCGATCCCACTCAACCTGAACCTGGTCAAGGGGAACTCGATCGTCGGCGTGTTCTGGGGCCGTTTCAACCTCGAAGAGCCTGAGCGCAGCGCAGCCAACAACGCCCAAATCATGGAGTGGGTCGTCGATGGGTCTCTGAGCCCGATGGTGCAGCGTGCGTTTCCGCTGGCGGAGACGCCGCAGGCGTTGCACTGGGTGGCCGATCGCCAGGCGATCGGCCGGGTGGTGGTCACACCGTGACCGACTTCGTAGTCATAGGCGGTGGCATGGCCGGCGTCTCGGCGGCCGCGCACCTGGCGCCACACGGTTCGGTGGTCCTCCTCGAGGCCGAGCAAACACTCGCCGCACACACCACCGGCCGCTCGGCCGCCCTGTTCGTCGTGAACTACGGGGGCCAGGCGTCCCGGCCACTCGCCCTCGCCAGCGAGCCGTTCCTGCGTCATCCGCCCGAGGGGGCCGGCGCAGACTCGCTTCTCTCATCCCGTGGCGCCTTGTGGGTGGCGGAGCACGGGCAGGAGGAGCACCTCCGCAAGGTCGCCACCGAAGGCCAGGCGTCCGGTGCCGGCTCGGAGCTGATCGACCGGGATCAGGTGCTGGAGTTGGTGCCGGTGTTGAAACCGGACCTCGTCGCCGGAGGCCTTTACGAGCCCAGCGCCATGGATATCGATGTGGCGGCGCTCCATCAGGCATTCGTCCGGCTGGCACGGAGCCATGGCGCCGAGATCCGAACCAGCGCTCCTGTCGTCGCCCTGAACGGACAGGGTTCCCGATGGTCGGTGTCGACGGCCGCCGAGACCATCGAGTGCGACGTCGTGGTCGATGCGGCCGGAGCCTGGGGCGATGTCGTCGCCGGGCTTGCCGGCATCGAGCCCATCGGCCTCGAACCGAGACGACGCACTGCCTTCATGGTGCCGGGCGACATCTCATATTCGGGCTGGCCCATGGTCGTCGACATCGACCACCGCTACTACTTCAAGCCGGACGGCGTCCAGATCCTCTGTTCTCTGGCCGAAGAGGACCCGGACCTGCCCGGTGATCCGAGACCGCGGATGGAAGACGTGGCACTGGCCATCGAGCGGATAAACCGGGCCACCACGCTGGACATCCGCACCGTCAACTCCCAATGGACAGGGCTTCGCACCTTCGCCCCCGACGATGACCTCGTGATCGGCGAAGAGCCGACCGCACCCGGCTTCTACTGGCTGGTGGGCCAGGGAGGCACCGGAATCATGACTGCGCCGGCCTACGGATCCCTCCTTGCCGGCCTGATTCTGGGCTCCGGGGCCTCGGCGGAGGCCGTCGCCGCCGGTGTCGACCCCTCGTTGACCGATCCGGCCCGCTTCCGGTAATACTGCGAGCATCGACAGCGGCGCCTGCCAGACTCGCAGGGTGGAACCGCCCGTTGCAGTCGATGGCCTGACCAAGACGTTCAAGGTCCCGGTGAGGGATACCGGTCTCCGTGAGTCCGTTCGCAGTCTCTTCAAACGGGAGTTCAAGGACGTGGAGGCGGTCCGTGAGATCTCGTTCACCCTCGACACCGATGAGATCGTCGGCTTCCTCGGGCCAAACGGGGCCGGGAAGACGACCACCATCAAGATGCTGACCGGGCTGCTCTTCCCCAGCGGAGGCGACGCCCGGGTACTCGGTCATCAGCCTTGGAAACGAGAGCGCGAGTTGCTCAGGCGGATCTCACTGGTGATGGGACAGAGGAACAACCTCGCCTGGGACCTCCCCGCGGTCGACTCTTTCGAATTGAACCGCGCCATCTACGGCATACCCGAGGTCGAATTCAGGCAGAGGATGGACGAGTACGTCGAGCGTCTCGACGTCCAGGACCTCCTGACGAAACCGGTTCGCAACCTGTCATTGGGCGAACGCATGAAGATGGAGATCGTCGGGGCCTTGCTCCACGGCCCCGAGGTCCTCTTCCTCGATGAGCCGACCATCGGTCTGGACGTGTCGATGCAGCGAAAGCTGCGACAGTTCATCCTCGATTACAACCGGGAATACGGGGCGACGGTCCTACTGACCAGTCACTACATGACCGATGTGTCGACCATGGCCGAACGTGTCGTGGTCATCGACCACGGTGCGATCCTCTACGACGGGGCGCTGACCGGTTTGGCCGAGCGTTTCACCACTCACAAGACGATCCGGGTCGAGGCGCTGGACCTCCCGGCCGATCTGTCGAAGATGGGGACGGTGACCGAGAGAACACCGGGGCGGGTGACACTCGAGGTGGAACGGGACCAGGTCTCCGCCGTCGCATCGAGACTGCTCTCCGAGGCGACCGTCACCGATCTCGCCATCGAAGAGGTGCCTCTCGAGGATGTGATCGATCGCGTCTTTTCCCAGGTCGGGGAGGATCGGCAGTGACCAGGCCCCGCTCCGAGTTCAGCCTCCCCCGCTATTACCTCGCCGGGGCGCGCTTCGGGTTTCAACGCGAGATCCAGTACCGCGGAGCCACCTTGATGATGCTCCTCGGGTTTCTCATCGAGCCCATCGTGTACCTGGCCGTCTGGACGAGTGTCTCCAAGGCTCAGGGGGGCTCGATATCGGGCTACACCACCGGCGCCCTCGCCGCCTACTACATCGTTTGGACCCTGGTCCGCGTGTTCAATCTCGCCTTCGACCCGAATGCCTGGGAGTGGCGGATTCGGCGCGGCCGCATGAACGACTTCCTCAGTCAACCGATTCACCCCTTCCATCGTGACGCCAGCTTCTTCGCCGGCTCCAAGTTCGTCTGGACCTTCCTGTGGATCCCGGTCGCCGCCGTGCTCACCCTCGCCTTCAGGCCCGAGATCGAGTGGCACGTGATCAACGTCGTCGCCTTCGGCGTGGCGATTTGGGGCGGGTTCCTGGTCAGGTTCATCCTTCTCTATCTGATGGGGATGGTGAACTTCTGGACGACCAGGGGGGCCGCCGTCTTCGGCATCATCGTCGCCGCGGAACTGATGCTCTCCGGACGGCTCGTCCCACTCGACCTGATGCCGGCATGGGTCGCCGACCTGGCGAACTGGTTTCCGTTCAAATGGACCTTTCAATTTCCCATCGAGGTGTTCATCGGGCGGTTGACACCCAGCGAGATAGGAACGGGACTGCTCGCCCAGGTGCTCTGGGCGATAGGGATGGGAGTCGTGTTGATCTGGGTGTGGCGGCATGCGATCAAGCGATACGCGGCGGTGGGCAATTGACCGGTCCCGCCGGGCCCGTCCGGCTCGCCGCCCTCCATCTCAAACTGGGGGCTCTCAACGAGCTGCAATACCGGGCCAACTTCTGGGTCCAATTGCTCAACTCCGTGATCGGCCTGGGAACCGGCATCCTCGCCATCGCCATCGTCTACAGCCAGACCGACAATCTCGGTGGCTGGTCGGCCGACGAGCTCCTCGCCGTGATGGGAGTGCATCTCATGGTCGGCGGCTTCCTACGCGCCCTCGTCCAGCCCAACATGTGGCAATTGTTGGAAGACGTGCGCGAGGGCACCCTCGACTACACCCTCACCCGCCCCGCCGACTCTCAGCTCCTGGTGAGTGTCCGCCAGTTCTCGCTGTGGAGCCTCGTCGATGTCGCCCTCGGAGCCGGGGTGGTCGTCTGGTCGGTGACCCGCATCAGCGCCACCTTGGGTTGGGTGAACGGCGCCGGATTCGTGGTGGCCCTCGTTTGTGGTGCGATCATCATCTATGCGATCTGGATCTCGGCGGCGACGCTGGCATTCAAGGTCGTCCAGATTGACAACCTGATGCAGCTGATGAGCGGCATCTATGAGGCCGGCCGCTGGCCGGTCGGCATCTACCCGGGATGGCTCCGTGGCGCCCTCACCTTCCTCGTGCCCCTCGCCTTCGCCGTCACCGTGCCCGCCGAGGCGATCAGTGCCCGCATCAGTTGGTGGTGGCTCGCCCTGGCCGTGGGTGTCGCTGCCCTCACCATGGTGGGCTCGCGCGCCGTCTGGCGTTGGGGGATACGCAATTACTCGGGCGCTTCAGCCTGACCCACCCATTTGCAAAGCTATAGGTTTACCGGCCGATGGAGCGCAGATCCCTTGCTCGTGTCTTACTCGACACCGTGATCCTGGGTCTGTTCAGTGGTGCGTTCGGGCTTGCCTACCTCTGGCTCGTGGAGAAAGGCACTCACGCGCTGTGGGGAGAGGTCGACTCGTATCGCTGGTTCAGCGGCGGCTGGCCATCGGTCGTGATACCCATCACCGCGGGTCTGATCACAGGTGCCCTCTACCGGGGACTCCGCGTCCCGCCTCGCTTCAAAGGTTTCATCCAAGATCTCGAGGAAGGAGAGGTCGAGCCACGGACGGCCCCCGGGGCTCTCTTGATCGCATTGGTGTCGTTGCTCGGAGGCGCATCGCTCGGGCCGGAAGCACCCTTGGGTACCGCCGGCGGCGCGGCGGGGACCTGGTGGGCGCGTCGCGGCGGCGCCGGTGACGACGACGTGAGAACTGCGACCTTCACCGGCATCAGCGCCGTGTTCGGAGGACTGCTTTCAACTCCGCTGGGTGGGCCCCTCCTCGCCTTCGAGCTGGAGCACGAACAGTCCAACACCTACTACACCCGCCACCTCGTGCCTGGGGTCATTGCCGGTGCCATCGGATTCGGGCTGATGTGGCCGGTCATCGGGACACCATTCGTCGGCTTGTACGACTTCGACCGGGTGGACTTTCGCCCGTGGATGATCCTTGCCGGAGTGGGCATCGGCGCCGGCGGGGCACTGGTCGCTCTGCTCATCGGCAAAGCGATGACGACCACGGTGGGGGTGATGCGCCGCCTGGACGACCGGCCGGTCCTCCGTGGCCTGATCGCCGGCTGCGTCGTGGCCGTTCTGGCCTACGCCATGCCACTCACCCTCTTCTCCGGCGCGTCCGGGCTCGAGCCCGTGTTCAGCGAACCAGCCAATCTCGGTGTGGCTCTCTTGTTGACGTTGGCACTTTTGAAGACAGTTGCCCTGGCGGCGAGTCTCGGCGGCGGCTTCTTCGGAGGCCCCATCTTCCCCACCTTCTTCATCGGAGGAACCATCGGCGCCGCGGTCCATTTGATCTTTCCTGGCCTCCCCCTAGCCATCACCGTCGGTTCGACGATGGCGGCACTCGGTGGCGCCATCGCCCTTGTTCCGGTGTCGATGGCAGTGCTCGGGACCCTCATCATCCAAGGTGGGATTCTCGAGTCGTCCGTCGTGGTCGTCGCCGCCGTCACCGCCTTCGCCGTCCGTTCGATCATCGCTCCCCCACCTCCGAGGCGAGGTGGGGAACGCAACCCTCTGGCCGAGGTGGCCTAGGGCTCCGTCGCCCGGCGTTCGAGATAGGCAGCGAGGGGACCCGGCATCCGCGCCGCCCTACTCCCCCAGTCGTACACAACTGCAGTTCCAGCGAAGTGATCGTGCCAGGCCCGTCGCTCCCGTCCGTAGACGATTCCGACCAGGCCCAGGAACAACGGGGCGAAGCTGAGCGGATAGGTGAGGGCGCGGATCAGGGCCTGTCTGCCACTGAGGACGATCGAGCCGTCGCTGGCGACCACCCGGATCCCGAGGACGGCCTTTCCCACGGTCTTTCCGTAGACCACGAGGGACACCCAGGTGTAGACGAAGATCCACACCACGAGGGCGACGACGTAACCGATCCCTCTCCGCCCAACCACATCGAGCGTGTTGCCGGAGATGAGTTGAAGTAGGAAGACGGCACCGGCGACGATCAGAGTGAATCCCGAGGTGACGACCAGCGCATCGATCAAGAATGCGAGGAATCGGGAGACGGCGCCGGCGTATCTCCCGGTCTTCACCCCGGGCTCCTGATCGGCAGCCTGCTCGTCCACCCAGTTCATCAGTTCGCTTGGGCCAGAGGGAAAGGTGGCGGGATCCCTGCCGAATAACCGATTCAGGAACCGAAACGAGATTTCATCGAGCCCCACGACCGGTCGTCTGAAGAAGTCGAGCGCCGACCCGGTGATGTGAGACGTGCTCTCGGCGACGATCTCCGGAATCCCCGCCCGGTCGACGATCGCACGAACATCGACCCGGTCCATCAGGGCGTCGACGTCGGCCCTCTTCAGCAGCTCGTCGACATCCACCCGATCCAGCAGGCGATCGACGTCGACCCGATCCAGGAGACTGTTCACGTCGACGCGGTCGAGGAGAGTGTTCACGTCTATCCGGTCCAGCAACATGTTCACATCGACGTGATCGAGGACCACGTCGGGGTCGACGATGTCGAGCACACGCTCGCTCGCACCCCGGGCCGCCCTTCGAAAGAGCCCCCTACGCGGGGCTTCTGGGGAAGACTCAGGTGCGGCCATGAGGAAAAGGTACCCGGATCGGTTCGGGCTCGCTCGCCGGGGCCCTAGTTGGTGACCGCCCCCGACTCGGCGGATCCGACCAACCGGGCGTACTTGCCCAGGGCGCCGGTCGGATAGCGAGCAGGGTGCGGTTGCCAGCGCCCGGAGCGGGCCTCGAGCTCTTCGGAGCTCACCAGGACGTCGAGCGTCCGCGCCGGCAAGTTCACACGGACCTGATCACCCTCCTCGATCAGACCGATGGGACCGCCCACCTCACTCTCCGGTGCCACGTGGCCGATGCACAGACCCGTGGTCCCACCCGAGAACCGGCCGTCGGTTATCAGGAGCACCTCTTTGCCAAGACCTGCCCCCTTGATCGCCGCAGTGATCTGCAGCATCTCACGCATGCCGGGCCCACCCTTCGGGCCCTCGGTGCGGATCACCACCACATCCCCCGGAGAGATCTGATGGGCAAAGAGCGCTTCGAGGGCGGCCTGCTCTCCCTCGAAGACCCGTGCCGGGCCTTGGAAGGTGTCGAGCTCGATCCCGGCAACCTTGACCACGGCTCCCCCGGAAGCCAGGTTCCCCCGCAACACTGCGATGCCGCCCTCTCGCGCCAACGGCGCCGAAAGCGGGGCGATGACGTCCTGATCGGCCGGCACGACCGTTTCCGAGAGGTTCTCGGCCATCGTCTTCCCGGTGACGGTGAGGGCATCGCCATCGATCAGGCCCTCGTCCAACAAGGCACGGAGCACCACGGGGACACCACCTATCCGGTCGAGATCGACCATGTGGTATCGACCGAACGGCTTGAGATCTCCGATGTGCGGGGTGCGACGCGAGATCCGATCGAAGTCCTCCAACTCCAGCTCCACACCGGCTTCGTGAGCAATGGCGAGCAGATGGAGGACCGCATTCGTCGACCCCCCCAGTGCCATGACCACGGTTATCGCGTTCTCGAAGGCGGGACGAGTGAGGATGTCGGATGGGCGAATGTCCTGTTCGAGCAGATTCATCACGGCTTCGCCGGACTGCTCGGCATAGGTCCGCAATCTCGGGTCGATGGCAGGCACCGCTGCCGAGCCGGGGAGCGACATGCCGATCGCCTCACCCACCGAGGCCATGGTGTTGGCGGTGAACATCCCGGCACAGGAGCCTGCCCCGGGACATGCTGCCTTCTCGATGGCCAGCAGCTCCTCGATGGTGATCTTGCCGTCGGACTCGGCGCCGATCCCCTCGAAGACGTCCACGATGGAGATGTCCCTTCCGGCGTAGTGGCCGGGAAGGCTGGAGCCCCCATAGAGAAAGACTGCGGGGAGGTCGAGACGCGCCGCCGCCATCAGCATCCCAGGGAGCGACTTGTCGCAACCGGCAATGGCCACCAGGGCATCGAAACGCTCGGCGTGCATCACCAGCTCCACGGAGTCGGCGATCACCTCCCGTGAGACCAACGAGGCTCTCATGCCCTCGTGACCCATCGATATCCCGTCCGAAACGGCGATCGTCGAGAACACCAACCCGACACCTCCCCGCTCGGACACGCCGGTCTTGGCGTGCTCGGAGAGCTCGGGGCCGGTCAGGTTGCAAGGAGTCACCTCGTTGCCTGCTGAGACCACACCGACCTGGGCCTTGTCGAAGTCCTCGTCGGTCAGCCCGACAGCTCGCAACATGGCCCTGGCGCCTGCTTTGGCCGGGCCTTGAGTGACGTCTTGAGATCTGATCTTGTTTGCCATGGCCACCCGATCCTAAGACCTGGGTTTGGCGTTGGCGTCAAAGCGACCACAATCCGGTCATGGCAACGATCTACTACGACTCAGACGCAGACCCGGACCTGATCAGGAATCGCAAGGTCGCGATCATCGGGTACGGGAGCCAAGGCCACGCCCACGCCCTCAATCTGAAGGAGTCGGGGGCGAACGTGGTGGTCGGGCTCAGGGAAGGCTCGTCCAGCCGAGACGAAGCCACATCGGCCGGTCTGACGGTGATGTCACCCGCCGAGGCAGCCGAATGGGCCGACGTGATCATGATGCTGGTCCCCGACCAGATCATGGGGCCGATCTATGACGAATCGGTGGCCCCCCATCTCGAGAAGGGCGATGCCTTGCTGTTCGCCCACGGCTTCAACATCCACTTCGGTGAGATCGTGCCACCCGAAGACGTCGACGTGCTGATGATCGCCCCCAAGGGGCCTGGTCATTTGGTACGCCGCACATATCAGGAGGGCTCGGGGGTGCCCTGTCTCCTCGCCGTGCACCAGGATGCGAGCGGAGATGCCCACGCGTTGGGCATGTCCTACGCCTCCGGCATCGGTGGCGGCAGGGCCGGTGTCCTGGAGACCACCTTCAAGGAGGAGACCGAGACCGACCTGTTCGGAGAGCAGGTCATCCTCTGTGGCGGTGTGTCCGAGTTGATAAAGGCATCCTTCGAGACTCTGGTCGACGCCGGCTATCAACCCGAGTCCGCCTACTTCGAGACCCTCCACGAATTGAAGTTGATCGTGGACCTGCTCTACGAGGGTGGGTTGTCCTGGATGCGATACTCCGTCTCCGACACCGCCGAATATGGCGACTACACCAGAGGAAAGCGCATCGTCACAGAGGAGACGAGGGCGGCGATGCGGGAGGCCCTGGCCGAGATCCAATCCGGGGCATTCGCCAATGAATGGCTGGCCCAGGCACGAGAAGGGGCTCCATTCCTACACGAGCAGCGGGCGATCAACCGGAACCATCAGATCGAGGCCGTGGGCAAGGAGCTGAGGAAGATGATGCCGTTCATGGAGCCAAAGACGGCCCCCTGAACGCGGCTAACCCAACTGGTCGACGGTGAGGACCGGCACGGTGCCCGGATCGACCTGATCGGCGATGCGGAGGCCAAAGGGGGCCAGGGCCAGCCTGGCGAACTTGACATTGGCCACGGCGAACGGGATCCCGACGATGGTTATGAAGAAGACGGCTGCGATCGCCAGATGGATCAGCGCCAGCCACCAGCCTTCGAGCAGGATCCACAAGATGTTCCCAACGAGGGACCAGAAGTCGGACGACCCCTCTCTACGCACCACCGAGCGCCCGAAGGGCCACAGCACGTAGTTCGACATCTTGAATGCCTGAAAGCCAAACGGGATCGTGATGATGAAGATCATCGCCACCACGCCGGCGATGAAGTACACGATCGACATCCAGATCCCACACAGGATCAGCCAAAGCACGTTTCCCAGCGTCTTCACGTTCACCTCCGGGTGGAACCTAACCGCCCACGCCTCAGCCCGTCTTGGCTAGCTCCTCACCGATCCAGTGATCGATCTCGGCCCAGATGTCGTAGAGCCACGCCTCCCTCTGTTCGGGAGGGGGAATGTCCTCGGCTCGGATGTGCCACACCTTCACTTCGACCGAGGTGTCCATTGGCATGGCTCTCCAGATGTCCCCAGCCGTGATGAAGGTCTCGAGCCCGGCATGGCCGACGAAGAACACATCAGAGGTCGGAGCGGCATCGAGTGCGGTCATCACCCCCTTCGTTCTCGGGGGAAGGGTTCGCTTCAGGTCTTCCGCCCTCTCTGCCAGATCCGGCCGCCCGATCTCCATCAACTTCTGGATCGCACGCTCGCGCCTCTTGTCGGTGTAGTTGGCACCTTCGGGGAATATGACGAAGGCATCGTCGATGGTCATGGTTCTGGCGAGGTCACCAATCGCCGCGATGAGGCGATCGCCACCTTTCCTCCCCACCGGGACGAAAGAGGTGGGCAGTCGGTTGAGGATCACATCGACCGCCGGATCCCACTGGAGGAATTCCTTGAGGACGATCCTCGGGTTTCGCCCATAACCATTGACCAGGCTGTTCATGAGGAGAAACGAGTCACCGGGGCCGGCGTGTCGGGAGAAGACGAGCACGGATCGGGCCCGACCCTCGTCGGAGGTGGCGGGCCGTCGCCCGCTCCGCACCACCTGGAGCTTGAAGGTGATCTCCGCCGACTTCACGATCGTCCGCAGCATCCAACCGAGAAGGGCGTAGTGAACGCGGGTGAAAAACGCAGACCTCATCTGCCAGCCGAAACCGGAGCCGACCCAGGTGAGAAACATCGCGACCAACCCGACGGCCTCGACACCGAGGTAGAGGAACAAGAACCAGGCGAGCCGGAGGATGCGCCAGTTACCCGGAACGTACCTGGATACGAAGGCTGCCACGACGATCCAGATCGGAAGTGCGAGCAACGCCAGCACCACCAGGAGGACGATGGCCGGGTCGATCAACACTCGGCGCAAGATTCGCGGGGGAAGCCTCATCGACTCAGTGCTCTGCCAGATAGTCGGTGGCCGCTCGATAGGCCCCTTCGATCAGATCGCTGGTGGTACTCACGTCCCGCCATTTCAGCTGTCTCGAGTCGTCGAACGCCACAGGGTTGCCGGAGGGGAGGAGATGAAGGTCGATGCCCATGGGGAGGCTCTCGACGGCCGCCGTGAACCGGTGGCGGCGGGCGATCTCGAAAGAGATGAGAGCCGCCTCGTAGAGTCGCTCCGGTGGCCGCAGACTCGACTCGACTCTGCCCACCTGAAGAACGTAGATGACGTCGGAGCCAAGATCGACGGCTCTCGCCAGGGGCACCGAGTTGACCAGGCCCCCGTCATAGAAGTGCTCCCCGTCGATCTCGACTGGCGGGAAGAGCGCCGGCACCGCCGACGAGGCGAGGAGGGCGTCGATCAGGGGCCCTTCGGTGAACCAGTGCTCGGCGGCTCGCTCTATGGAAGCGGCGACACATTGGAATGGGATCGACAGTTGTTCGATCCGCTTCCCGGGATCGTGGACGCGCTCCAACAGATCCCTCAGCTCGGAGGTGTCATGAAGCGCCGGTTGAAGTGTTGCCGCGTTCTTGAGCCGGTCCAATCGACTCCCTTGAAGGAGCCCCGAGCGGCCGATCTCCTGCCACAGCTCGGTCAGCCTCAGCACACCATCGGGACCGGGCGTGTCTGCCACCACCGAGCCATTGAACGCCCCGATGGACGTCCCCAGGATCAGATCGGGTCTCACCCCCGCCTCGTCGAGCGCCCGAAGCATGCCGACCTCGACGGCCCCCCACCGACCACCACCACCGAGGACGAACGCAACTGTCACAAGGCCGTGGTGCTCCCGGACCTCAAGGCTGTTCCTCGATATACCACTCTGTGAAGTCCCGGCACGATCCCGAATCGTCGAAGCGGATCACGAAGAGATTGCGGTAGTTGGCCTCCGGGTCGAAGTACTTCGTGTTGCCGACGACGATCGCCAGATCATCACTCTCGACCAGGGGCAGCCACTCGAAATCCCAGTTGTCCGGTTGATCGTCGATGTCGAGCCACCAGTCGATGATCTGCTCGACGCCATGGATCTCCCCGTCGGCCGTCTGCGGGTCGTAGACGGCATCGTCGGTGAACAGCGCGGCTATCTGATCGGGGTTGTTCGAAGTCCACGCCGCGACATATCGATCCATCCACGACTCGAGGCGCTCCGACACGTCGAATCTGCCGGTCGCCGGCTGTGCCCGAGGGATCGGGGTCTCGATCTCCTCCCGATCTGCCAGGGCGAGGCCACCGTTGGCTATCACGTCTGCATACCAGTCGAAGCTGCGCTTCGGTATCCGCTCGAAGGTTCGGTTGTCGACCCACACCAGGCCGAACCGCTGCTCGAAACCGTGGGTCCACTCGAGGTTGTCGAGAAGACTCCAGACGAAGTACCCGTCGACCGGGACACCTGCCCCGATCGCCTCCTCCACCGCCTGGATGTGTCGTGCCAGATAGGAGATGCGACGGCGGTCGTCGATGACGCGATTTCGATCGGGGCCGTCCGAGTAACTGGCCCCATTCTCTGTGATGAGGATCGATCGCGGGCGATAGGTCCGATTTAGATGAACCAGGTAGTCGGTCAAACCCCGCGGATCGATCCGCCATCCCATCTCCGTGTAATCGGGCGCGGGCTCGTGTGTCAGTTCTACTCCCTCGTACTCCTCGGCTCCAACACCGACCTCGACCGTTGTGTAGTAGTTCAAGCCGAGGAAGTCGATCGGCACACTGATCTCGTCCAGGTCGGCATCCTGGAACAGGCCCGATGGGATCCGGCCCATTGCCTCGTATGCGCTAAGCATGTCGATCGGGTAGCCGAGGCCGAAGACGGGGTCGAAGAACCATCGGTTGCGAAAACCGTCGAAGTGCCTGGCCGCCGCCACGTCCTCGTCCGACCGGGATGCGGGACGGACCGGTCGACAGTCGATAGCCAGTCCCACACGCGCGTCGGGGACCAGGTCGCGGATCATTGGAACCGCCCTCCCGTGTGAGAGGAGGATGTGGTGACCGGCGGCCACGGCTGTCTGCCAGTCCTCGATCCCGGGGGCAAACACGCCATCCTTGTGACCGAGCATCGATGCCACCCACGGCTCGTTGTGGGTTATCCATTTATTGACCTCGTCACCCAACGCCTCCGCCACCACCTCGGCATAGCGGACGAAGGCGTCCACCGTCGATCTAGCAGCCCAACCCCCCTTGTCTTGGAGGGTCTGAGGCAGATCCCAGTGATAGAGAGTCAAATACGGGTCGATTCCGCGATCCCGCATCCCGTGGACCATCCGCTTGTAGAAGTCGAGCCCCTCCCGGTTCAGGTCGCCGTCACCATCAGGGAAGACCCGGGACCATGCGACGGAGAATCGATATCCATCGACGCCGAGATCCTCGAGGAGATCGAGGTCCTCCTTCCATCGATGAAACGAGTCGCAGGCCTCATCGCCCGGATCCTTCATCCGACCCAGGTCGGAGAAGGTATCCCATATCGAGTCACCCTTGCCACCCTCGTGACGGCCACCCTCGATCTGATACGCCGATGTGGCGGCACCCCAAACGAAGGAATCAGGGATCATCTGCGTCGCCTGTTGTCGTCGGGCTCAGACGGAAGCGCTGACCCTCTTGTCGGCTCCGATCCTCATCCCGGTCTTGGGATCGAAGAAATGGAGCTTGGTGCAATCGACCACGAGATCGATCTGATCGCCTCTCGACACGGGAGCGTCCGGGCTCACACGTGCGATCAGGTTGGTCTTGTCGCCGAGCGAGGAAGCATCCTGGCCGGAGTCTGCGAGCAGCTCCTCGAGATCGGGTGTCATGACCGGCGGTCTGTCGATGTGGAAGTGCACATAAGTCTCCGCGCCGAGCATCTCGGTGACCTCGACCTTGGCATTGATAGTCCGGTCCGGGTCCGGTCCCTTGATTGCGGCGGCCTCCATGGAGTTGGGGCGCACACCGATCACCAACTCCTCGTTCATGTGGTTCTCGATCCCTGGATGATTGGCGAGTGCCTTGGGATCGACCACCAGCGAGTAGTTCGGGGTCTTTGCCCAGATCTGGCCGCCGATCGACTCGAGATGCCCGTAGATCAGGTTCATCGCCGGGCTCCCGATGAAGCCGGCCACGAACAGGTTGTTGGGATGGTCGAACAACTCCGTCGGTGGGCCAACCTGTTGCAGGTTGTATGGCCTTGCCGCCGACACCGGCCGCAGGACGGCGACACGGTCACCCAGCGTCATCGCCTCGACCTGGTCGTGGGTGACGTAGACCGTGGTGGTCCCCAGACTCTCGTGCAGACGCTCCAACTCGGCGCGCATCTGCACTCTCAGCTTCGCATCGAGGTTGGAGAGCGGCTCGTCCATCAGGAACGCGGCAGGCTCGCGAACGATGGCGCGGCCCATGGCTACACGCTGTCTCTGCCCACCGGACAGGGCCTTTGGCTTGCGATCCAGGAACTCGGTGATCTCGAGGATCTCCGCCGCCTCTCCGACCCGGCGATCGATCTCCTCCTTGGAGAACTTCCGCAACTTCAGCCCGAACGCCATGTTGTCGAAGACCGTCATGTGGGGGTACAAGGCGTAGTTCTGGAAGACCATGGCGATATCGCGATCCTTGGGGGCCACGTCGTTGATCACCCG
>JBAULI010000107.1:0-7312 GCA_049578105.1 Acidimicrobiia bacterium | reverse complement strand
CGACCTGGCTGACCAGGTCGAAGTAGCCGGCACCGACCTCACGCTGATGACGGGTGGCGCTGTAGCCCTTGCCCTCGAGGGCGAACTCGTGATCCTGTAGACGCACGTAGGCGGGCATCCCTTCCTCGGCGAACCCGCTGGCCAGATCGAACATCGAGAGGTTGAGGGCATGGAACCCGGCCAGGGTGATGAACTGGTACCGGTAGCCGAGGGCGCCAAGCTCCTTCTGGAAGCGGGCGATGGTCGCCCCGTCGAGGTGCTTGGACCAGTTGAAGGACGGGGAACAGTTGTAGGCGAGCAATTTGCCCGGGAACTCTGAATGCACGGCATCGGCGAATTCGCGCGCTTCGTCCAGATCGGGATGCGCAGTCTCACACCAGATCATGTCGCAATACGGGGCGTAGGAGAGGCTGCGGGAAATCGCAGCCGACAAGCCGTTGCGGACATAGAAGAACCCTTCGGGGCTGCGCTCGCCGGTGGCGAATCCCCGATCACGCTCGTCGATGTCGGAGGTGAGGAGGGTGGCGGCGTTGGCGTCGGTCCTGGCCATTATCAGGGTCGGGACGTCCATGACGTCGGAGGCAAGACGCGCCGCCTGCAAGGCCTTGATGTGCTGGCTGGTGGGGACCAGGACCTTCCCTCCCATGTGACCGCACTTCTTCTCGGCCGCCAGCTGGTCCTCGTAGTGGATTCCCGCCGCCCCGGCCCTGATGAACCGCTTGGTCAGCTCGAAGACGTTGAGCGCGCCACCGAATCCCGCCTCCCCGTCGGCGAGGATGGGGACGAACCAATCGGTTTCGGTATCGCCCTCGGCCCAGTGGATCTGATCGGCGCGCCGGAGGGCGTTGTTGATCCGCTCGACCATGGCCGGGGCGGAGTTTGCGGGGTAGAGAGACTGGTCCGGATAGACCTCGCCACCGAGGTTGCCGTCGGCGGCGACCTGCCACCCCGAGAGATAGATCGACTTCAACCCGGCCTTCACCATCTGCGTCGCCTGACCACCGGACAGAGCGCCGAGAGCGCTGATGTAGTCCTCGGTGGTCAGAAGCTCCCACAGCTTCGTCGCCATCCGGTTGGCCAATGTCGACTGCTCCCGAATGCTCCCTCTCAGACGCACCACGTCCTCGGCCGTGTAATCCCGGGCCACACCCTCCCAACGAGGGCTCGTCTTCCACTCTTCGGCCAGACGGCCGGCCTCATTGGCGAAATGGGTCACATGGTCTCCTGTCAGTTGATCAGTTCGTATGCGGGAAGGGTGAGAAAGTCGACGAAGTGCTCACCTAGGGCGACCTCTTCGAAAAGCTTTCTGGCCTCCGGGAGACGATCGCGGTACGGGTAGTCGTCTCGATCCAGGCGCTCGATCACCCGGCCCGCCATCTCCCGGACGAGCGTTTCGGTGACTGGTGTGCCTTCGCTCGTGGCGACACCATGTGCCACCCATTGCCAGACCTGTGATCTGGAGATCTCCGCCGTGGCGACGTCCTCCATGAGGTTGTTGATGCCGGCGGCGCCCGTGCCTGAGAGCCATGAGGCGAGGTACTGGATCCCGACCGAGACGTTGGTCTCGACTCCGTTCGCGGTCACCTCGCCGGGAAAGTCGAGGTCGAGGAGGTCAGAGGCAGAGACCCGGACGTCGGGGCGCAGGCGATCGATCTGATTTGGCCGGGAGCCAAGCACCGCGTCGAATTCACGCTGTGCCACCGGGACGAGGTCTGGATGTGCCACCCAGGTCCCATCGCATCCGGCGCCGGCCTCCCGTGCCTTGTCGGCCGAGACGGCGGCCATGGCACGCTCGGTGACCTCTTCGTCACGCCGGTTCGGGATGAATGCCGCCATCCCGCCTATCGCATGAGCACCGCGACGATGACACGTCGCCACCATCAGTTCGGTGTAGGCGCGCATGAACGGAACCGTCATAGTTACCTGAGACCGGTCGGGGAGGATGAAGTCGGGATTGTGCCTGAACTTCTTGATCACGGAGAAGATGTAGTCCCAGCGACCGGCGTTGAGACCGGCGGCATGGTCTGCCAGCTCGAAGAGGATCTCGTCCATCTCGAAGGCAGCGAGCACGTTCTCCACCAGGACCGTCGCCTTGATCGTCCCCCTGGGGATGCCGAGCCGATCCTGTGCCCAGACGAAGACGTCGTTCCAGAGCCTGGCCTCGAGATGGGACTCGAGCTTCGGCAGATAGAGGTAGGGGGCCGTTCCGGCCTCCAGGGCTGCCCGGCCACCGTGCAGCAGATACAGGCCGAAGTCGAAGAGTGAAGCGGAGATCGGCTGGCCATCAACCAGGAAGTGCTTCTCTCCAAGGTGCCAGCCTCTCGGCCGGACCAGAAGGGTGGCAATCTGATCGTCGAGCTCGTAGACCTTCTCCCCTGCCTCGAAACGCAGTGATCGGTCATAGGCGTCTACCAGGTTGGCCTGACCGTTGAGGAGGTTGGTCCAAGTGGGCGTCGTGGCGTCCTCGAAGTCGGCCATGAACACACGCGCACCCGAGTTGAGAGCGTTGATCATCATCTTGGCATCGACCGGGCCGGTGATCTCGACACGCCGATCCTGGAGATCGGCCGGGACCTTCGCCACCTGCCACTCACCATCCCGCACACCGGCGGTCTCGGGCAGGAAGTCAGGTAACTCCCCGCCGTCCAGCCGTTGCTGTCGCGCCTGACGCGCCGCCAGGATCTGACCTCTCCGCCAGCCAAACTCGGCTTCCAGATCGGTCAGGAAGGCGACAGCTTCCTCGTTGAGGATCCTCTTCTCGATTGCGGTGTCCCGAAACTGATTCACAAGTCTGGAGTGTCTTCTCTTTCCGGTTACTATTCCAATGGTACGAGCGCGAAGAACCCGCAACTTTATGGAAGTCGAGAAGATGGCCGAAACTCCAGTGCTGGACCCGCTGGTCCTGGGACGAAGACTTCGCTTCTACCGGAAGGAGAGGGGTCTCACCCTCGACGAGCTGGGAGTCCTGGTCGACAAACCTGCTCCATATCTCTCTTTGCTGGAGAACGGGAAGAAGGAGCCCAGACTCAACCTGATCATGGAAATCGCCGCCGCCCTCGACGTGGCGATGGCCGATGTCATCTCCAGTGACCCTCCGACCCGACGCGACACCCTCGAGATCTCTTTGATCAAAGCCCAAGAGACGTCACTCTTCGATTCTCTCGATCTCCCGGTCGTCAAGCCCAATGCCAAGCTCGACAACGAGACACTCACCCACATGGTTGGGATCCATGACGCCCTCCGGGAGCGCTCCGGTCTGGGAGCGGCCGGATCGGAGGACGTGCGGAGGGCCAATGGGGCAACCACCGAGTGGCTCAGCAGCCAAGACGGCTATCTGGGTCATGTCGAGACCGAGGCACGTCAGGCATTGGAGACAAGCGGATACGCCGGTGAGGGGCCTTTCTCGTCACGCAACCTCCTCGACCTGGCGGCGAGTGCCGGGTTCGAGATCCACCCCATCGACGACATGCCCGATTTCGCCCGATCCTTGATCGACCTGAACCACCGTCGGGTCTATATCGCCCAACGTGACGAGTTGCGCACCCGACAGGCGCGGAAGGCCGTATTACAGACTCTGGCCGGGTTCCTACTCGGGCATGAGCCCGACCCCGACCTGGGCACGTTTCTCCGACAGAGGGTCGAGACCGCCTACTTCGCCGCCGCCGTCCTCGTCCCGGAGGAGGTGGCGCGGCGCACGCTGGTCGCGGCGCACGACAACCACGACATCGACGTCGAGGATGTCAAGGAGCTGTTCTATGTCTCCTATGAGATGGCGGCCTGGAGGATCGCCAACCTCGCCACGCAACACCTCGACATCACCACCCATCTCCTCGTCAGCGACCGCGATGGATCGGTGGTGAAGGCCTACGCCAACGACTCGGTCCCGGTGCCGCGTGACGACCACGGCGGCATGGAGACCCAGCGTCTTTGCAAGAGATGGGGTGCCAGGGTCACATTTCAATCGAGTGAGCGATTCGGGACTCATCATCAGTTCACCGATACCCCGCAAGGCACCTTCTTCTGCACCACGCATATCGAAGCCGGCCGCGACCCGGCGCACGCCATCACACTGGGTGTCCCCTTCGCCGATGCCCGATGGTTCCGGGGAAGAGAGACCGACAACCGCGAGAGCTCGACCTGTCCCGACCCGGCCTGCTGTCGGCGACCATCCCCGGATCTGAGCGAAAAGTGGGAAGGGCAGGTGATCGTCTCGGCTCGCTCGCAGAGCCGAATCCTCGGTCTCCTCGCACCCGATCCTTATCCCGAATTGGATATGCCAGAGGTGCTCGACGTCATCGAGAGACACTCTGGCTGAAGCGCATCGTCATCGGGTTCGAGCGATGAATTCCCTCAGATGCCCGGAGAGTCGCTCCAGCGACGGGAGATGCAGATACATCATGTGCCCCGCCTCGTAGTACTCCATAGCCACTTTGTCTCGCAGCGATGGGTCCAAACCCAGATGGTTGAAGGTGTACTCGGTGGCGAAGTGAGGTGTGGCCAGGTCGAAGTAGCCATTGGCGACGAAGACTTCGAGCCCCGACCGTGTCATCACGTTTCGTAGTCGATCGGTGGTGTCGACATAGTGGCCGGCGAAGTCCTCGTAATTCCAGGATTTGTTCACCTCCATCGACTGCGTCTCATAGAACGCCTTGTTCTCGAAGCCGAGATCACGCCGGATCAGATCGTTGAGGGTTGCCGTGTAGGGGCCCGAGGTCTGGTCGCTGGCGGGGTCGGTCTCGAGTGAGTCACCGTCGGCCACCCGATCGATGCCGGTGTAGCGGGAGTCGAGACGACCCACGGTACGTCGGTGGTCACGCATCAACTCTTTGCAGAATCGATGGATGTGGATCCTCAAGTCGTATCGATCGACATAGTCGGCCGAAAGACCCGTGTACTCGGAGAGACGTCCGGCGATCCGCTTGCGCTCCTTCTCCCCGAGCCGGTCCCCCAATGCGAGGGCCGACCAGTACGGCCCGATGGCGAACGCCTCCACCTCGTCTAGCAACTCCCTCAGGGACTGCGCTTGATGCTTCTTCGAGAGTCTCTCGTGATACCAGGCAGTTGCGGCGTAGGTGGGCAGGAAGACCATATAGGGAAGGTCATTGCCCGGTCTGAAGAGGAACGTCTCCCGATCCTGGCCGATCGTCTGAAAGTTGAGGACGCTGGATATGAGGATCAGTCCGTTGAGCTCGACCTTGTGAGGGTCGAAGAGATGGGCCGCCATTGCCGAGCCTCTGGTCGTGCCATAACTCTCTCCCGCTATGTATTTCGGCGAGGCCCAGCGTCCGTTTTCGTTCAGAAAGGAGATGACGAATTCGCTGAAGGCTTCGATGTCCTTGGTGAAGTGGTGGAACTCGCCCTGTCCTTCCTTGGGGCTCGCCGTGGAGAATCCCGTGCCGACCGCGTCGATCAGGACGACGTCCGCCACATCCAGGATCGAGTGCGGGTTGTCGATGAGCCGCCCCGGCTTGCCCAGTCGGAATCCTTCATCGTCCATCTCGACCCTCTTCGGGCCGAGGAGCCCGAGATGGAGCCATACCGAGGACGACCCAGGTCCACCATTGAAGGCGAACACGAGTGGCCGTTGGCCCGGGTCGGCTTCGTTCTCCGTGTATGCGACATGGAAGAAGACTGCATCAGGGCCTTCGGCTCTCTCGACCACCTGGGTGGCCGCCGTTGCGGTGTATGCCACCTCACGGCCCCCGAATTCGCCGGTGGCTACCTTGCTGACGGCCTTTTCCTCTATTTTCGGCTTCGAGTGCTCACCGTCATTCACCGATGGCTCGGTCTTATCGCTCATGGGGAAAGGCTAAACCGGGCGAGGTCTTCCGTCGTCCTGGAGCCAATCCTCCAAGGAAACGCCCAAACCCTCGGCGATCCTGTTGATGTAGTTGAAGTAGGCAACCACCTGGACACAACTGGAGATTGCACGGTCGTCGAAACCATGCCCCTTCAACCGCCCGACTGCCTGGGCATCGACTGCGGCGCACTCGTCGGTCAGCAGCTCGGCGAATTCGAGCAATGCGAGGGTGGCCGGATCCAGGCCGCAGTCATGCCAGTCGACGGCAAATCGGTCCACCATCCCTTGATCCTCGACCTCGTCACGGAGATCGTGCAGATGAGCCGTTATTCAGTAGTGGCAGTCGTTGACCTGAGACGTGACCACCGCGATCATCTCGCGCTGGGCACGGGTCAATGGGGACGGTCCGAACATGATCGACCCATAGAGCCTCATGGAGTCCCTCATGACCTCGGGAAGCTGGCTCTGGATGGACACGATGTTCCATATGCGGCCCGCCCTTCGCACCGCTGCCTCGTACTCGCGTTTGGTGGTGCCGGTTGCCTCTTCCTCGGTAGTCACATGCACGTGAGGCATCGGTCAGCCGGCGAGGAACAAGGCGGGCTCCTCCAAGTTCTCCATCACGAGGGAGATGAATCTGCGTCCTTGTGCCCCATCGATGACCCGGTGATCGTACGAGAGGGACAACGGCATCATCGCAGTGATTGCGATCTCGCCGTCGTAGGCGACGACTTTCTCTCTCGCCATCCCCACCGAGAGGATCGCTGTGGTCCCATAGGGGATGATCGGGGTCCCGTGTCCACCGCCGACCGCGCCGATGTTGGAGACGGTGAAGGTCTGACCAGACAGCTCATCCGGCGAGAGTGACCGCGTCCGAGCACCCTCACCCAATCGCCTGACTTCTGCCGAGAGGTCGAGCACGCCGAGCCGACCGGCGTCTCGGATCACCGCCACCAACAAGCCGTCGGGCGTGTCGACCGCGATCCCGATGTCATGGGACCCGTGGATGACCAACTCGTCCCCATCGAGGGTGGCGTTGAACTCGGGAAATTCCTCCAGGGCAGGGATCACCGCCTTTATCACCAGGGCCTCCAGGGCGATCTTCGATCCATGCCTCGCTCCGAGCGCCGAGCGGACCTCGAGCAGTCGGCCGGCGTCGACATCCTCGAATGTGGTGACGTGCGGTATCTCTGACCAACTCCGCGCCATGTTGGCGGCGATCGTCTTCCTCAAACGGGTCAGCGGACGTCGTTCCGTCTCACCGCTGGCCACCACGCGTATCGGTGGCGTTGTCATCTTCTCTCCGTCGTCCACCGGCATCGATGTGGCGACAGGCCCGTGTTGCTCGACTGTCTCCTCGTACTCGTGCTCGTGCTCGTGCTCCGGCTCGGGGATCGACTCGACCCGATTGGCGGCTGCGAGCACATCCTCACGCACCACCCGGCCACCGGCGCCCGATCCGGCGACGAGGGTGATGTCCACACCCAGGTCTCGAGCCAGCTTGCGGACCAG
>JBAULI010000106.1:0-1535 GCA_049578105.1 Acidimicrobiia bacterium | reverse complement strand
TGGAACACGACCCCGACGCCGCATTCGAGGCGATCGTCCGTGCGCTCGACCTCCCTTCCTCGGGGGGTGGGTCGGCCCTTGCAGCGCTCAAGACCAGGCTCCGAGATCGTGAGATGCTCCTCCTCCTCGACAACTTCGAACAGGTCACCTCGGCCGGTCCCGGGATCGCCGACCTGCTCCAATTCGCACCGAGACTCAAGGCGGTCGTCACCAGTCGGGAGACGTTGAGGGTGCGCCCCGAATACGTGTTCCCCGTCCCACCCCTGTCGCTGACCAAACCTCATGACCCCCTGGAAGCAATCCTCGATTCAGAGGCTGTCCAGCTATTCGTCGAGCGAGCCCAAGCGGTCGATCCGCGGTTCCAGGTGACCACGGACAACGCAGCGGCCATTGCGGCGATCTGTCTTCGTCTCGACGGTCTGCCCCTGGCCATCGAGCTGGCCGCCGCCCGACTCAACGTCTTCACCCCTGCCGACCTTCTCTCGCGTCTCCGAGAACGGCTCGATGTTCTCGGCGCCGGAGGACGGGACGTTCCCGATCGGCAACGCACCCTGTGGGGCGCTATCGGCTGGAGCTATGAGCTCCTCGACGGGCACGAGCGCGACCTCTTCGATCTCATGTCCGTGTTCTCCACCTCGACCATGGCTGCAATCGAGTCGGTCGCCGAAGCGGCGCTCGGCACCTTCGACGTCGACTCGTTGGGATCTCTCGTAGACAAGAGTCTGCTGCAGGTGGATGACGCGGGACCGACTCGCCGGTTCGGAATGCTGCTGATGATCAAGGAGTACGCCGGTGAACGCCTCGCCGCGGACCCCGAGGCAGAGCGGCGAGCCAGGGAGGCGCACGCCATCCACTTCACAGACTTCGCCCGGAGCCTTCAGGATCGCCTCAATGGAGACGACCGCGACACGGCGCTCGAGGAGCTAGCCACGGAGATCGGGAACCTGAGGGCCGCATGGCGCTACTGGGTCGCGCAGGCCGACGTCGAGCAACTGTTCAACCTCATCGACGGGCTGTGGGCCCTCCACGAGGCACGCGGCTGGTATCACGCCGCGATCGAGCTCGCCTCGGACACCTTGGAGGTGCTGGCTGCCACGCCGTCGACTCCGGAGTTGGCGGCCGAAGAGATAGTGATCCGGACCAGCTTGGCCAGGGCGTTGATGGCGGTTCGAGGCTATGGGGTTGAGGTGGAGAGCGCCTTCAGATCGATCCTGGAGATGTTGGACAGGACGGGTACGACAACCCAGCGATTCCCGGTCCTCCGGGCTCTCTTCTTCTACTACATGAACAAAGCCGACTTCGAGCCGGCATACGCCATCGGCAGGGAGCTGTTGGACCTGGCAGACCGGGACGAGTCGATCCGTGTCGACGCCGAGTACATCTACGGGGCCGGGGCGGCATTCGTGGGCAGGCTCAGAGAAGGGTTGGACCATCTCGACCGAGCGATCGAGCTCCACGACCCCCATGCAACCGCCGGTCGATATCGTCTTGGCACCAATGTGGGCGTGGCTGCCCGGGTCGCTTCAGGCTTGTTG
>JBAULI010000105.1:0-4653 GCA_049578105.1 Acidimicrobiia bacterium | reverse complement strand
GAAGCCTCCTCCATCGCTCGGACCTTGAGTCATTGGGCGGAGAAAAACCCCGATTCGGCGCGACGAACCGCCAACCTGGTGGTCATCACCGGTCCCAGCCGCACCGGCGACATAGAGCTTCAACTGAATCTGGGTGTTCATGGGCCGAGACAAGTGCACATCGTGGTGATCGAGTGAGTGGACTGAGACCACCGCCAAGGGAAGACAAGCCGGGCGGCGTCGTGCTCCGCATACTGGGTCTCGTTCTCCTGGTGCTGATCGCCGGGACGGTGATCTACTCCGCAGTCACCCAGCAGCGTCTCGAGTTGATCGAAGACACCACGGTCTCCGAGTTGGACATCAACACGATCGTGGACGTCGGGGGGGTCGAGTTGAACGTCGTCCGCGAGGGTGACGGCACCGTTCCTTTGGTCCTTCTCCATGACTTCGACGTCGCAGGTGGGGCGCTTTGGGACTCCGTGGCCACCCAATTGGCCCCGGATTTCGACATCATCAGGGTCGATCTCCCGGGGTTCGGATTGAGTCAGAGGTTCCCCGACGAGGGCGCGCCGCACACTGTGGCATCGATGGCCGAGGTCGTTTCGAACCTTCTCTCCCAGACGGTGGATCAGCCGGTGGTGGTGGCGGGTGTCGGTCTCGGCGGCGAAGTGGCCGCCGAGTTGTCGGTCACCAGCCCGGACCAGGTTGCAGCGCTGGTGATGATCGATGTGGATTTCTACGACAAGGACGGCTGGGCCGAGTTCCTGGAGAAGCTTCCGTGGTTGGGCCGTGCCGCAACGTTCGCTTTCGATTCCGGCGGCAATCTGGGTGCCTCTCGCTGGGCTCCCCACTGCGGTGATGAAGGTGGGTGGTGCCCGACAGCCGCCCAGGTCGCGGCCAGGGACCTGGCGGAGACGATCGTGGGCACGACCGACTCGCTTCGGGCGTTCAGACGGACTCCCGCCGCATCGCTGGTCCCATCGAAGCTCGGTGAGATCGGGGCCCCCACCTACTACCTGTGGAGCCAATCGGGGAATGTTCCTCGTCAGTCGGTGGACAAGGTGCAACAGGCGATGCCGGGCGCACAGTTCGACGTCGTCGCCGATGCATGGAAGGCCCATCTCGACGCTCCGGAGACGGTGGCGGAGGCCATCCGATCTATCGCTCCCTGAATCGGGGGACCAGGACTTAAGTCCCACGCATTCATGCCGTCGTGCCCTGGTGACGCGACCCTCCACGCCCGACGATTCGAAGTGACGCAGACATTTTGATCTGCACGGGCAAAGGAGATCCCATGAAGCGCCTCGTGGTGCTCGGATCGGGAACAGCAGGGACGACCGTGGTCAACAAGCTTCGTCCCCGGCTGGGAAGGGACGACTGGGAGATCGTCGTCATCGATCAAGAGCCAACCCATTTCTACCAACCCGGGTATCTGTTCATCCCGTTCGGCATGTACCAACCCGATCAGGTCCAGAAGCCAAAGAAGAGATTCATGCCCGAGGGAGTCGATCTCATCATCGGTGAGATCGATCGTGTCGATCCCGACGCCGACAAGGTGCTCCTGGCCGATGGATCGGAGATCGCATACGACTATCTCCTCATCGCCACCGGAACCACGCCGAGACCGGGGGAGACCCCCGGCATGGAGGGCGATGAGTGGCGCAAGAGCGTCTTCGACTTCTACACATTCGAAGGCGCGACCGCTTTGGCAGACAAACTTCGCACCTGGGACGGCGGTCGCCTGGTGGTCCACATCACCGAGATGCCGATCAAGTGCCCGGTTGCCCCACTCGAGTTCACCTTCCTGGCCGACAGCTATTTCACCGAGCGCGGCATGAGGGATCGGGTCGAGATCACCTTCGTGACCCCATTGGATGGCGCCTTCACCAAGCCTGTCGCCTCCAAGATGCTGGGGGGGATGTTGGAGAATCGCAAGATCGCCCTCGAGCCCGACTTCTACATCGAGTCGGTGGACAACGAGGCGAAGACGATCGTGTCCTATGACGAGAGGGAGGTCCCCTTCGATCTGTTGGTCACGGTCCCGCTCAACATGGGTGCCGACTACCTCGCAAGGAGTGGCCTGGGCAACGAGTTGAACTACGTGCCTGTCGATCACGAAACCTTCCGATCGCCGAAGTGGCAGAACATCTTCGCCATCGGTGACGCCGCCGACCTGCCGACCTCGAAGGCCGGCTCGGTTGCGCACTTCGCGGTTGAGATCTTCACCGAGAACTTCCTCCAGTGCATTCGCGGGGAGGAGATGACCCACCCCTTCGACGGGCACTCCAATTGCTTCATCGAGTCGGGTGGAGGCAAGGGGATGATGATCGACTTCAACTACGAGACACAGCCGCTCCCGGGGAAGTACCCCCTACCTGGGGTCGGCCCGTTCTCGTTGCTCGAGGAGACCGAGGTCAATCACTTCGGGAAGCTGTTGTTCAAGTGGGTCTATTGGAACGCCCTGCTACCGGGTCGTGAACTGCCGATCCCTGCCCTGATGTCGATGGCCGGGAAGAAGGAGGTGTCCGAGTGACCAACGTTCTCGTCACCAAATCCGTCGAGCAGCGCCTGTCGGAGATTGAGGAGCAGATTGGCTTCCTCGTCGATGAGGCCAGGGCGCGGCAGGCGGCTCGAGAGTCGATGTCGGACCTGGCCACCGATCTGACCCCGATAGCCCGTCAGGGGATGGACTCCGTGACCGGTCTGCTGGCTCGTGCCGAAGACAAGGGTTACGTCGAGTTCGCCCAGAGCGGCGTAGGTGTTCTCGACCGGGTCGTGACTTCCTTCACGAGTGAGGACGTCGAGGCCCTCGGGGACAACATCGTGCTCATCCTGAGGACGGTCAAGGAGATGACTCAGCCCGAGATCATGCAGATGCTGCAGTCCACCTTCCACAACGTCCAGATCCAGGACGAATCGATGCTGGAGCCACCGGGTCTGCTCGCACTGCTCCGCCAGATGCGTGAGCCGGACGCGCGGCGCGGGCTCGCCAGGCTGTTGGCCGCCCTTCGCTCGATGGGCCAAGTTCCGGAATGACAAACACCAGAGAGGAGATCCAGGAATGAGCCTGGCAACGATCGCAGGTCATGACGTCCACGTCGACGACGAGGGATTCATGACCGAGTACGACGAATGGGACGAGGATCTGGCGAAGACGCTGGCGATGAACATCGGCGTCGACCTGACCGACTCCCACTGGAAGGCGATTCGATATCTGAGGGACGACTTCAAGGTCGAAGGTGAGACGCCAACTCTTCGCAGGGTTTCCACCAATGCCGGGATCCCGACCAAGGAGCTCTTCCAGCTGTTTCCCAAGAAGCCCGCCAAGAAGATGGCGTACATCGCAGGCTTGCCCAAGCCGGCCGGCTGCGTCTGAATAAAGGAGTCTGTCATGACCACAACAATGGAAGCCCCGATCCCGGTCTTCGACGACGAGGCCACAGGTCGCAAGCTTGCGATCATCTGCTCGAAGGGCTCGCTGGACATGGCCTATCCCGGATTGGTGTTGGCCAATGCCGCCCTCGGTGAGGGCATCGAGACGCATCTCTTCTTCACCTTCTGGGGATTCGACATGATCAACAAGGAGACGATGTCGCATCTGAAGTTCACGCCTGTCGGCAATCCGGCGACTCACATGCCGCCGATGCTCATGGGCCTCCCCGGCATGACCGCCTTCGCGACCCACATGATGAAGAAGCAGATCGAGGGAATCGACATACCGGACGTGCCCGAGTTTCTCGAGCTGATCACCGACGCCGGTGGGCACTTGTGGGCCTGCCGTATGTCGGCCGACATGATGCACATCACCGAAGACAAGCTCTATGAGCGTGTGGAGGGGATCATCAGCGCCTCCGACTTCATGGAGATCTCCGAGGGCGCCCAGACGATATTCATCTGACGCCCGACGTTTGAATGTGCCGCCGGGGTGCTTGCGTCCCTGACGCTCAGGGCCGGATCAGAACCTTGCCCGTGGTCTTGCGTCCCTCCAGTGCCCGATGCGCCCCGGCGGCCTCTTCCAACGGGAACTCGGCTCCGATGCGAATTTGGAGCATTCCGGCTTCGATCCAGTCGAATAGCTGGCCCGTTCGCGCCAGAACCTCACTCCTCGACCTCGTGTAATGGGCGATGGTGGGCCGGGTGAGGAAGAGGGAGCCCTTTTGGGAGAGGATCAACGGTGAGATCTCCGGGACGGGACCGGAGGCATTCCCGAAAGTGACCATCATTCCTCGCACCGCGAGCACTTCGAGACCTTCGAGGAAAGTGTCGGCGCCGACCCCGTCGTAGACGACGCTCAGCGACTTTGGGCCGGATATCTCCTCTATCGCCGCTCCAAAACTCGACTCTGTGTACACGATCACATGGTCGGCGCCGGCCGCCCGGCTCAGTTCCGCCTTGTCCTCGGTGCCCACGGTCGTGAAGACGGTGGCGCCACGGATCTTGGCGATCTGCGTGAGCAGGAGGCCGACTCCACCTGCGCCGGCATGGATCAGACACTGGTCCCCCGGGGAGAGGGGGTAGGTGTCGGTGGCCAGGTAGTGGGCGGTGAGTCCCTGAAGCAGGGCTGCTGCGGCCACGGTCGTGTCGATCGATGACGGTATGGGTATCGCGCTGTTGGCGTTGATGACATGTCGTTCGGCGTATGTGCCCAGCGTGTCGATCCAGCCGACCTTGTCG
>JBAULI010000104.1:0-5196 GCA_049578105.1 Acidimicrobiia bacterium | reverse complement strand
GGAAGGGTCGAGGTCGAGACCGAGACGGGTCGTCAAACGGTGGAAGGATCGAAGATCATCCTCGCCTCGGGCTCGTATCCGCGGACGATCCCGGGCTACGGGTTCGACGGGAGCCAGATCGTCAGCTCGGATCATGCGCTCGATTGGCCGAAACGACCGGATCGGGTCGCCATCGTCGGCGGGGGAGTAATCGGATGCGAGTTCGCATCGTTCCTGGTCGATGTCGGGTCCGACGTCCATGTCTTCGAGATGATGGATCAGATCATCCCGGGCTCTGATTCCGACGCAGCTCGCCAGCTGCAGCGGGCTCTTCAAAAGCGCGGGGTCAAGTTTCACATCGGGATGTCGGTGCAGCCGGCGCGTCTCGGCGATTCCGTCGTCATCCCGAGCGGGGAAGACGAAGTCGAGGTGGACGTGGTCCTGGTCTCGGTGGGCCGGGGCCCGCGCACCGACGACGTTGGGCTCGCCACGGTGTCGGCCGAACTGGACCGAGGATTCGTGAAGGTAGACCCGGTCACGATGGAGACCGCCGAGAGGGGGCTGTATGCCGTCGGCGACATCGTTGCCGGAACTCCTCAACTGGCTCATGTCGGTTTTGCCGAGGGGATCGCCGCCGTGACCCATATCGCAACTGGCGAGACCAGGCCGGTCAACTATCAGGCGATCCCTCGTGTCACCTATACCCACCCCGAGGTAGCCGAGGTCGGGTTGAGCGAGTCCGAGGCAAGGGAACGGGGCCTCGATGTCGAGGTGGCAAAACACGCCTTCAACGGGATCGGGAGAGCCATCATCATCGGGGAGAACCAGGGTTTCGTGAAGGTCGTGTCCGAGAAGGGCGGGCCGATAGTGGGGGCGTCGATCGTTGGCCCGCAGGCAGGCGAGATGATCCACGAGCTGATGTATTCGGTTGGATGGGAGGCGCTGCCCGACGAAGCGGCCGCCTTCATCCACGCCCACCCGACATTGTCCGAAGCAGTCGGTGAGACACTCCTGTCCGCAGCCGGCCGCAGTCTTCACTGAGAGGAGCGACTTTTGGCCACGACAGTCTCGATGCCCCAACTGGGCGAAACGGTAACCGAGGGCACCATCCTCAAATGGGCGAAGAAGGTCGGCGACTCGATCGCCGAAGACGAGGTATTGGTGGAGATCTCCACGGACAAGGTCGACACCGAGGTTCCCTCACCCGCCGCCGGCACGATCCTCGAGATCCTGGTCGATGAGGGCGACACGGTGCAGGTCGGCACGCCCATGGTCGTGATCGGCGCCGAAGGGGAGAGCACCGTCGATTCCGAGACGGTGGAGGCACCTATCGAGCCAGAAGCCAGTCAGGCCGAGCCGGACACCGGGAACGCGGCGGCCGGAGATGGGCAGAGATCGATCAATGGGAGCGAGACGAAACCATCTGAGCTGTCGGATCGCGAGGTCGAGGCGTTCTTCGCCGAACCGGATGAGACCGAGAAGAAGCCGCATCTGCTCTCTCCCGTGGTGCGCAAGCTGATTCGTGAGCACGAGATAGACGTGTCGCGACTCACCGGAAGCGGGGAAGGCGGTCGGATCACCCGCAAGGACGTCGAGGCGTTCATCGAGTCCGGCGGCCCCTCCGAGACGGCCGCTGCGGAGGAAGTTCCGTCCGAGCAGAAGAGGCCCGAACCCGAGGAGAAGGCGGAGCCCGTGGTCGAGCCCGAGCCGGCATCAGCTCCTCCGGCACCTGCGGCACCCAGCGCCGCCTCCGGGGCATCGGATGAGGAAGTCCCGCTGGACCGGATTCGGCTCCGAGTCGCCGAGAACATGGTCAATTCCAAGCACATCGCCGCCCATGTGTGGACGTCGGTCGAAGTCGACTACGAGCGGGTCGAGAGAGTCCGACAGGCCCACAAGGCCGACTTCAAGGAGGAGGAGGGCTTCTCCCTCACCTATCTCCCCTTCATCTCAAGGGCGACGATCGATGCACTCAAGGCGTTCCCCGTGGTGAACAGCTCCTTCTACCTGGAGGAGAAGAAGGCGGTATTCCACAAGAAAGTCGATCTCGGCATCGCCATCGACCTCAACCAGGGTGGTCTGATCGTCGCCCGCGTGAGGAACGCCGACGGTCTGCGTCTGGTCGGGCTGGCCCGGGAGATCCGGGAGCTGGCCGAGCGGGGCAGGACGGGGAGCTTGGGGCTCGACGATCTCACCGGGTCGACCTTCACGATCACAAACCCGGGCCCGTTCGGGTCGTTCATGTCGGCCCCCATCATCAACGTGCCCAACGTGGCGATCCTCTCCACCGAGACGGTGACCAAGCGGCCCACCGTGATAACGACTCCCGAGGGTCAGGACATGATCGCCATCCGTCACATCGGGTATTTGGGCCTGACCTGGGATCATCGGGCGTTCGACGGGTCCACCGCCGTCCTGTTCCTGCAGAGGATCAAACAGAACATCGAGACCTGGGACTGGGAGCAGGAGCTTGCCTGAGCCCATGTTGCGGTCACGCTGGCTGGGTCGTCTTCCCTACACGGAGGCGTGGGACCTGCAGCGGGCATTTCACGAGGGAAAGGTCCTTGGTCGCACCGACGACGACTATCTGCTCCTCTTGGAGCATCCACCGGTCTTCACCATCGGGCGCAATGGCGACGCCGGCAACCTCCTGGTCGACCGGGCGGTGGTCGATGCCGAAGTGCATCACGTCGACCGAGGGGGGGACATCACATTTCACGGCCCGGGCCAATTGGTCGGCTACCCCATCGTCACCCTCGAGGACCCGAAGCAGATAGTCCCCTACGTCCGCCGGCTCGAAGAGGTCCTCATCGCGACCCTGGCCGATTTCGGGGTCGAAGGATGGGCCGAATCCGGTTACACGGGAGTGTGGACGGAGAAGGGCAAGGTGGCTGCAATCGGGGTCCGTGTCTCCCGCCGTGTGACTATGCACGGATTCGCCCTCAACCTCCATCCGGATATGAGCTACTTCGGGATGATGAACCCCTGTGGCATCACCGATCGCCCGGTCACCACACTCTCGGACCTGGTGGGCAGGAAGGTGACCGTCGAAGAGGCGGTCAGGGCGCTGATCCCGCATTTCGAGCGCGTGTTCGGATACGAGGTCACCGAGACCCAGCTCGCCGCATTCGTCAGGGGCCAGGGGGCTCGCTCGGAATACGAGGTTGATCGTCTACTCCGGTCCGGGACGTTCTCGCCCGAGGCGCGCACCGTCGAGCCGGTCTTGATCAACGGGAGACTTCCCGGGGAGCCGGCACGGCCCGAGTGGATGAAGGTCAAGGCGAGGCTCGACGGTGACTATCTGGAATTGAAGAAGATGATGCGTGGCCTCGAGCTGAACACCGTCTGTGAGGAGGCCAACTGCCCCAACATCTACGAGTGCTGGGGTATGGGCACAGCGACATTGATGATCCTGGGTGACAAGTGCACCCGGGCTTGCTCCTTCTGCAACGTCACCACCGGGAAGCCGACCGAGCTCGACATCTTCGAGCCCTATCGGGCCGCCGAGGCGATTCGGAAGATGAGTCTTCGTCATGCGGTGATCACATCGGTCAACCGCGACGATCTCCACGATGGCGGAGCGGGGATATTCGCCCACACCATCACCGAGAGTCGTCGTCAGTCACCGGGGACCGAGATCGAGGTGCTGATCCCCGACTTCAAAGGCGATCGGGAGGCGTTGCAGACAGTCATGGATGCCGCGCCCGAAGTGCTCAACCACAACACCGAGACCGTTCTTCGACTGCAACGCGACATCCGCACTTCTGCGAATTACGGGCGGTCGCTCTCCCTGCTCTGGCGGGCCAAGCAGATGAGACCGGAGGGGTTGACCAAGTCCGGTTTGATCGTGGGCATGGGGGAGACCAAATTGGAGGTCCTCGGTGCGCTGGCAGACATGCGGGCGGTGGGGATCGACATCATCACCATCGGCCAGTACCTGCGTCCGACGGCGCGGCATCGCCCGATCCATCGGTATGTCCATCCCGACGAGTTCGCCGAGTACAAGGAATTCGGCGAGTCGAGCGGCATCCCCCACGTCGAGTCCGGCCCGTTGGTCCGTTCCAGTTATCACGCCAAGGAGAGCCGTGAGGCGGTCCCGGTGAGCATCGGTGCGCGGGCTGGCTAGGGCGTCGCGCCGTCCACCTGGTTCTAGACGCTGAGTAGCCCCAAGGGACTGGGGCTACTCAGGCCTCTCGCCGTCTCTTAGCTGCCCGTTGCTGGCCCGCTATCCGCTACCCCGTTCGAATTGCCCAGCAGGCTTGTGCCGGCGGGGATTGAATAGCCGATAGACACGCCACAGATCTGATGAGACCCGGAACCGCTACCACCGGTGTATTCAACATAGAAGTAGTCGGTAGCGTCCACCGGCTCCGGGGTCGCCAAATTGACGGTCACGTTCTGCAGGCCGGCGCTTCCAGAGGTTGTGGCTGTGGCCATCGTGGTCGTCACCGCAGTCGTCCGTACCAGTCGGACATTCCCGTTTGCGCCACCGTCGGCATCGACCACGTATCCGGTGAAGGATGTGATGGTCGCGCCCACCGGGAGTTGCACCGAGGCACGCACCTGGAACGGACTCGTTTCGTCGCGTACACATCCATTCGACCACGTGGCGGCCGTGCCACTCGCTGTAAACGACCCCGCGCCCATGGTCACAGTTCCGGTCGTCGAAAGATCGGACTTCGTTGCGAACTCAGATGAGTCCATGCCGTCCAAAGTCGCCGCGTCGACGACGTTGTTCTCGGCAAGCCGCTTCATGAAGGCAGCCATCTGACCCCTGGTCACCGGATCGTCGGGGCAGTACTTGGTGTTGGCCGGTGGGTTGCATCCCACGGTGATCCCGTTGTCCTTCATCCAACCGATCGAATTATGGAACACATTGGAGTCAGGCACATCGGTGAATTGGTGTGATGCCCAGACTGCCGCCGGGAACACAAACATGAAAGCCAGGATCGCTGCAACAAGCAGCGAGGATCTCCGGCGTCTCGGATGGGCCATTTCGGTGCCTCCTTGGGTAGGCGAGGGGGAACTTCCCCAACTTATGCATACTTACACCGCGAGAGCAGGTTTCAATCGGGGTTTCACCCCATAACCGCGAGATTTGGTTGAAATAGGGTCCGCAGTGACCGCAATCGCTTCGTTCGGCCAGCTGCCTTACCGGTCACCAATGCAACCACCGAGGTCGCTATCGGGGAAATATGAGGCTCTTGGCGGTTGCCC
>JBAULI010000103.1:0-2149 GCA_049578105.1 Acidimicrobiia bacterium | reverse complement strand
CGCAGTTGGGCCGCACCTGGGCCGCAAGCGGAGGGAAATCATACGAAACGACACGAGACGATGAAAGGGTAAAAGGCCTGTTCACGGGACGATTCGGTCGGTGTCGCCAGGCAGTGAGAATCGCATCGAACGGTTTAGGAAACCGGTGCTCTATCCCCTGAGCTACGAGGGCGAGGGCCGGGTTGGCTGGAGTTGGCGTTGATCCTGGTTGAGAGGATGTCTTCCCCCGGTCGGTGAAGCCTGAAGCTTATAGCGGCTCGGGGCGCTGGCCAGAGCCCGGCCGAGGTTGGCGGGAGATCTACCGACTCACCCCTGGCCCAAGATGACTGCGACGGCCAATGTCAGGATGACGGCCAGGGCGATGACCGTGAGGCCGACCTGTCGGCGCCGAGCCCAGAAGAACATGAGCACCAAGATGTTCGTCGCGGGGATGGCTGCGAGGATGCCGATGCCGACGCCCATCAGGGCGCCTGGGCCAGACATGTCGCCCAGATGGGCCAGATCGACAGCCCCGAACGTCGTTTCGCCGGACACCAATGCGAGGACCATGCCGACAGCCATGCACAAGGACGCCAGTGACAGACCCCAGCGGAAGACGATCTCGACGATGCGACGCTCGCCGGCGTCCAGGAGAGCGTGGTCATCCATAGGCCACCAGACCGGCTGATTCCAGGGCCATCTGAACCGCGATGATCACCAGGATCACCGAAAGCACACGTTGGACGTGGAGCCCCGACACCTTGTTGGTGAATTGACTCATGACGACTGCCCCCAGGACGATGCCGAGGGTCACCGGGACGGCTACCGCCGGCTGGACGAACCCGCGGGCCAGGTAGATGACGAGGCTGGCGACTGCGGTGATCCCGACCATGAAGTTCGACGTCGCTGCTGCCGCTTTGGCAGGAACATCCATGGCGAGGGTCATGGCGGGCACCTTGAGGAAACCACCACCCACACCGAGCAGGCCGGAGAGCACCCCGGCGACCGAGGACAAAGACATGCCGAAGCCGAGGCGACGCGGCCGGTACTCGATCTGTCGCCTGGTTGCCTGGTCGACGTAGCTGCTCCTCAAGATGTCAGAGCCGGCCCGCAGGGAGCCGACAGTTTCCTGGCTCGGGTGTCTCCGCTCATCGTCGTGACGCCACATGAGCACCGCTACCAGCAATGTGACCAGGGCGAAGACCCCATAGATCACGTTGGGCGCAATGGATACGGCGATCAGACCTCCGACCACTCCGCCCACTGCGGTGACGACCTCGAGGGTCAATCCGAGCCGGATGTTGGTGAGGCCTTCTTGCGCATACTTCATGCCGGCGGCCGCCGATGTCGCCACCACGGCCACCAGGGAGGTTGCCACCGAGGTCCTGATGTCGTATCCGAAGCCCAGGGCGAGAGCGGGCACGATGATGATCCCGCCTCCGATCCCCACCAGGGCGCCTATCGAACCGGCGAAGACACCGACGGCCAGCAGAAGGACCATGGCTGCGATGTCGACCTGCATGTGGACGCACGCTAATGATCCTCCCGGAGGACCAGTTTCAAGGCTGGCCCTCCTCCTCCCCCAGGGTTACGGTTCGGCCGTGGACCAACGCGAGATCATCGAGGGGTTCCTCGAATTCCTCAACACCGCGGAGCCTGGTGGGGCCGTGGCCCCGATCCTCGATCGATATCAGACTCACCTGGAAAGCACCATGGGCTCGGATGAGGCGGCAAAGGCCATGTCCGTCTCGATGGGCTACATGAATCAGAGCACCGAGGTGTGGCCCATCCTCTTCGACTTGATCTACTCGTCGGGAAACGTCACCTTCCGCACCGAGCCAAACGAGCTGCTGGTCAGAGCGATCGAGGGGATCGAGCCGGGAACTGCCATCGACGTCGCCATGGGTCAGGGTCGAAACGCCGTGTATCTCGCCAGCCAGGGATGGTCGGTCACCGGCGTCGATATCTCCCCGGTCGGCGTGGAACGAGCCGTCATGGAAGCACGCCGTCTTGGTACAACCATCAATGCAGTGTGCGCCGACATCTTCTCCCTCGACTATGGCGAGAGGGATTGGGACTTGATGGTGTTCACCTACACCCCGGTGCACCTGGTCGATCCGGCAGTGGTGGGCCGGATTCGCCGAGGCCTCAGCTCGAACGGAACGGTCGT
>JBAULI010000102.1:0-1979 GCA_049578105.1 Acidimicrobiia bacterium | reverse complement strand
GAGAAGGAGCATCTCACGGTCACGTAGCCGGGTCTTGAGGACTTCCAGGGCCGATCCACCACCAGAAGAGGGGAGATCGAGGGCTCGGACGATCGCCTCGAATGCGGCATCCGGGTCGTGTTCCAGTGAGAGATCGACGAAAAACACACCGTCGGCGAATCGGTGGAACTGTTGTGCGGCCACCTGGAGGCCGAGTCGAGTCTTGCCGGCTCCGCCTGGTCCGGCGATGGTGAGCAGGCGGATGTTGGGCGTTTCGAGCATGGCGGCGATCGCGGCGAGCTCGTTGGTTCGCCCCAGGAATTCGGTGGACTGCAGGGGCAGGTTGTGTGGTCTGGAGTCGAGCGTGAGGAGGGCGGGAAACTCGGCTTGGAGGTCGGGGTGGACCAGCTGGTAGAGATGCTCGGGGAGGGTCAGGTCTTTGAGGCGGTGGACCCCGAGATCACGCAAGGACGCCCCTTGAGGCAGGGAACCATCGGCCTGGGCGGCGGTTGCACCCGAGACCAGGACCTGGCCACCATGACCGGCGGCCATGATCCGGGCCGTCCGGTTGACGACCGCCCCGAAGACGTCGCCGTCACGGCTCTCCGAGTCGCCGGAGTGGATACCGATCCGCACCCGGATCGGCCCGGTTGCCCCCCACGGCTCGGCGGCGAGACCGGTCTGGGTGGTGAGGGCGGCAACCAGGGCATCGACGGGCGTGTCGAAGACGGCTAGCCCGCCGTCGCCGGTGGTCTTTATCAGTCGTCCCCCGGTCTCTTCGATGGCTCCGGCGAGGATGGCGTCGTGGCGTGCCAGGGCCTTCGCCATCTCAACTGGGTGCTCCTCCCACAGACGGGTGCTCGACTCGATGTCGGAGAATAGATGTGTGAGCACCGGCGGATTCTACGAGGGGCACGACCGCCGAATCGGGTCTCGACGGTTGGCCGCAGCACCAACAGATCCTGCGGGTCCACGGGATGACATGTGCGCCGATGAGACTCGGGCTCTGAGCCAACGGCGAACAAAATTTGGCATGGAGTTACAGCGGTCTCGATGGGCCCCTTGTCCGCTGGAGGTCACGGTGGGGCAATCGTATAGGGACCTGGTTTGGCCCTGTCAGCCTCTTAACCGGTATAGAGAGGAACTTCATGGACCAGTTGCAATACCTGATAGCCACAGCACTCTCCGGATCGAATCGAGGTGATCTCGCCTTCGGCGCCTTGCCGGAGGCACCCGTCATGCCGGTCGGGCGCTCGGTAATGGACCGGACCCCTGTTTCAACACCGTGTTTCCGACTCTCGCATCACCTAGTGGGTCACTAGATCATGTTGACACTTGAGCATGCAACTATGTATGCTTCTTCGTATGCCTAGCACGAGTGTTCGGGTTGATCGAGACACGCACGAGGAGCTCAAGAAGCTGGCCCGAGATCTCGGCACGACCGTAGGTGAGGCAGTGGCGATCGCCACCCGGCGTCTGCGCCAGCAGCGCATTGGCAAAGACCTGAGGACGCCTCTCACCGAGGACGAGACGAGCTGGCTCGATGCTGAACTCGGGTGATGTTGTCGACCTCGATCGTGGTGCATCGAAGGGTCGGGAAGCTGGTCTCAAGCGACCCGTGGTAGTGGTAACGGCCCAAGAAATCCTTGATGAGTCAGCGAATGTGATCCAGGTGGTCCCTCTGACTTCCTCCTTTCGGGGATTCGGCTCGGAGGTCGAGATCAGATCGGATGAGAGCAATGGCTTGGAGTCCGACTCGGCTGCACAGTGTCAGCACATCAGGTCAGTGTCGGTCGATCGAGTCGAGTCAGTGCGAGGCAACGTGTGTGTCGTGGCGCTGTCGGAGGTTCGGCAGGTACTCGCTCTGATCCTCGACATCAGCTGAGTTCAGCGCGCATTTGGGAATAAGGCCGCGTTGAACTCAGAACCCCTGCTGAGGCGACTTTCGTGATCATCTTGGGGGTGGGGGTCACACGAGCATCAAACCTGATCTCCTATTA
>JBAULI010000101.1:0-3938 GCA_049578105.1 Acidimicrobiia bacterium | reverse complement strand
CGGGCCGATCCCCGAGCCCACGGCGGCCCCACCTGCGGTCGGATTGGAGGAGGTGACGAAGGGATACGTCCCGTGGTCGATGTCGAGGAGGGTCCCCTGTGCCCCTTCGAACAGGACGACCTTGCCCGACTGGAGCCCTTCCCAGAGGAGCAACGAGGTGTCGGCGACGTGTGGTCGGAGTCGCTCGGCGTACACGCCGTATTCGTCGATGATCTCGTCGGGGTCCATGGGAAGGGTGTTGTAGATTCGGGGGAGGATCTTGTTCTTCTCCTCCAACGCCACCTCGACCTTTTTCCTCAGGATCTTGCTGTCGAATAGGTCTTGCACCCGGATCCCGACTCTGGCGAACTTGTCCGTGTACGCCGGGCCGATGCCGCGCTTGGTCGTGCCAATTCGGTTCTCACCCAGGTAGCGCTCGATGGCGGCGTCGAGTTTTCGGTGATACGGCATGATGACGTGGGCGTTGGACGAGATACGCACCCGGGACGGGTCGAGATTCCTCTCCATGGCCATGTCCATCTCGGCGATGAGGACCTTGGGGTCGATCACCGTGCCCGAGGCGATGACCGGGGTGCAATGGGGATAGAGGATCCCTGAAGGGATGAGTGAGAGGGCAAGACGCTGGTCTCCGACCACGATGGTGTGACCGGCGTTGTTTCCCCCCTGGTAACGAACCACGAAGTCGGCCGACTCGGCGAAGAAGTCGACCACTCGACCTTTCCCCTCGTCACCCCACTGGGCACCCAATACGACGGTGGCTGGCATGACGTGACGGGACGGTAGTCAGGGCGACCGGGTCGCCGGTTCAGGGCGGTGTGGTGTCGTCGTCGGAGCCGTGCTCACCACCGGTGCGGCTGACGGTCCGGACGGTCGCCTCGATCCCGGTCGCGACCGCCTTGATCGGCGCCACGCCGATGTGGATCAGTCCCAGACCGACCGATTTCGGCAGCTCGCTCAGCTTCGGGCGCCCCACGAAGCCGCGACGAGCGAAGTAGACCCACATGCCGAGGGCGAGGATGCCCATGCCGGTGACGATGACGTAGAAGCCGCCTTTCGCGTGCCCGAATGGGAGATCGATCACGTTCATCCCCCATACCCCGGCCAGCACGGAGAGTGGGAGGAGGACCGCCGAGAACACGGTGAGCAGGCGAACGATCTCATTGGTCTGGTCGGCCACCGCTCCCCGATGCGTCTCCAAGACCGAGCCCAGTAGAGCGCGGGCCCCGTCTAGCGAGTCGATGATCTTGACGTAGTGGTCGAAGACGCGATCGAACGATCGCCGGGCGGCGACGTCGATGACCGGGTGGAGACTCTCGGCCAATTCGTTGATCGCGTCCCGCTGTGGTCCCACGGATCGTCTCAACAAGCCGACGTCGCGGCGAAGCGCCTGCACCTCGGGGAGGGTTCTCGGGTCCGAAGACATGGCCATCAACTCGAGGTCTTCTATCCGGGCGTCGAGCTCGGTGATGATCGGCAGGAATCGTCGGGTTCCCAGCTGGGCGATGAAGGCGGCAACACGGGCCGGAGAGTCGAGGTTGGTCGTGCTCGCCACGTTGCTGGGAGACTGGAGCCATTCGATCGAGTTGAAGGGGGTGCGGTGAACCGTGACCAGGAATCGCTCCCCGATGAACATGTCGATCTCGTCGGTGGCGAGCCCGCCCGCTTCGGGGACGAGCCCGAACAGCACGGCGTAGACGTATCTCTCGAACTCATCCACGCGGGGCAGGAGGGTCATCTCCGATGCGTCATGGAGAGAGGCCTCGTCCAGGGAGAGAGCATTCCCTACCGCCTGGATCGCCTCTGGCGTCTCGTCGTATAGATCCAGCCAGAAGAAGCCTGGCTCCGCGAGGAGCGTGGCGATATCGGAGGGATCGCCCTCCACCATCTGCTCGCCGGGAGTCGTCTTGTGAAACAGCCGCTGCACCCTCCCGATTATGAGACCGGCATCCGCATCTACAGTGGCAATCCGGCAGGCTGAATCGGAAACACAGAGTTCACACTTCGGCAACTCGAGCGAAACGGGTGAGCGATACAACTACCCGGTTCACAGCGTCAATCGATCCGAGAGGAGCACCCCGTGAGCAAGACGGCTGCCGACGTCTTGTCCCTCGTCGCCGACGAGGGGTATGAATTCGTCGACCTTCGCTTTTGTGACCTTCCAGGTCAGGTCCAGCATTTCACCGTCCCGGTCCACCAGCTGACCGAGGAGTCATTCGACGATGGTTTCGGTTTCGACGGCTCGTCGATCCGTGGCTTCCAGCAGATCCAGGAGTCGGACATGATCCTGATCCCGGATCCCACCACCGCCGTCGACGACCCGTTCCGGACCCGGAAGACCCTGATCCTCTACTGCTTCGTGAACGATCCGATCTCCAACACTCCGTACGACCGGGACCCTCGTTACGTGGCCAAGAAGGCCGAGGAGTACCTGCTCAGCACCGGGCTCGCCGACACCTCGTATTGGGGACCGGAGGCGGAGTTCTACATCTTCGATGACGTTCGGTTCGGGCAGAACCAGTATTCGGGCTTCTACTTCGTCGATTCGATCGAGGGTGCCTGGAACTCCGGCGAATACGAGGAAGGCGGGAACCTGGGCTACAAGCCACGCTACAAGGAAGGCTATTTCCCGGTCCCACCGACAGACCACTTCCAGGATCTCCGGTCCGAGATGACCGCCCAGCTGGAGGCGGCGGGCATCGAGATCGAGGTCCAGCACCACGAGGTGGGAACCGCCGGTCAGGCCGAGATCGACATGCGCTACGACACATTGCTGCGCACCGCCGACAACGTGACCCTGTACAAGTACATCGTCAAGAGCACGGCGTGGGCACACGGGAGGTCGGTGACCTTCATGCCCAAGCCGATCTTCGAGGACAACGGGTCGGGGATGCACACCCACCAGTCACTGTGGAAGGATGGCGAGCCGCTGTTCTTCGATGAGGCGGGATATGCGGGTTTGTCCGACATGGCCCGGTGGTACATCGGCGGTCTGCTCAAGCATGCGCCGGCCGTGCTCGCCTTCGCGGCACCGACGACCAACTCATATCACCGGCTCGTGCCGGGCTATGAGGCCCCGGTCAACCTCGTCTATTCGAGTCGAAACCGATCTGCGGCGATCCGGATACCCCAGTACTCCCAGTCGCCGGGGGCCAAGAGGCTCGAGTTTCGTTGCCCCGACCCCTCCTGCAACCCGTATCTGGCCTTTGCCGCCATGCTGATGGCCGGTCTGGACGGTGTCCAGAACCGTATCGAGCCACACGACCCGGTCGACAAGGACATCTACGACCTTCCGCCCGCCGAGTTGGAAGGGCTCCCGTCGGTCCCGGGCAGCCTGCCGGAGGCGTTGCAAGCGCTTCGAGACGACCACGAGTTCCTGCTCCAAGGCGGCGTGTTCTCGGAGGAGCTGATCGACGCATGGATCGACTACAAGATCGAGCATGAGGTCGACCCGGTGAGGCTTCGCCCCCATCCCTACGAGTTCAGTCTCTACTACGACATCTGAGCTGGCGCCCTTCGGGGCACCAACTCCCCGGTGATGGTCACATCGGGTGCAGGGCGGCCCCGCTCTCCGGCGGGTGCCGACGAGGGCCTGTCGGCAGGCGGGCCCTCGTCTGTGTAATTCAAGGGGGGGCGACCCCCCTTGTGTCCCCCCGCTCTCATATCAAGGGGGGGCGACCCCCCTTGTATCCCCCCGCTCCACCCTGTGTCTGCGCGTTTGGGCTGAACTGGGGTTTAGGGGTGCCCTGTATCTCCCCGGCCCCACCCTGTGTTTTGGCGTGGTCCTCTGAACTGGGGTTGAAGATGCGCCCGGTGGTGAATTAGCTGGGTTGAGCTGCGGCGCAGGTCAGAAGATCTCCTGGCACCAGGGCTGGGGCTCCCAGGTGAAGGCACGATCGGCTGCCGTCAAAGCCTCTCGGGAGCCTGAGACCCGCCCGGAT
>JBAULI010000100.1:0-3816 GCA_049578105.1 Acidimicrobiia bacterium | reverse complement strand
GCCACGGCCTGCTCCGTCGCCGTCGCATGGGCTCGGTCCTCAAAGAAATCGACGAAGACTGATTGACCGGCCGTGAAGACGGCCACGGCTAAGTTGCTCCGGCGGTGATCATCAAAATCCTCGCCGGGGCATTTGGCTTCTTTGGTGCTTTTGGAGCGCTCGACCTAGCAGCGCAGACTCTGCACGACTCGCCACTCCGCCCTTTTGTGGGCACGTGCCCTCGCTGTGGTGCCGGACGGGGTTGGCTCTCGCTTCGATGTCCTGAGTGCGGGAGGCCTGCCTACCGCGAGATACCCCTCGTCGCCCTCGGCACCGTCGCCGCCGTGCTCTTCTCCAACACCGTCGGTGGGAGCTGGGCCCTGGTGGCCTATCTGGGGTTCCTCCTGTTGAGCTTCGCCCTGGGAGTCACCGACCTCGACGCACTGAGGATCGTGGATCGTCTGAATCTCCGGGGAACGGCCCTGCTGATCGGCCTGCTCGGCCTTGGGGCGTTGATGGATGGGAGCCCATCGGCATTCGGTCGATCTTTGCTCGGTGGTCTCGCCTATCTCGCCGGCACGGCGTTGGTGTTCCTGGTGGCAGGTGGCAAGGGCTTCGGGTTCGGTGACGTCAAGCTGTCGGTCCAGCTTGGAGTGTTCACCGGCTACATATCGTGGGGAACGCTGGGGTGGGCGGTCTTCATCACGGCGATATTGGGAGGTGTGGTCTCGTTGATCGTCCTGTTGGTGGCCACGATCGGGTCTCGCACATCGGATTCGAGCGGGACCGATGTCAAATCCGCGATGAGAGCGGAGCTCCCTTATGGTCCGTGGATGATCCTGGGAGCCTGGGGTGCGATCGCGCTCGCCGGGCTCGGAGCTTTCCCGTTGCCGTCGTAGCATCACACGATGCTTCGATTCATGACCGCTGGTGAGTCCCACGGGCCGGGCCTGGTCACCATCGTGGAGGGACTTCCCAAGGGCCTGCCGGTCTCGGCCGACGATTTCCGCCATGAGTTGGCCAGACGGCGCATGGGGTATGGGCGTGGCAAGCGGATGGCCATCGAGCAGGATGAGTTGGAGATACTGGGCGGTGTCCGTCACGGCCACACACTCGGGTCGCCAGTGGCCGTTGTCATCCGTAACACCGAATGGCCTCGCTGGTCGGAGGAGATGAGCCCGGAGCCTGCGATCGCCAAGAAGGAAGTCACCCGCCCCCGACCGGGCCACGCCGATCTGGCGGGCATGCTCAAGTATGGGACCGACGACGCCCGGGACATCCTGGAGCGGGCCTCGGCAAGGGAAACCGCGGCGCGAACCATTGCCGGAGTCCTGGCCAAGCGTCTCCTGGCCACCGTTGACATCGAGGTAATCAGTCACGTGGTATCGATCGGCACGGTCGTTTCCAAGGCCACGCCGGGCCGTGGAGATGGCCCAATCGTGGATGAGAGCCCGGTCCGTTGCTTCGACCCGTCGGCCGGTACAGCGATGGTGACAGCCATCGACGATGCCCACGACCGTCGGGACACGCTCGGCGGCGTGTTCGAAGTGTTGGGCTTCGGAGTCCCACCGGGCCTTGGCTCACATGTCCAACATGATCGGCGGCTCGACGCGTTGCTCGCGGCGGGTCTGATGTCGATACCCGCGATCAAGGGGGTGGAACTGGGGGATGGGTTCGAAGTCGCAGGGCTTCCAGGTTCGCAGGCACACGACGAGATAATCCTCGATCCCGACGGTCTGAGCCGGCCCACCAACCGCGCCGGCGGCACCGAAGGAGGCATCAGCAATGGCCAGACCATCAGAGCCAGGGCTGCGATGAAGCCGATCTCCACCTTGATGAGACCGTTGAGGACAGTCGATATGACGACGGGCGAGCCTGCCGACGCCGTTCGAGAGCGCTCCGACGTGTGCGCCGTCCCTGCGGCAGGCGTCGTCGGTGAGCAGATGGTCGCCGTCGTGCTCGCTGCTGAGTTGCAGCGGAAGTTCGGTGGCGACACCGTCGACGAGTTGGTGGCGGCCCACCAGAGGTTCGTGGCCGAGATCGCCAAGCGCCCTGGTCGTTGATGACTCTTTGGTTGATCGGGATGATGGGATCCGGGAAGAGCAGCGCCGGCCGGATGGCTGCCGATCACCTCGATGTGCCCTTCTTTGACACCGATGTCGAAATCGAGACGAGCGCAGACATGGCCATCGGTGACATCTTCTCCACGAGAGGTGAGTCTGCCTTCAGGGAGATGGAGTCATCGACCATAGATCGCCTGGCCGGCCGGGTGGCCGTGGTAGCCACCGGGGGAGGAGCCGTTCTCGATCGTGACAATGTGGAGAAGATGCGGAACACTGGCCCCGTGCTGCTCCTACAGGCCTCGCATTCGACGTTGAACGATCGGCTTGGTGACCCAGCGGGCAGACCATTGCTCGACCCCGGGTCTCCGGAGAGAGATCTGATCGCCATCGACGAAGAGAGGCGTCATCTCTACGTCACTGCCGCCACCGAGGTCATCGACACCGATCATCTGGACGTGTCCGAAGTCGCCCGGAGAATCGAGCAGCTGTGGAACAGTTGACGGTCGCAGGCACGACGGAGGTCATCGTCGGACGGGGCCTTCCCGATGTCATCCTCCCGGAGCGCCTCGGACGGGAGCGGGCCGCAGTGCTGACACAACCGGGGGCGACACACATCGCGCTCGAGGTCGCAGATCGTCTGAGATCAGAAGGATTGACGGTTGAAGTGACCGGCCTCCCGGATCGTGACGAGGCAAAGAGCCTCCAGGTCGCCGACTCCGTCTATCAGGCTCTTGCCCGCTTCGGCGTGGGCCGTCATGACACCATCGTCGGCGTCGGTGGCGGCTCGGTGACCGACGTCGCCGGTTTCGTCGCCGGCACATGGCTGCGAGGGGTGGAGGTGGTCCATCTACCCACCACGCTGCTTGGCGCAGTCGACGCCGCAATCGGGGGAAAGACCGGTGTCAACCTCGCTGGTAAGAACCTCGTCGGCGTGTTCTGGCATCCCAGCAGAGTCGTAGTGGATGTGACGATTCTCGAGGGACTGCCGGTCAGTCTTCGTCGTGAGGGCTTGTCGGAGGCGATCAAGACCGGTCTGGTGGGTGACCCGGAGTTGTTCGATCTGTTGGCCCAACATGGTGAGGCGGCGCCTTTGGAAGAGGTCGTGTCGCGGGCAGCTGCGGTGAAGGCCCGCGTCGTGTCCGAGGACGAGCGTGAGGAAGGTGTACGGGCGATCTTGAACTTCGGGCACACGATCGGTCATGCCATCGAGTTCTCATCACCGCTGTCACACGGCGAATGTGTCTCCGTCGGGATGATGGCTGCATGTGCGGTCTCCGAACAGAGACTCGGCTTCAAGTCACGTAGGCGTGTCTCGCAGGCCCTGGAAGGGCTCGGTCTCCCACTGAAGGTCGACGGTCTCGATCGCGCCAGAGTCGAGGACCTCTTGCGTCACGACAAGAAGCGGGATGCCGACGGTCTTCGGATGGTCTTGCTGAGTGAGGTGGGTAAGCCGGCGACCGTGCATGTGACCCCTCGCGACATCGAGATCGGTCTCGATGCCGTTGGGCTGTGATCGCTGTACCGTGCCCGTCTGACTCGACCCCTATGAGTGCCCGAACATGATCAGCACAAATGACGTCAGGCCAGGCATGGCGCTCCAGCTCAGTGACGGCCTGTTCAACATCGTCGAGTATCAGCATGTCAAGCCGGGAAAGGGCAAGGCATTCGTCCGAATGAAGCTGAAGAACCTCGAAACGGGTCAGGTGCTCGACAGGACATTCCGCGCCGATGAGAACGTCGACCAGGCGATCATCGAGCGCAAGGATCATCAGTT
>JBAULI010000099.1:0-12815 GCA_049578105.1 Acidimicrobiia bacterium | reverse complement strand
GCCGGGACCTCGACTAAGGCGCGGTGGTGGTGGTTGTCGAGGAGCTAGTCGTCGTAGTCGTCGTAGTCGTCGTAGTCGTCGATGTTGTCGATGTTGTCGATGTTGTGTCAGTCGTTGTTGGTGTCTCAGTGGTCGTGGTCGTGGCAGGCACCGTCGTGGTGGTCGTCGTCGTAGTACTAGGCGACGTTGTCGTTGGCCCCACGGTCGACGTCGTCGTCGAGGGCTTCGTCGTGGTCGAGCTCCCCGGTGTCGAAGTCGAGGTGGTGCTCGATCCGGGGATGGTCGAAGTGGTCGTCGTGGTGGTGGTCGTGGTTCCGGGGCTGGGGGTCCCGTGACGTGGCGGCGGCCCGGCCGTGGTGACGGCCGCCTCCTCGTCGAGTGAGGTGGTGGTGGTCAGAGTCGTGCCGGCAGTTGGAGATGTGGTCACCGTCGTCTCCGCGACAGTCGTCGTCGAAGAGGCCGAGGAGAGCGCCAGCCCTGGTGTGCAGTCCCTCACCGACAGGGCGGATGGGTCCTCATCCGGCGTGATGCGAGACGAATCGGCAAATACGACGTTGCCGGGACCCCGGTCGTCCTTCAAGGCGTACCACACCCCATCCTCGCTGCGGCCGATGATCTGAACCCGCTCGCCGTTGTACAGCGCCCCAACCTGCGGATCACCGGGACAACCGAACACGGGGGTGCCCTGATCGACGGTACCCGGTGTCTTGAACCCGATCAGGCTCACCAGCCACATCCCGGCGAAGACGACCCCGAAGCCGATCGCGACCACACCGAGAAACATGATCAGCCGGCTGACCGTGACGATGTCGAATTTTGGCCCTCGGCGACGATGAGCCCCGGAAGCCTTCCCCGAGCCGAGACGTTTGGCCAGGTCCCTGGCCAGCTGATCGGGCGAGAGGCGACGCCCCGACTCTCCGGTCATGACTCGGTCGTTTCGTAGGGGCGGACGCGAGTCAGCGTCACGCAGTGAACGTGGCTATCGAGGGGCTGACCTGACCTGGACCTGCAGTTCGGAATCGAAGCTCCGTTTCCCCATGAACCCGCGAAAGAAAAGCTATGACCCGATCGGTCCGCTGTCAATGTGACAAAGAGAATGCCGTCCTCACGGGATGAGGACGGCATTCGCAAGCTCGAGCTCGGACTACTCCTCCTCGGAGTCGTCCTCGCTTCCACCGTTTTGGCTGAGGCTGCCACCGATCGACGCCAGCCACTCGGCCGGGTCATCGGGGAGGCCCTCGTCCTCACCCGGTGCGGAGAGCCCACCGTCGAGGAAGCCGAGCGAGGCCACCGTGGTGGCTCCCGGCATGGCCGGTTGGAGAACCTGGTACTGCTGGGCACCCGTGCCCGCCGGTATCAGCTGCCCGATGATCACGTTCTCCTTGAGCCCTCGCATGAAGTCCGACCGACCCTGGATCGCAGCGTCGGTGAGAACCCGCGTGGTCTCCTGGAATGATGCCGCCGAAAGCCACGAGTCCGTGGCCAGCGATGCCTTGGTGATACCCATCAGCTCAGGGCGCCCCTCGGCCGGCTTCTTGCCCTCGGTGACCAGTTCACGGTTTGTGTCCCGGAAGTTCTGGTCGTCGATCAAGGCGGCCGGCAGGAAATCGGACTCGTTCGGCGCTACGACTCGAACCCGACGGAGCATCTGACGCACGATCATCTCGATGTGCTTGTCGTGTATCTCGACACCCTGTGACCGGTACACCTCCTGCACCTGATCGACCAGGTACTGCTGGGTGGCACGGACACCGCGAATCTCGAGGACCTCCTTGGGGTCGAGCGGACCCTCTGTCAGCTGGGTCCCGGCCTCGATGGTGGCGCCGTTAGCGATCCCCGGGCGCAGCTTGGCGTACCTCGAGATGGGATAAACCACTTCTTCATCCCCGGACTCGATCACGATCCGGCGTCCCTCGGCGTCTTCGATCACCTTCACCACGCCCTTGGCCTCGGCGAGGACTGCCTTCCCCTTGGGGGTGCGAGCCTCGAATAGCTCGACCACTCGAGGAAGACCGTGTGTGATGTCGGCGCCCGCCACACCACCGGTGTGGAAGGTCCGCATGGTGAGCTGGGTTCCCGGCTCTCCGATCGACTGGGCTGCCATGATCCCGACGGCCTCACCGGTCTCCACCGTCTTTCCGGTGGCCAGCGACAGGCCGTAACAGGCCTGACAGACACCACCTCTGGTGTCACAGGTGAGAGGGGATCGAACCCGCACCGACTCGACGTCGGAGTCTTCGATGGCGTGCAACTGCTTGGTTCCCAGGACGGTCCCGGCTCGAAGCTTCTCATCGTCCACCGTGGCGACGAGGCTCCTTCCTTCCTTGAGGTCGTCTGCCAGCACCCGGCCATAGATCCGCGACCGAAGGTTTCGGATCTTGGCGCCACGGTCGTCGGTGACCCGGATGACGATGCCCTTGTCGGTCTCACAATCGGCCTCCAGGACGATCATCTCCTGGGAGACGTCGACGAGACGACGGGTGAGATATCCCGAGTCGGCGGTTCGCAGGGCGGTGTCGGCCAGACCCTTGCGAGCACCGTGGGTGGAGATGAAGTACTCGAGGACCGACAGCCCCTCACGGAAGTTGGAGATGATGGGACGCGGGATGATGTCACCCTTGGGGTTGGCCACCAGGCCACGCATGCCGGCGATCTGCCGCACCTGCATCATGTTCCCGCGGGCACCAGAGCCGACCATCATGTCCAGTGCGTTGAATCGCTCGGACTTCAGACTCCCCTTCATCGCCTCGGTGACCCGATCGGTCGCCTCGGTCCAGATCTCGATCAGCTCCTGACGACGCTCGTCGTCGGTGACGACACCCTTCTGGAACAGGCTCTGCACCTTCTCGGCCCGCTCTTCGTACTCGGCCAGGATCTCCGCCTTGTCACCGGGCGTCCGCACGTCTTCGAGAGCGATGGTGAGCCCCGCCTTCGTGGCGTATTTGAACCCGAGCTCCTTGATCCCGTCCAGGGTCTCGGCCACCGCCGAGCGCGGATAGCGCTCGATCACCGTCTCGATGAGCTTCCTGATATCGGACTTGATCACCACCGAGTCGACGAAGGGGAAGCCATCCGGGAGGGTTTCGTTGATCAAGACGCGCCCGAGTGTCGTCTCGGACAACCCGGTCGTGCTGAGCGGCTCCTCCGTGAGGAGACTGCCCAGGGTCTGCTTCAGGTCGGCGTGCACCTCGGGGTCGCCGGCGAGATCTCCGAGACGGATCTTGATCGGGGCGTGCAGGGACAACTCACCGATCTCGTAGGCCATGACGGCCTCGTCGAGGTCGACGTAGTGACCTCCTGCCCCCTTGGCGTCCTCCACGTACTCGGACAAGTAGTAGACCCCGATGACCATGTCCTGGGACGGGGTCACGATGGGGCGCCCCGACGCCGGAGACAGAACGTTGTTCGAGGACAGCATGAGTATGCGAGCCTCGGCCTGTGCCTCGGCGGACAGGGGCAGGTGAACCGCCATCTGGTCACCGTCGAAGTCGGCGTTGAATGCCTCACACACCAGGGGATGGATCTGGATCGCCTTGCCCTCGACCAGGACAGGCTCGAAGGCCTGGATCCCGAGACGGTGAAGGGTCGGCGCCCGGTTGAGAAGCACCGGGTGCTCCTGGATGACATCTGACAGCACGTCCCAGACCTGTGGGCGCTGTCGTTCGACCATCCGTTTGGCGGCCTTGATGTTCTGTGCCAGGTCGAGGTCGACCAATCGCTTCATGACGAATGGCTTGAACAGCTCTAGTGCCATGATCTTGGGGAGCCCGCATTGATGCAGCTTCAATTGGGGGCCCACGACGATCACCGAGCGACCCGAGTAGTCGACGCGCTTGCCCAGGAGGTTCTGACGGAACCTCCCCTGCTTGCCCTTCAGCATGTCGGAGAGTGACTTGAGAGCCCTGTTGCCGGGCCCGGTCACCGCACGTCCGCGCCGCCCGTTGTCGAAGAGGGCGTCCACGGCCTCCTGCAACATCCTCTTCTCGTTGTTGACGATGATCTCGGGAGCGCCGAGATCGAGCAACCTCTTGAGACGGTTGTTCCTGTTGATGACACGGCGATACAGGTCGTTGAGATCGGAAGTCGCAAAGCGGCCACCGTCGAGCTGGACCATGGGCCGCAGATCCGGTGGGATCACGGGCACGGTCTCGAGGATCATGTCCTCGGGGCGGTTCTGACCCTCCCAGAATGGCTTGACCACCTTCATCCGTTGCGTGGCCCGCTGTCTCTTCTGTGCGGACCCGGCATCGAGATGCTCCTCGAGGAGTTGCATCTCTGCGTCGAGGTCGAGATTGGCGAGAAGGGCCTTGACGGCTTCGGCGCCCATACCGCCCTCGAAGTAGTCGTCATAGCGGAAGTAGATCTCACGCCACAGTTGCTCGGACTCGACGAGGTTCTTCGGCTTGAACTTCCGGAAGGTGTCGAAGGCATCCTCGATCAACTCGACCTCACGGTCGGAGCGGTCCTGACGCTCCTTGATCTCACGCTCGACTTCCTTCTTGCGAGCATTGATCTCCTGGCTCTTGGCCCCGCCTTCCTCCATCCGCTCCAACTCGTCCTCGAGGGCCTCGAGGCGAACCTCGTGCCACTCGGAGAACTCCGACCGAACCACCTCGATCTCGTCGCGCATGGCCGCTTCGAGCTCGGGAAGGTCCTTCTGCCGCTTCTCATCGTCGACAGAGGTGATGATGTAGCTGGCGAAGTAGATGACCTTCTCCAGCTCCTTCGGTGACATGTCGAGCAGATAGCCGAGACGACTGGGAACGCCCTTGAAGAACCAGATGTGAGTCACCGGGGCGGCTAGCTCGATGTGCCCCATGCGCTCGCGACGAACCTTCGAGCGGGTGACTTCGACACCACAACGCTCACAGATGATCCCCTTGTACCGAATTCGCTTGTACTTGCCGCAGTAGCACTCCCAGTCACGCTGGGGGCCGAAGATCCTCTCGTCGAAGAGGCCCTCCTTCTCGGGGCGAAGGGTTCGGTAGTTGATCGTCTCGGGCTTCTTGACCTCGCCGTACGACCAGGATCGGATCTGATCGCTCGAAGCCAGCCCTATCTTCAGTTCATCGAATAGCTGCTGAGCCATAATTTTGCCGGCGGACTTTGGCCGGGAGTCTCCTCCCGCCTACCGCCTATCTCCTATCTGGGGCTACGTTCTCTCTTCTTCAAAACCGCTCACACCTCGGCCAAACAGACGCCGGTCCGCCGGGGTTACGTCCTCATTTTTTCAAGACCCGTCTCGCTTCGGCCAAAGTCACTTGCACTCCGTGTAACCGCTCGCTATTCCCGTGGGTGCATCCGTCAGTCGGAATCGGGTCGCTCCGGGCGGCTCAAATCGATTCCGAGGGTCTCGACCGAGCGATAGCTCTCTTCCTCGAGCTCACGAAGCTCCACTTCCTCACCGGCGGACAGCATCTCGACGTTCAGGCAGAGGCTCTGCATCTCCTTGACCAGCACACGGAACGACTCGGGGATACCCGGCTCGGGGATGTTGTCGCCCTTGACGATGGCCTCGTAGACCTTGACCCGGCCCTGCACGTCGTCCGACTTGATGGTGAGGAGCTCCTGTAGGGCATAGGCGGCGCCATAGGCCTCCAGCGCCCAGACCTCCATCTCACCGAAGCGCTGGCCACCGAATTGGGCTTTCCCACCGAGCGGCTGCTGGGTGATCATGCTGTAGGGACCGGTGGAACGGGCGTGAATCTTCTCGTCCACCAGGTGGACGAGCTTCAACATGTAGATGTATCCGACCGTGACATCGGTATCGAACGGCTCGCCGCTGCGACCGTCGTAGAGGGTCGCCTTGCCATCGAGACCGACCAGTTGGTCACCGTCTCGATTGGGGCGGGCCGACTTGATCACCTGCATGATCTCGTCTTCCTTGGCTCCGTCGAAGACCGGGGTGGCGACATTGGTCCAGGGCTTGGCGCCTTTGACGGCAGGGCTGGTCCCCTCGAAGGGCTCCCAGCCTTGTGCGGCCGCCCAGCCGAGATGTGTCTCCAGGACCTGACCGAGGTTCATCCGCGATGGGACGCCCAACGGTGACAGGATGATGTCCACCGGGGTCCCATCGGCCAGGAAAGGCATCTCTTCTTCCGGCAGGACCTTGGAGATGACGCCCTTGTTGCCGTGACGCCCGGCCAGCTTGTCGCCCTCCGAGATCTTCCTCTGCTGGGCCACGTAGATGCGAACGAGCTCGTTGACACCGGGCGGCAAGTCGTAGTCCTCGGATCGCTTGAAGACCTTGACGGCGATGACCTTCCCGTTCTCACCGTGCGGCACCTTGAGGGAGGTGTCCCGAACCTCGCGCGCCTTCTCACCGAAGATCGCCCGCAAGAGGCGCTCCTCCGGAGTCAGCTCGGTCTCACCCTTGGGAGTGACCTTGCCCACCAGATAGTCACCGGGGCCGACTTCGGCACCGACTCTGATGATCCCCTCCTCGTCGAGGTTGGCGAGTACCTCCTCGGGGACGTTGGGGATGTCCCGAGTGATCTCCTCGGCCCCCAGCTTCGTGTCCCGCGCATCGATCTCATGCTCCTCGATGTGGATCGAGGTGAGCACGTCGTCCTTGACCAGGCGGGCCGAGATGATGATCGCGTCCTCGAAGTTATGACCCTGCCATGGCATGAAAGCGACGAGGAGGTTCCGGCCGAGGGCCAGCTCCCCCTTGTCGGTGGAAGGCCCGTCGGCGAGGACGTCGCCGGCCTTGACCTGATCGCCTTCGCGCACCAGAGGCTTGTGATTCATGCAGGTGCCCTGATTGGAGCGCTTGAACTTGTCGAGGGCGAAGGTGTGCTTCTTGTTGGCGCCCTTTTCTTTCACCACGATCTGGTCGCCGGTCACCTCAACCACCTCGCCGTCGACCGGTGTCACCACCATGTCACCCGAATCCTGGGCGGCACGCTGTTCGACCCCTGTGCCCACGAGCGGCGCATCGGCGGTCAGCAAGGGCACGGCCTGACGCTGCATATTCGATCCCATGAGGGCGCGGTTGGCGTCGTCGTGCTCGAGGAACGGGATGAGCGAGGTCGAAACCGAGACGATCTGCTTGGGGGAGACGTCCATGTAGTCGACTTCCTTGGCGAGGACGAACTCCACTTCACCGCCGGCCCTGCGAACCAAGACACGGTTGTTGGAGAACTTTCCGTCGTCGTTCAACGGCGCATTCGCCTGGGCGATGACGAAACGCTCCTCCTCTGTCGCCGTGAGGTATTCGACCTTGGAGGTCACCCTCCCATCGACCACCTTGCGATACGGCGTTTCGATGAAGCCGAACTCATTGACACGGGCGTACGAAGCCAGGGAGCCGATGAGCCCGATGTTCGGGCCTTCAGGCGTCTCGATCGGGCACATCCGGCCGTAGTGGGACGGGTGGACGTCGCGGACCTCGAAACCGGCGCGCTCCCGAGAAAGGCCACCGGGGCCCAATGCGGAAAGACGGCGACGGTGTGTGAGACCGGCCAGGGGATTCGGCTGATCCATGAACTGAGACAGCTGAGAGGTGCCGAAGAACTCCTTGATGGCTGCGGTGACCGGCCGGATGTTGATCAAGCTCTGTGGAGTGATCGCGTCCGGGTCCTGCGTGGTCATCCGCTCTCTGACGACTCGCTCGAGACGGGTCAGCCCGACTCGAACCTGGTTCTGGACCAGTTCTCCCACGGTGCGGATTCGCCTGTTGCCGAAGTGATCGATGTCGTCGGTGCTGACCTTCACCTCGTTGCCGGCCTGGGTGACCATCGTGGGCTCACCGGCGTGAAGGGCCACCAGGTACTTGATGGCGTCGATTATGTCCTCGTCGCGGAGGAGCTGGAGGCCCTCGGCGCGATAGTCCGCCGGCGCCTTCTCCTCATACTTCTGGCTGATCTTGTAACGACCGACCCTCGTCAGGTCGTAGCGCTTCGGATTGCGGAACAGAGTCTGGATCAGACCGCGCGCCGACTCGACCGTGGTCGGCTCACCGGGGCGAAGTTTGCGGTAGAGGTCGAGCAGGGCTTCTTCCTTGGTGGCAGCCGTGTCCTTCTCGATCGTGTTCTTGATCGACTCCGCGTTGTCGAACAGCTCGAGGATCTCCTCGTCGGTCTCGGCGATGCCGAGCGCCTTGAGGAAGGCGGTTATGTATTGGCGTCGCTTCCGGTCGACCCGGACACCGATGGTGTCCTTCTTGTCGGTGTCGAACTCGAGCCACGCCCCCCGACCTGGGATGATCTTTCCGGAGAAGATCTCCTTGTCCGAGGTCTTGTCGGGTGACACATCGAAGTAGATGCCCGGCGACCGCACGAGCTGGGACACGATCACACGCTCGGTGCCGTTGATGATGAAGACGCCCTTGTCGGTCATGATCGGGAAATCACCGAGGAACACCTGCTGCTCCTTGATCTCACCGGTCTGGCGGTTCATGAATCGAGCGGTGACGAACAGGGGCATGGCGAAATTGGCGTCGCGCTCCTTCGCCTCCTCGAGACTCATCTGTGGCTCACCGAAACGGTGATCGGTCAACTCGAGGGCCAGCGAGCCGGTGAAGTCCTCGATTGGGCTTATCTCTTCGAAGATCTCGCGAAAGCCCTCGTCGAGAAACCATTGAAACGACTCGTGTTGAACCGCGAGAAGGTCGGGAAGCGGAAGGACTTCGGGGATCTTGCCAAATGAAAAGCGCTCAGCCACGCGCGAAACCAAGGGGTGCCTCCTGAGGAATGCGGATTAGATCTAGATAACGCAGACAAGGCATGCTAACAGACGCGTCAGCATGCCTCCAATCGAATCTTTCACTTTTGAAGACGACCGTCTTGCGACCGTCTCCGACCCCGTTAGGGGTTGCCGGTCAGCATAACGCGGGCGTTCAAAACGCGTCAAGGGTTGTCGGCGGGCCGGACCGGATCCACGATCGTTGGCGAGCCTCCGAGAACACGGCGGACGGCATTGGTCCCGAGGCTAGGAATTGGAGATCCGACTCAGCCGCGCCTGATCGAGAACCCGTATCTGGCGATACCCCGTCTCCACGAGATTCTGATCACGCAGTCGACCCAATGCCTCGTTGACCGATTGACGCGTCACCCCGAGGAGAGTGGCGATCGTCGTCTGTGACAGGTGCACGTCTCCTCGCGGGTCGGCCTCCTCCCCCAAGAGATCGGCCACCTGACCGAGCACCGTCTTGTGCATCAGCCTGATCACCCGTTGCTGTGTCTGCTCCATCCGGCGCAGACCGGCGACCAACCACCGCATCGAGATCGAGGGGTGACGGGCCAAGTCGGCCAACAGCCGGTCACGATCGAAGCGATACACCCGCACTCTGGAAACGGCCTGTGCCGAAGATATGTGGGGCCTGCCGGCGAATAGAGCTACGTCTCCCAAGAACGTGCCGGGGCCGGCGTGCGTGACGACCCTACGGACACCCTCCGTGCCTCGATAGACCTCCACCTCGCCCGACTCGATCAAGTAGACGGCCACGGGTTGCTCCCCCTCGCGGAATAGATGCGTCCCGGGGTACTTCGAGACGACATCGGCCGAGGAGACCAGCACCTCCAGGTCCGTGGTGGAGAGCGGTGCGTAGTCGGCCCGCCCGAAGGAGCGGGCCACCCATGCCAGATGTTGTTGGTCCGCCGCATCGGATAATGCAAATCCCGGGTCCACCTCGGCGGTGCTCGTGCCCATGACCAGGACATGAAGCGTCGAGCCTTATCATGTCACTGGTTCTGGCAAAACACTCTGCTCCCATCTCCATTCTCTCCTGGGCATTTCTGGCACTAGGGCTGGGCCTGTTCGTCGTCGCCGGCTTCGGTTGGTCGACTCATCTCTCCAGCGAGGGTGAGGAGGTGGCGGGCAACGTCAGCTATGCGGGTGTGTCGGTCGAGGGCCTCGCCCCTGCCCAGGTGCAACGCAAAGTGGACGATCGGGCCACCCAACTCCTCTCCCGGGAGATAACCATCGATTTCGGGACCCGCTCGATGGCATTGCCACTCGAGAGCGTTGGGTTCTCATACGACCGGGAGGCGACGGAGCTCAACGTTCTCGAAGCAAGACATCGAGGATCGGTTTGGGATCAATTCTCGGCTTGGGCAGTGAGTGGGTTTGCTACGAGCAGAGCCACCGAGGCTTGGCATTTCGATCCAGATGCCGCCCGCACGACGTTGGATCACCAGCCCGGCCTGACACCGGAGATCGTGGCAGAGCCCGAAGTGGTGCCGGACGGCGAAGGACGACTGAACGTCGTCCCTGGCCGACCGGGGACGAGGGCCGACACTGCCGAGATCATCGATGCCCTGAGCCAGGTCGACCTGCTCGACCCTCCGCAATCCATCGAGGTTGGCCTGGAGACCATCCCCCCAGAGGTCGGCGACGGGGTGGCGCAACAGGTGGCCGAGCACCTGAACGACATCACCAGCGAAGGTGTCGTGGTCAGGATCAACGGTCGAGAAGCCAAGCTCACCGGAGCCGCGCTTCAAAGCCACCTATCGGCCAAGGTCAGGGACGGGCGGCTGACCACGATGGTCGACGGGCCCGGGCTCCAGGAGACGTTGGAGAAGATGTTCGTCGGGCCGGTCGGGGACTTCGTCGAGCCCACTTTCGATGTCTTCGACGGGAAAGCCGTCGTCGTCACGCCCGGCCAGCCGCCTCCCGTGTGCTGTAAGAGCGGGATCGGTGAGTGGCTCGGCATGCGCGTGCTCGAAGGATCGAAGGGACCTTTTTCGTTGCCTTCGCGGCCGGCCGACGACCCCGATCTCGTCGCTTGGGCCGACGGCTCACAAATCGTCGAGGCGGTCAGTGAGTTCACGACGCCGCATCATTGCTGTGAGACCCGGGTGGAGAACATCCATCGCATCGCCGACATCGTCAGAGGGGTGTACCTGGTCCCCGGCGAGACACTCTCACTGAACGAGTTCGTCGGCCCTCGGACCAGAGAGAACGGGTTCAAGGCGGCGGGAGCGATTCGGCAGGGCCACCTGATCCTGGAGGTTGGAGGCGGGGTCTCTCAATTCGCCACCACGATCTTCAATGCGGCCTATTTCGCCGGTCTGGACTTCGAGGAGTATCGAAGCCACACCATCTACTTCTCCCGATACCCCTACGGGAGGGAGGCGACCATCTCCAACCCTGCGCCGGACCTGGCATTCACCAACACCACGCAGTATCCGATCCTCATCTGGACCTCGTATACCGACACCTCGATAACGGTCACGATGTACTCGACCAAGAACATCGAAGTCACCGAGTTGGGCCAACGGACATCACGTCGGGGAGCGTGCACCCATGTCGAGACCGACCGCCAACGCACCTACACGGATGGCCGGGTTCTGGTGGACACCTTCGTGGCCGACTACCGACCGGCCGAGGGGATCGATTGCAACGGCAATCCAATCCCCGACCCGGTCCCCTGAGTCCCTGCGCTAACCGCGGCCCCCGGCCAGCTGAGCGGACATCGGACTACGGGCCAGACGGATCATGGCGATCACGCCCAAGGTTGGTCCGAGAGCCAGGACCGGGAACGCCCACCGCCACCCGGTGACGTCGGCGATCAAAGGGACGCCTTTGATGGTGACCATGGTGAGGAGAAACCCGAGAGCGGTCTGCAAGGTGAGGGCGGTGCCACGCACCTCGTCCGGTGCGGTCTCGGTGACCATCGTGGAGAACTGGGCGCTGTCGGCCACTATGGAGACGCCCCAAATCAGCACCAACGGCAAGAGAAGCCATATGGGAGAGCCGAAGACCAGAGCGGCCAGCAAACAGCAGAGACCGGATATGACCATCGCTCCCCCGGCAACTCGAGTCCTGCCGATCCGATCCGCCAGCGATCCGGCCCACCACGACCCGAGCCCACCCACCGCGATCACGAAGAAAGTGATCACCGACACGCTCCCATAGCTCGATCCGGCCTTGTCCGAGGAAGCGGCCAAGTACGCCGCGATCCAGGTCCACATGGCATAGAGCTCCCACATGTGCCCGAGGTATCCATACGTGGAGAGGCGAACACCCCGATTGGCCACGACCCGCGACACCTGATCCCATCGAAACGGCTGACTGCTCGTCTCGTACGGGCCGTCACCAACTCGGCTCAGCAACCCTGCCGCCAGGAACGCCAGCGCCGAGGATGAGACCACCACGCCCTGCCAATCCAGCCCTAGACCCCTGACCAGATGCGGAGAGGCGGTGCCGATCGTCAAGGCGCCGACCATCACACCGAGGGCGCGCCCTCGCCCCTCGCGGAACCAGCCGGACAGCACCTTCAGTCCGGCTGGGTAGACACCAGCGAGGAATACCCCAGTTGCGAACCTGAGCCCAATGCCCAACGAGGGATCGGAGGCGTTGACCGTGAGGAGCGCGAGATTGGCCAACGCCCCTCCCACCGCGCTCGCTGCGAACAGTCGACGCCCGGGCACGATGTCGGCGAGGTTGAGCACCGCGGAGAGCACGGCGCCCGTGACGAAGCCCAACTGGACGGCAAGTGTGAGCCAGGCCTCCATCCCCGAGTCGAGACCCCAGGCGACACGGAGTTGCGGAGCCACGGCCGAAGCAGAGAACCAAAGACTCAATGCCAGGAGCTGGGCAGTGGCGATGATGGTGAGCGCCCGGGTCTGCCGGCGCCTCACGGAGCCCCCCAGGACAGGATGAAGCGATCAGCCAAAGGCGCCGAGCGAAGGATCATCCCCGAACCCCATGATGTTGGCGAGGACGACGATCACGATGAAGATCAGGATGGCGATGACGAGGCCGATCAGCCAGGCCGGTCTCTGCGATTTCTCGTCGCGCAACTGGGTCTCGTCGCCACTCATCCTCGATCATTGTGCCCAGGAAATGTCGTGGCATCCAAACAAGAAAGA
>JBAULI010000098.1:0-2134 GCA_049578105.1 Acidimicrobiia bacterium | reverse complement strand
CGTTCACGACAGAGGTCAAGAAGACACAATGGCCAAGCGGCCGCCCTGGTTGTTTTGGGTTTTAGGAGCTCGTTTGGGGTCTTGGCGATGTCCTCAGGCTGACATACGGCGGGGGATTGCCATTTGGTATGTCTGCTTGGCGGTGGCCAGGTCGACGGAGTCGTCACCGAAGCGGATCTCGGTGCCGGTGAGGGCCCCGATCTTGCGGCTGAGGCCGGCCGGCAGTGACACCGCATCGGGCTCGATCGCCCCCACGAACCGATGGGGGTCCTCACAGAGCCACTCCTCGGCGGTCATCACCATCAGGTCGGCCCCGACACCCGAGGCGATGCAGATCTCGGCAACGGCAACGGCGAGGCCACCATCGGAGACGTCATGGAGGACCGGCACCCGATGTGCCATGTCGGCCGCCAGGGCGACCACCTGCACGGCCAACTCCGGATCGGGTGGGGTGGGTGTGCCGGCCAGCTCCCTGTGGGCCACTTGCTGGGCGGCGGAGCCGGCCAGATTGCCGGTCGGGCGGGGACCGATCTCCCAAAGCTCCATCCCCATCTCACCGCGGCTGAGACGAGGCGGGTCGGTCGGCATCGGGTCGGCCAGGCCGAGCAGCCCGACCACCGGTGTGGGATGGATGTCGATCCCCTCGGTGGCGTTGTAGAAGGAGACATTTCCTCCGATGACCGGAATCCCCAGGGTCTCGCATGCCTCGGATATCCCCTCCACCGACTCCCGGAATTGCCACATCACCTCGGGGTTCTCGGGGTTGCCGAAGTTCAGGTTGTCCACCACCGCCATCGGCCTGGCACCGCTCACCGCCACGTTGAGGGCCGCCTCGTACACCAGACGGGCCGATCCACCACGGGGATCGAGATGGCAGAGACGGCCATTTCCGTCGGTGGAGACCGCCATTCCCTTCTCGGTGCCACGGATCCTGATCAGAGACCCGTCGGAGCCGGGGCCCACGATCGTGTTGAGGAACAACATGTGGTCGTACTGCTCGTGAACCCAGGCGGTCGAGCCGATTCCCGGCTGATCCAACAGCTCGAGCAACAGCTCGGAGACCGGGGCATCCAGCGGCCTCTGTGGCGTATCGCGCAGGTCGTCGAGCCATTCCGGGCGCTCCGCCGGCCGGTCGTACAGCGGTGCGTCGTCGGCGAGGGAGGCGGCAGGCATCTCGGCGACGACCTCACCCTCGTGACGAATGGTCAACGTCCCGCCCGATCTCACCGTGCCCACCACAGCCGATTCGATCTCCCACTTCTCGGCAACCGCCAATACCTCGTCCACCTTGTCCGGGGCGACGAACGCCATCATCCGCTCCTGTGACTCGGACATGAGCAGCTCAGGGGCGGTCATCCCGGTCTCACGGACGTGCACCGCGTCGAGATCGACGTCCATTCCGACACCGGCCCGACCGGCGGGCTCGGAGGTGGCACAGGAGAGACCGGCAGCCCCCAGGTCCTGGACTCCCACGACGAGAGATCGGTCGTAGAGCTCGAGACAGGCCTCGATCAGCTTCTTCTCCTCGAAGGGATCACCGACCTGGACACTCGGTCGCTTGTCCGATGACTCCTCATCGAAGCTTGCCGAGGCGAGTACGGAGGCGCCACCGATCCCGTCCCTGCCGGTGGCCTTGCCGAGCAGGATGGCGATTGATCCCGGTGGGCCTGCCGTCCCCAAGACCAGCTGCTCTCGCCGCATGATTCCGAGACACATCACGTTGACCAGGGGATTTCCCGTGTAGCAGCTGTCGAATTCCAACTCCCCGCCGACCGTGGGGACACCCACGGCATTTCCGTAGCCGGCGATACCGGCCACGACCCCGCCGAAGAGGTATCGGTTCTTCGGCTCGTCCAATGGACCAAAGCGGATCGGGTCCCAGAGAGCGATCGGCCTCGCCCCCATGGTGAAGACATCTCTCAAGATGCCACCGACACCGGTGGCTGCCCCCTGATAGGGCTCGACAAACGACGGGTGGTTGTGACTCTCGATTCGCAAGGCGGCGAGCCAGCCGTCACCGAGGTCGACGACACCGGCGTTCTCACCGGGCCCGACCACCACCCAGGGGGCCTCGGTGGGGAAACGGCGGAGATGACGCCGCGACGATTTGTAGGAGCAGTGCTCGGACCACATC
>JBAULI010000097.1:0-8392 GCA_049578105.1 Acidimicrobiia bacterium | reverse complement strand
TCTTGCCGGTGACGCCGAATCAAATGGTCAGCGGGTTGGCCACCGCCAGTCTCATCGCTCCCTCGACCATCGTGCCGGTGATGCTCATCGTCGCCAACACCATGATCCTCGCCCGCTCCTGGTGGGTGGCCATCCCGGTGTCGGCGATCTTCCTCGTCCTGCTGGCTGTCGCCGGCCAGCTGTTCTCGGCGGCCATATCGGGAATCCTCCGCACGAGGAGAGGGCGTGACATCGCGACGTTCTTCGTGCTCGGCCTGGCCGCCGGCTCATTCTTCGCCTACCGAACGTTCAGTCGCACGGTGAGTGAGATCGGGCTGGCCCAGGCCGTCACGTCGCACTCGATCAGTGGCTGGTGGCCCTTGCTCCCCCCGGTGGGCCTGCAGCGGGCCCTCACCGAGGCCTGGGGCGGAAGCTACGGGTCGGCTCTCGTCTCCCTCGTGGTGGCGGTGGGAGGGCTCCTGGTCCTCACCTATCTGTGGAAGCGACTCCTCGGTTGGATGCTGACCACCCCCGAGCAGCGGGCCAAGCCATCGCGAGGAGGTCGGGATGGGATGTCCGTCGGGCCATGGGGTGTGATCGCCACGATGGCGAGGAAGGAGCTCCGCTTCTACGTCCGTGATCCAAGACAGCGTCTGGTCTGGACGGGCACGGTGATCTTCGTGGGTCTCGCCATCGGTGGAGCCGTCATGAATGCCACCGGGATGTTCGACATCCGCGAACGTGAATGGGCCCCGCTGGTCGCCCCGATCCTGGTCCTCTTCGTCGGTCTGCCCATCGCCTTGAACCTGTTCGGCTGGGAGCGAAATGCGGCGAGCTATCTATTCGTGCTGCCGCCCCGGCCACGTCAGATCCTGATTGGCAAGAATCTGGCGGTGGCATCGGGCCTGACCCTGGAGACCATCGTGCTGAGCGTCGGTCTGGCAGGTTTCACCGGCCACTGGACCTGGCTCTGGTTGGTCGCACCCCTCACCGTCGCCGCGATCGGCTGTCAGCTGGCCGTGGGGAACATGGTGTCCGTGCTCACGCCTCTCAGACTCCCCCGGGAAGGGACCGACGTGTTCGCCCAGTCGACCGAGCAGGGCTGTCTCGCAATAGTCAGCCAAACCGTCTCCTTCTTCGTCATCGGGATCCTTCTCGTCCCTCCCGCCTCCCTGGTTGTGCTGACCGTCGAGTTCGGCCAGGTCCTTAGCCCCTGGATAACGGCGCTGGTCGCCGTCGTTTGGGGAGTCGGCCTCTATGCGATCTCCTTGTTCCTCTCGGGTCGAATACTGCGTCGTCGGATGCCCGAGGTCCTCGCCTGGGTGCAGATCGTCTGACACCTCGCTTAACACCGGCGAGACAATCAGGCCCCTAACTTCTGGCACATCCGAGACAAAGGGAGCCGATGGTCCAACTCACACCGATGCAGGAGGAACTGTGCAGCCAGAGCACGTGGGACTTCTCCGACCTCACCGCCTTCTTCATCAACACGACTCTGAAGAAGAGCCCCGAGACCTCGAACACCCAAGGCCTGATGGACATCTCGGCAGAGATCATGCGGCGACAAGGCGTCTCGGTGGATGGGATCAGAGCCACGGACTTCGATCTACCACCCGGGGTGTGGCCGGACATGACAGAGCACGGCTGGGACACCGATGATTGGCCGTCCATCTTCGAACGCGTCATGGCGGCCGACATCCTCGTCCTGGGCACCCCCATCTGGCTGGGTGAGAAGTCATCGGTGTGCACCAGGGTCATCGAGCGTCTCTACGGCAACTCGAGCCAGCTCAACGAGTCCGGGCAATACGCGTACTACGGCAGAGTGGGTGGGTGTCTGGTGACGGGGAACGAGGACGGCATCAAGCACTGCTCGATGAACGTCCTCTATTCGCTACAGCACCTCGGCTACTCGATCCCCCCTCAGGCCGACGCCGGCTGGATCGGCGAGGCCGGCCCCGGACCGTCCTATCTCGACCCGGGATCGGGCGGGCCTGAGAACGACTTCACCAATCGGAACACGACCTTCATGACATGGAACCTCCTCCATCTGGGTCGGCTGCTCAAGGAGGCGGGAGGTTTCCCCGTTCACGGCAACCAGCGGTCGGCATGGGACGCAGGATCCCGATTCGACTTCCCCAATCCCGAGTATCGATAGGGCTCGGTCAAGCCGGCTCGGTGACGGGTGTCGGTCGAACGGTGTCGAGTCTCGCCCCGCGGAAGAGGAAACCCGCGATCAGACCGCCTGCGGCCGCCAAGGCGCCCGCGAGGACGAACACACTCCGCACGCCGAGGGCGGCGGCCGCCACACCGGCGAACGCCATCGAGAGGATGCTGGCACCGGATATCAGGGCGTTGAGGGCCCCGCCGACCCGGCCACGCATCCGATCCTCGACCAACAGCTGGCTGAGGGTGCTGGCACCGGATTGGACCGGGGTCATCATGAGCCCCACCAGGACCGCAACCCCTGCCATCTGCCACACATTGCCCACACCGGCCACCATTGCGATCGTCGCCCCCGCACCGAGCAACCCGGCGGACACGAGTGTGGTCGGGCGCAAGCGAGCAGCGAGCAAGGCGACCAACACGCCCGAAGCGATCATCCCCACCACCTGAGCGGCATCGATGAGCCCGAGAAAGGCCGCCGAAACCTGCAAATCATCCAGTAGGAGCGGCACAACCAGGACATTGACAGCGCCGAATCCGAGCATTGCCAACGCCGCTCCCACGAGAACCCCCTTCAGCGGGCGTGAGGCATACATCACGCGGAACCCGGCAGCCATGTCCCGCCGCGCCTTGGTCTCACGAATGTCACCTCCAGCCTCACCTCGCGTGGCGATCATCGAGATCAGGACTGCCGAGCAGAGAAAGGTCGCCGAGTCCACGATGAACGCCGCAGACATCGAGGAGGACAAGCTGGCCAGCACACCGGCCGCACCCGAGCCGAGGACATTGAACAGGACCCGTGACGTCTGCGAGACCGAGTTGGCCGAGAGAAGACGCTCTTTTCCCACGACATGCGGGAGAAGCGCTCCACGGGCGGGATTGAACAAGGTGGCGACCGTCGCCTGGGCGAAGACGACCGAGTACATCAGGGGGAGCATCGACTCCGACCTGACGAAGACGAGGCCCAGGATCAGGATCCCGCGGATTACGTCCGAAACGATCATCGTCCGACGACGATCGAGACGATCTACGTAGACACCTGACAGGACCCCGAACACGAGCGCGGGGAGAGCTGCGGCGATCATCAGTCCGGCCAGGGCCACGGTCGACCCTGTCAGACGCTGCACCAGGATCATCAGGGAGAGAAAGGTCAGATTGTCCCCGAAGTCAGACCCGATTTGCGCCAGCCAGAGCAAACGGAAGTCACGGATCTTCAGCAGCCGGCCGAGATCGCTCATCGCCCGTCTTCCCGCACCGGCCCAACCATGGGGAAGAAGACGAATGAGAAGGCATAGCCAATCCCATCCCGATCTTCGGCCTCGGCCATCTCCTCAGCCAATGCGCTGATGCGGCGTGCGAACTCCTTGGCCTTCTCCTCGGGTAGAAAGGCGACGGTCCTCCCGAAGGCGCCCTTTGACCCAGCCTCTCCACGATCGACACGGTCGAAGTGGTCGATGAGACCGACGGTGGCATCGGCGCGTGCGCCGTCGAGCACCACCCCCACCGCCACTTGGATGACGCGGTCCCGGTCTGGGCTGTTCTCGATCAACCCGCCGATCGGGCTCATGCTCTTGGCCGTCGTCTGATAGATCCGCTGGAGCAATGCTCCACGCTTTCGGGTTTCCACCACCTGGATCACACCCACTCCCTCCAGGATGTCGAGGTGGTAGTAGAGACGTGTGACCGGGACTTCGAGCCGGTCGGATAGCTCGCGGGCCGAGAGGGGCTCCATCAGTTGGTGGAGCATTCTCAGCCGCATCGGGTTGTTGAGGACCTCGAGCACGCGGACGTCGTCGATCTCGAAGGTCTCCATCTGAGTGGTCATAGGTGGGTTTATATTTCAACTGACTTGAATATTCAAGCGATTTGAACATGAACCCCAACCTTGAACGTTCAACGGGAGCCTTAGTCGTCTGAACCGCCGATGACACCTATCGTCCCCCACCATGCGAACGAGGACCGGATGAGGCTCGGAATCGACCTAGACGGGGTGGTCGCCGACTTCACCAGGGGTTGGGTGAGCTTCTACAACCGCGACTTCGGAGCGGACCTGGAGCTCGACGTCGCCACCGAGTGGGACGGGCTCACCGAGCTCACCCACTTCGAGACCATGCGTGACTTCTGGCGCTGGTCGTCCGATCTCGACGGTCGTTCCCTCTTCTGGCACCTCGAGCCGTTCCCTGGAGCTGTGGAGGCCCTTCACGAGCTGGACCGTGCCGGTCATGAGGTGGTGATCATCACCGCCAAGCCTTCCTTCGCCATCGACGACACCCATGAATGGATCGAGAAGGTCGGCCTGCCCGCCACGGAGGTTCACATCACCGACGACAAGTGGACCGTGGACTGCGACGTCTATCTGGACGACGGGCCTCATGTCTTGCCCACACTCCTCGCCAACCGGCCAGACCGGGTCGTGTGCCGATATGTCAGGCCCTGGAACCGCCCGCTACCCGGCGCTGTGGACATCCATGACTTCGATGAGTTTCGCGCCCTCGTATTTCGGTTGGAATCGACACGCTCGAAGTAGCTAGGGTCGCCGCGTCGCGATCCGGGGAATCGCAGGACTCTGGGAGTAACCGTAGGAGAAGGAATGAACAAGAAAGCCCTTTGGGCGGGTATTGCAGCCTTTGCGCTGCTGATAGCCGCCTGTGGCGGAGACAGTGGGAGCACAACGACCACCGCAGCCGCCGAGACGACCACGACGACCACCGCGCCACCCGAGACGACGACCACCACCGAGGCCATGCCCGAGCTGGGCTCGGCGGAGAGACCGATCCAGGTCCTCTTCGTGCCTTCGGTCGACGCTCAAGTGATCACGAGTGGCGGTGACATCATGGACCAGGCACTCACCGACGCCACCGGCCTCGAGTTCGAGGTGAGCGTGCCGACCTCGTACGCCGCCACGATCGAAGAGATGTGCGCCAACCCTGCCGACACGATGGGTTTCATCCCCGCTTTCGGTTACGTGCTTGCCTCGCAGTTGTGCCAGGTGGACGTTGCCTTCAAGGCTGTTCGATTCGGATGGGGCGTGTACTGGGCACAGTTCCTGGTGCCACGCGACAGCGACTACGAGACGCTGGCCGACCTGGATGGCGCATCTTGGGCCTACCCCGACCCGGGATCGACCTCAGGATTCCTGTTCCCCTCGGTGGCCCTCGATGATGCCGGTGTCACCCCCGGTGAGACCGTGGAGGCCGGTGGACACCCGCAGGCGGCTCTGGCGGTCTACAACGGTGAGGTGGACTTCGGGACAACGTTCTTCAGCCCACCACTGCTTCCTGACGGCCAGTGGGAGATCGGCGACTCACCGGATATCCCGGACGAGTTCATCGACAGCTGCGCGCCAAACGACGAGGGTCAACTCTGGTGTGGCGACTATCGGGTGCTCGACGCCCGGGCCAGCGCCACCGAAGAGGCACCTGACATCATGCAAAAGGTGCGGATCCTGACCATCACCGACGCGATCCCCAACGACACGCTGTCGTTTGGGCCGGACTTCCCCGCCGATTTGCGGGCACAGATCGAAGATGCGCTCGTCGCCTTTGCGGAGACGCCGGAGTGGGCGGATTCCATTGGCAACCAGGACTTCTATGCCTGGTCGGGGATCGAGCCCGCCACCGACTCCGAATATGACATCGTGCGCACCGTTGTCGACTCACAGGGCATAACCCTGGAAGACCTCTAGACCACCGGGAAGAAAGCGAATGAGGGAGGGGGCCCGGCAACGGGCTCCCTCCCGGTAACACATGCTCCAGGTCAAAAACCTGACCAAGGTGTACGACGATGGCACCGTCGCCCTCGAGGACGTGTCGTTCGAAGTGCCGGAAGGGCAGTTCCTGGCCGTGATCGGGTTGTCGGGGTCGGGCAAGTCGACCCTGCTGCGTTGCATCAATCGGCTGATCGACCCAACGGAGGGTCAGATCCTGTGGAAGGGCGAGGACATCACCGCCGCCAACCACGAGGACCTGCGCAACATCCGCCGAAGGATCGGGATGGTGTTCCAGCACTTCAATCTGGTGCATCGTTCCAAAGTGATCACCAATGTCCTGGCCGGCCGACTCGGCTACACGAGCCCCGCCCTCTCCGTGGTCAACCGGTTCTCGAAGACGGACCGTGAAGAGGCAATGAGGCTGCTGGAGCGTGTGGGGCTCGAGGAGAAAGCCCACAACCGCTCCGAGGAGCTGAGCGGAGGCCAGCAGCAACGGGTCGGGATCGCCAGGGCCATGATGCAAGAGCCGGACATGATCCTCGCCGACGAGCCGGTGGCCAGCCTCGATCCGGTTCTCGCCCACTCCATCATGCAATTCCTGGAGACGATAAACCGCGACGACGGCGTCACCGTTTTGTGCAGCCTCCACTTCCTCGACCTGGTTCAACGCTACGGACAACAGGTCATCGCCCTCAACGAGGGTCGCAAGGTCTTCGAGGGAACCCCTTCCGAGATCGACGACGAGATGTTCAAGGAGATCTACGGCAGGGAGGCAGAGCGGGTTGGCTGACCTCAAGACCACCGCCCCGGTGGAGACACCGCAACCGGAAGAAGAGAAGCCGAAGAAGCGGCGATCTCTGCGACGCACCTGGTGGATCATCATCGGGCTCCTGGCCGGGTTCGTGGTCTACGCCTATGGGTTCCAGGTCGTCGGAGTCAACCTGGACACCATCGGCGACCCTGTCCGCCAGAGCCGCTTCTCCAACATCATCCGCGCCCTGGGCTCACCCGACCTCTTGACCTACGAGACGGCCGCAATCGACATCGACATCGATTTCGCCATGCCCTGTCCCGACGGAGGATTCGCCGCCGCGACCTCGACCGGAGGGGCCGCCACGATATCGGTCGACCCGGGCTGTGCCGGTCCCAGGGATCAGGTCACCGTCTCGGGCCAGGGCTTTGGGTCCAACGAGCCGATCAACATCTTCTTCGTCCCGCCAAACGGGATCGAGCTCCGTGTCGCCCAACCCCGAAGCGACGTCGACGGAGCCTTCACCATCGAGGCCCAGCTTCCCAACCGCCCCGATGATGAGGTGCAGACGATCCGGGCCAGGACCCGGGAGCGTATCGGGAGCATCTTCAGCCCCGTCTATGTCTCCAGCGGTCAGATCGACCCTGCGACCGGGGAGGAGATCATGCTGCGCTCACCCCGCTGGTCGCAGAACGCCGAGGGGACCTGGAAGGGGATCATCCAGACCATTTTCCTCGCCCTCCTCGCCACCACCGTGGGCACGATCATCGCGATGCCCCTCTCCTTCCTGGCAGCGAGAAACCTGATGAGCGATATCCGGATCCCGGCCCTCAACGTCGGGTTGGCGATCGTCGCCCTCCCTGTGGGAGCCATCCTGGGCTATGCCGCCGCGGCGGGTGGTGGCGGCGCTGTAGACCGGTTGCCTGGCTCGTCACTGCTTCTGGGGTCGGTGACCATGGTCCTGGTGTGGCTCGGTCTCAGGATCGCCCGATTCGCAGTGCCCCTTCCCGGCACCGAACGTCCTCGGTGGCTCCGAGTCGGCTCGGGCCTGGCCGCTGCCGCCGCCTTTCTGTTGGCCTCGCAGGCCTCCGTCCGATTCATGGAGATCGCAGGAGCTAGGGCGGCCTCGGCCTTGGGACCTATCTCCTTTCTGGGAACCTTCGTGCAGCGCCTGGGCGAGATCATGGCTCTCGCCTTTGGTGTCCTCGCCGCCCTGGCCGCCGCCATCGCCCTGGCCATCTTTGCCAGCAAGCTCTCCTACGCCATCGCCAAGCGGGTCGGCTCCGGTCTCAATCAGGTTCTCTCCATCGTTGCGCTAGGTCTCGCCGGCGCAGTGATCGCCGTGGGCTTTGGTCAGGTCATCGCCTGGATGTATCAGATCATCGACACCACTGCCACCGTCGTGATACCTGCGGCGATCGGCGGGATACTCGGTGTGGGAATAGGAGTGCGAGGCGCCCTCAGGGGACAGCTCGGTGCGGGTCTTGGGATCTACTACATGTTCCGCACCTTCTTCAACACCCTGCGCTCGATCGAGGCCCTGATACTGGCCCTGGTCTTCGTGGTCTGGGTGGGGCTGGGCACCTTCGCCGGCACGCTGGCACTCGCCCTCCACACCATCGCCGCCAATGCCAAGCTCTACTCAGAACAGGTGGAGAGCATCAGCACAGGCCCATTGGAGGCGGTCCGGGCCACCGGGGCGACACGTCTGCAGACCGTGGTCTATGCGGTGGTTCCTCAGATCGTGCCCCCGTTCATCGCCTTCACCATGTACCGCTGGGACATAAACG
>JBAULI010000096.1:0-8847 GCA_049578105.1 Acidimicrobiia bacterium | reverse complement strand
TCGTAGCTGCCCCCGGGCATGATCGAAGGGCCGTGGCGGGCGCCCTCTTCGCCTCCGGATATCCCGATGCCCAGATAGAGAAAGCCGCGATCCTCCGCCTGACGCTGGCGTCGCTCGGTGTCGGTGTACAACGAGTTTCCACCGTCGATGATGATGTCGCCTTCCTCGAGACAGTCCGATAGTGAGGCGATCACTTGATCGACGGGGTCCCCGGCCTTGACCATGAGCAAGAAGGTTCGGGGGCGCTCCATCATGGCCGCCGCCTCCTCCAGGGTCTTGGCCCCCCGAATGCCCTTCTCCCCAGCCTCACCGTCCAGATACGCCTCGGTGACGCTCTCGGTCCGATTGAAGACGACGACGTCATTGCCCATGTCGGCGAGGTTGAGGGCGAGATTGGCACCCATCACGCCGAGCCCCACCACAGCCACTTCTCCACGTTTGGTCATGCGCTTCGAGGGTAACCGGGTCATGGGGGCACTAGGCTCGCTCGCCGTGTCTCAGCGAAGGATCGGAGTCGATGTGGGGGGATCCGGAGTCAAGTCCGGTGTGGTCGACGTCGAGACCGGCCAGCTCATAGGAGAGAGGCTTCGCGAGGACACACCGGTGCCTTCGACGCCTGACGCAGTGGCTTCGGCGATCCGGGTGTTGGTGGATCAGCTCGACGCACCAGGCCCGATCGGCGTGGGATTCCCGGCCGTGGTGAGGAGAGGCTGGGTCTCGACCGCATCCAACATCGACCCTTCCTGGATCGGGGTCAACGCCGTGGAGGTCTTCGAGCCGGTCGTGGGTCGGGAGATACGGATGCTCAACGACGCCGATGCCGCCGGCCTCGCCGAGGTTCATTTCGGCTCCGCCAAGGGCACGAGTGGCAAGGTGCTCATGATCACCTTTGGCACCGGGATCGGAAGCGCCCTGATCATCGATGGACGGCTGGTCCCCAACATCGAAGCGGGGCAGATGGAGCTGAATTCGATTCGCCCCGCCGAGCTCGAATACTCGGCCAAGGCGCGGAGGACAGAGAATCTGACGTGGGACGAATGGGGAGCGCGAGCGCGTGACTACGTGACTCTGGCGCAGGAGGTATTCACCCCCGACCTGATCGTGATCGGCGGTGGCGTATCAAAACATTGGGAGGACTTCAAGGAGTTCCTGACCTTCGCCCAGGTGCCGACAGTCCCGGCGGCTCTTGGCAACAACGCCGGCATCGTCGGCGCCGCCTACTACTCGGTCACCGCCTGAACTCTTCGAAACCGGCGACGACCGCCGGAGGCAGACGCACCTCGAGAATGAGCCCGTTCTCGTCGGCCTTCTCTCCGATCACCTCTCCGACCCGGTGGGCGGCTGCGGCGATGTCGCCGCGGGTGTATGGGATCTCGAGGGTCAGCGTGACGAGGCCACTCTCGAGCAGGGCTCCGACCGTCTCGAGCATGGTTGTCAGACCCGTGCCTGCGAGCCCTGAGACCATGACGCTGTCGGGGTAGAGGTTCGCCAATCGTTCGGCGGCGGCGGGGGGGACCAGGTCTGCCTTGTTGAAGACGATCAACTCCGGGACTTGATCGGCACCGATCTCGAGCAGGACCTCCCGCACCGCTGCTATTTGACCTCTCGGATCGGGATCGGAGCCGTCGACCACGTGTAGCAGCAGGTCGGCCTCGGCCACCTCCGCCAGAGTGGACTGGAAAGCCTCGACCAAGTGGTGGGGAAGTCGTCGAACGAAACCGACGGTGTCGGCCAACAGCACCTGTCTTCCGCTGGGAAGCTCTAGCCGGCGAACCGTGGAGTCGAGTGTGGCAAAGAGACGGTCTTCGACCAGGACACCGGCGTCGGTCAGGGCGTTGAGCAACGTCGACTTGCCGGCGTTCGTGTAACCGACCAGGGATACCTGTGGAATCTCAGAGCGTTTTCTCGCCTTGCGCTGGGTTTCCCGATGACGCACGGTGTCCTTGAGCTCACGCTCCAACTTCGAGACACGTTGGAGGATCCTCCTCCGATCGGTTTCCAGCTTGGTCTCACCCGGACCACGTGCCAGCACCCCTGCACCCTGCTGGGAAAGGCTCTTGCCCTTTCCCCGGAGTCTCGGGAGGTTGTAGCGATGCAAGGCAAGCTCGACCTGGATGGCCCCGACCTTGGTGGTGGCATGCTGGGCGAAGATGTCGAGGATGACCCCTTCGCGATCGACGACGTCGCAACCGAAGAGACGTTGCAGGTTGCGCTGCTGCGCCGGTGTCAGTTGATTGTCGAAGATCACCACATCGATATCGAGCGCCCTGGTCACATTTGCCAGTTCCTCGGCCTTGCCGGCCCCGATGTAGGTCGCAGGGTCGAGGCTCTTACGCCTGACGAGCTCAGAGTCGACCGGGTCGGATCCGGCCGTGTCCGTCAACAACGCCAGCTCATCGAGTGAGCGCTCGGCGTCGATGGTGCTCATCCCGGGAAGCTCGACTCCGACCAGGAATGCGCGCTGGACGGCGACCTCGAGGTCGGTGATGGTCGCCGTCAGCCGGCGGCGTCTGCGTGAGGCGTGGTCTTGTGTCATGGTCGGTCGCCCGGATCGGCACCCTGATGATGACGGGAAAAGGCCGACCGTGCGTGCTGATTAGACCTGCTCAGAGGTACTGGCCCTCATCCCCGACGTGCTCCAGTTCCTCCTCGGCGATGATCTGAGACTCTCGGACGGCGATCACCGGTTGACCGGTGGCCGGCCAGATGAATCTCCAGGCTCCCGTAGGGACGGCCCAGAATCGCTGGCCGGTCTCGACATCGACGAGTGCGAGTGCGTCATTGCCGTCCTTGGTCCCGATCGGAACGAGCAGCCCGGACTTGGTGGTGGATTCCTCGGGGGCATGACCGACCCTCCAGCCGGACATGACCTTGTAACCGTTGTCGTGGAAGATTGGAAGGTCTGTGGACATCATTCGTCCCCCAATTGTCGCATGTCGGGACCTCAACCGAGAAGCCGTTGCCGTCGAGCCATATAGGCTCTGTGATCATGGCCGACAAGAAGACCTTCTCCGAAGCGCTGGATTATCACGAGAAACCGCGGCCGGGAAAGGTTGGGATCCGCTCCACGAAGCCAACGGCGACCCAGTCGGACTTGAGTCTCGCCTACACCCCCGGGGTGGCCGAGCCCTGTCTGGTGATCGCAGACGACCCTGACACCGCATTCCGGTTCACCAACCGCGGCAATCTGGTTGCAGTGGTCTCCAACGGGACCGCGGTCCTGGGTCTGGGGAACATCGGCCCTCTGGCCTCGAAGCCGGTGATGGAGGGCAAAGCCGTCCTGTTCAAGCGGTTCGCCGACATCGACGTCTTCGACCTGGAGATCGATGCGTCCGATCCTGCCGACGTGATCCGATTCTGCGAACTGCTCGCCCCGACTGTTGGTGGCATCAATCTCGAAGACATCAAGGCGCCGGAGTGCTTCGAGATCGAGGCCACGCTTCGTGAGCGTTTGGACATACCGGTGTTCCACGACGACCAGCACGGGACGGCAATCATCGCCGGGGCCGGGTTTCTCAATGCGCTCGAGCTGACGGGTCGGGACATCTCGAAGACACGGGTGGTGTTCGCCGGTGCGGGGGCTGCGGGAATTGCCACCGCGAGGTTCTTCATCGAATTGGGTGTGAGGTTGGAGAACGTTCGCATGATCGACTCCCGAGGTGTGATCCATGCCGGCAGGGACGACCTGAACGACATCAAGAAGCAGTTCGCCGTGGAGACCGAAGACCGGACTCTGACCGATGCGTTCAAGGGGGCCGATGCGTTCGTCGGTGTCTCCGTGGCCAACACGGTCACCGGTGACATGGTCCAAGCCATGGCCGACAACCCGATCGTATTTGCCCTGGCAAACCCGGATCCGGAGATCACGTATCCGGATGCCAAGGCTGCCCGTCCCGACGTCATCATGGCCACAGGTCGGAGCGACTATCCCAATCAAGTCAACAACGTCCTCGGTTTCCCCTTCATCTTCCGGGGGGCTCTCGACGTGAGGTCGCGCGGGGTCTCGGAGCGTATGAAAGTGGCGGCCGCCTACGCGCTGGCCGAGCTCGCCCAGGAGCCGGTGCCTGACTCGGTGTTGCGTGCATATGACCTGGAGAGGCTCCAGTTCGGTCCCGATTACCTGATCCCCAAGCCTTTCGATCCCCGAGTCCTGCTCCGTGTCGCCCCCGCCGTTGCCCGGGCGGCGATGGAGGAGGGCCTGGCCCGGGTGGAGATCGATGATTTCGACAGATACATCACAGAGCTGCAAACCCGGTTCAGGGCTTCGGCGGGGTTGATGACCTCGATCACGACCCGAGCGATGGAGCAGCCGAAGCGAGTGGTATATCCCCATGCCGAAGACGTTCGGATGATCCGAGCTGCCCGGAGGGTCACCGACGAGGGGATCGCCAGCACCATCCTCCTCGGCGATGCCGCCAAGATCGAGTCTCTGGCGGTCGATGCCGGCCTCTCCATCGAGGGTCTCGAGGTTGTAGATCCGATCGCCGAGGAAGCCGAGCGTGATCGCTATGCAGTCGTGCTCGAGCAACTCCGCCGGCACAAGGGCCTCTCCCTCTTCGAGGCGAAGAAGCAGTGTGAGGATCCGGACATGTACGCCTGTCTCATGGTGCGGGAGGGTGGCGCCGACGCCGTGATCGGTGGTCTGTCCACCTATTACCCGCAAACGGTGCGACCCGCATTGCAGGTGCTTCAAGTGGAGCAGGGACGCTCGATCGTCAGCTCGGTCTATCTCGTCGTCGTGCGCGGAGCCCCCTACTTCTTCACCGATTGCGCCGTCAACATCGAGCCGACCGCCGAACAGCTGGCTGAGATTGCGCTGGCGGCGACCACCACGGCCGAGGTCGATTTCCATCGTGAGCCCCGCGTTGCCTTCATCAGCTACTCCGACTTCGGGTCGGCCGGGGGAAGCGAGCCGGCGCGGGTGCGGAGGGCAGTCGAATTGTTCCGCAATGCCCGACCCGATGTCCCGGTAGACGGCGAGATGCAGGCGGACACTGCCGTGGTCCCCGAGCTGATCAAGGCTCGCCGACCCGATGGGCCGCTCAGTCGGGCGGCGAATGTCCTGGTCTTCCCAAACTTGACCGCGGCCAACGCCTCCTACAAGCTCCTCAACCGGCTCGGAGACGCCGAGGTGATCGGTCCGATCTTGAGCGGCCTGTCCAAGACGGTCCACGTGATGCAGAGAGATGCATCCGTGACGGATGTCGTCAACATGACGGCCATCGCGGTGGCTGAGGCACAACGACGAGAGCGCTCTTCCGCTCGAGCCTGAGAGAACGGGTCTGAGGAACAAAGCCGGGCCTGTTGATGGTTCCCCCTGCCATGGATGCCGCAATCGCACGGGCCCTCGAGGGTGGGGGCATCGCCGACATAACAACCATCGGTCGCAGGAGCGGTCTACCGCGACGGATCGAGATCTACTTCCACACCTTCGACGGTGAGCACTACCTGACCGGGAGACCAGGTTTCAAGAGGGATTGGATGGCGAACATCGCGGCCAACCCGCAATTCACCCTTCACCTCAAACGCGGCCTGACCGCAGACGTACCTGTGATCGGTGAGCCCGAGCCTGATCGCGAAGTGAGGGCACGGATTCTGTTCCGTGCCCTCACCGAGAGTTGGGGCTCCGATCCGGATAGGACCCGGAGTTCGCTCGACCGTTATGTCGAGACCGCTCCGTTCATCCGGTTTCGCCCGGTCGACTGAACGGTCAGGTGTGCTCTAGCGCCGCCGTCCTTTGCTCCACATCCCTCATGCCCAGACCGATGAGGACGAACAGGATGCCCATCCCCAGCGCCATCGCCGCCACGCCAAAGGCGAGGACCGACGTGAACAGGGAGGCTCTCAGGAACGAGCTGGTCGCAGCCGTCTCACGCAGTGGATCGTCACGACCGAGCTCTGCGTAGGTCTTGCCACCGGTCGCCTCGATCGTGTGCTTCTGGATCACCTTTGCCTCGCAGTATGCGGTGAAGGGGCCGGCGACGGTCCTTCCCGCGAGACACGCATCTTCGGAAGTGGTGATCTTCTCGTCTCGCAGAGTGTTGCTCACCACCACCCAGGTACCTATCGACCCGATGATCAGCAAAATGCCGAGGACCATCGAGGCTATTGAGGCCGTCTTTCTCATCAAAACACCATCCTTGGGTTGCCGTACGATCACAAACATAGAGGTTGGTGATGGAAGCTGGTGAGGGCCAAAGGTCCCTAGACCTCGGGACGGCACCCGGGGCCAATGACCCAATGTGGGATGGATCGCCCTTGGTTGGCCGCTTCTGTCACGGGGTGGGTGAGTGCTGAGAGAAAAAGCGAGTGATAGGGGATCGAATGAGGGATGACGCAGCGACCATGAATAGGCGAGAGCTTGGGGCGGGGACCGGGCTGGAGGTATCCGAGATCGGTCTCGGGCTCTGGGCGGTGGCCGGCAGCGAGTGGGGACCGGCCGACGACGCCCCAACTTTGGATGCGATCGAGGCGGCTCTGGAGGCCGGCGTCAACTTCTTCGACACCGCCGACGTATATGGCGAGGGGCACTCCGAGGAACTGCTCGGTCGGGCCATGAAGGGCCGTCGGGATCGCTTCGTCGTCGCCACCAAGATCGGGTGGATCGACTACGACCGCGAGGCCGACCATTCCCAGTACGACACCGTGGCAAAACTGGTGGCCGGGGTCGAGGAGTCTCTCCGTCGTCTCGGGACAGACCACCTCGATGTGATCCAGTGCCACATCGATCACGTGGAGCCCAATACCCCGGTGTTCATCGAGGGCTTCCGCCGCTTGAAGGAGAGCGGCAAGGTTCAGGCCTGGGGTGTGAGCACGAGCGATATTGCGCTCCTGGAGATGTTCGCCGAAGGGGGCGACTGCGCCACGCTCCAGACCGACTACTCGATCCTGAATCGCACGGCCGAGAAGGAGATACTCCCCTTCTGCGCTCACCATGGGATCGGCGTGATCACGCGTGGCTCGCTGGCGATGGGCCTGCTCACCGGCAAGTACCAGGTGTCGGACACCTTTCCCGAGGGGGACTTCCGCAGGGAATGGATCGAGGATCCAGGGCAAAACCGGCAATTCGTCGACGATCTGAGGGTCGTGGACGAGCTGAGAGATGTCGTACCCGAAGGTGAGTCGATGGCCGAGTTCTCACTCCGCTTCGCCCGGAGCCATCCGGCCGTGAGCACCGTGATTCCCGGGGCGCGCAACCGCCGTCAGTCGACCGCCAATGCCGTGGCAGGTCTCAGACCTCTTCTCTCCGAGTCGGAGATGGCGGCCGTCGACCGGATCGTCCCTCCCGGGGGAGGACGAAAGATCTGGCCGGCCTGAGACCGAAGAGTTGATCACGCAGGGGGTGTAGGTTTCGGAGGCGACTGGTTTCCTACAAAAGGAGTCGCCATGTTCGAAAACACTCCAATGGGTGCGGCCCTGCCTGCCTCCGACATGGAGAGGGCAAAGAAGTGGTATTCGGAGAAGCTGGGTCTGGAGCCGGTGAGCGAGGATGAATTCGGCGGCGCTCGCTACGAGACCGGCGGCGTCAGCTTTCTCGTGTACCAATCCGCATTTGCCGGAACCAATCAGGCGACGGCGGCCGGGTTCAGCGTCGACAACTTCGACGAGATCGTCGACCAACTGAGGGCCAGGGGAGTGACGTTCGAGGAGGTCGACTTCGGGGAGATGGGCAAGACCGTCGACGGTGTCATCTCCACCCCCGACGGCCAGGACAAGGCGGCGTGGTTCAAGGACAGCGAGGGCAACATCATCAGCCTGTCCACCGGGATGTGAATCCAGGCGAATCTGCAGGCCTGATCCACAGTTCACGATTGGCGTTGCGTCGAACAACACCGGCCATTGGCACAGTCGACGTCTATGCGTCTCTATGGCTGTTGATATTGACCACGTTGCCATCTGGGGCGCGGACGAGGAACCTTCGTATGCCCCAGGGTTCGGTGGTGATTGGATGGACGATCTCGTAGGCGCGTCGTCTCGCCTCCTCGTATGCCTCGTCGACGTCTTCGCCGACGGTGACAGAGATCGCCGGGTTGTGGGGCGCGGTGGCATCCTGCGTGACGAGTTGAACGACTGCCAGGCCGTCCGGGGACTGGAATCTGGTGACCCAGTCCATCCTTATCCGCTCATCGCTCAGGCCGAGGTAATCGACGTAGAAGTCGCAGGCGTCGTCGAGGGTTGGGACCGAGAGATCGGGGAAGATGTGGGTGACCCGCACCATGGCTCCTTTCTGGTTAGCACTTCGCATTGTCACAAGAGATCTGGACAGCTCCTAAACGAACCCGACCATGGCCCCGATGGCATCCCCTTGGCCGGGGTGCCACCAGTCGGCACCGGAACCGCCGCCGTCGAGTGGCGCCGATTAGATGACAGGGCGGAGCCACGGCAGGAGGTGGCGGAGGCGGACGGGAATCGAACCCGCCAGAGACCTATCGGCCTCTCACCGGTTTTGAAGACCGGGGGACCCACCAGGCGTCCGGACGCCTCCATGCTGGGCGTCTGAGCATAGGAATGGGTTTTGCCATAAGAGCAAAGGGGTATCGAATCCCCAGTGAGCATTCTCAGAATTCCGGTACCATCGTCCTCGCATGCCTGAGCGCACGTTCGGACGATCGGTCCGATATCGCAGGACCAAGCTAGGTATCAGCCAGGCGAAGCTTGGCGAGCTGGTGGGCCGCTCGACGTCGACGATTCGCAGTTGGGAACGGGAGAGGTCGACGCCAACGGACACCGGGGTCATCTCGGCGCTGGCGGCGGTTCTCGACCTCGACGAGCGATCGCTCCTGGAAAAGGCAGGTTTGGAGGAGGCTGTGGTGGAGGACCGTCCCACCGTCGAGGAGGCCCTTGCCA
>JBAULI010000095.1:0-17372 GCA_049578105.1 Acidimicrobiia bacterium | reverse complement strand
CCGTGTCTGTCATCATCTGGTCGATGACCGCAAGGAGCTCCTCGTCGTCGGGATCCGGGGTGCCTCGGGGTGGGACGGCGCCGTCGAAGTACCGTACGCTCATCGACAGGACCCGGTTGACCAGGTTGCCCCACGTCGCCACCAGCTCCTCGTTGATCCGCCGGATTATCTCATCATCGCCGAGGTCGGTGTCGTTGTGCTCGGGCAAGACAGAGGCGATGGCGAAGCGGAGACTGTCGGGCTCGAGGCGCTCGAGATACCAGCCGATGGAACGGCCGACGCCCCGGCTGGCCGAGGCCTTCTCGCTGCCAAACGTGACGTATTGATTGGCAGGCACGTCGGTGGGCAGGTTGAGGCCCCCGTATCCCATCAGCATCGCCGGCCAGAACACGGCATGGAATGTGATGTTGTCCTTGCCCACGAAGTAGTAGGACTCGGCAGCAGGATCCTCCCACCAGAGCCGCCACGCTTCCTCGTCGCCCGTGAGCGCGGCCCACTCCTTCGAGGCGGAGAGGTATCCGATCACCGCGTCGAACCACACGTAGATCCTCTTACCGGGGCCCAGGTCGTCGACGGGAACCTCTACGCCCCATTCGAGATCGCGTGTGATCGCCCGATCGTGCAGACCTTCGTTGATCATGCCCAGAGCAAAGTTCTTGACGTGTTTGCGCCACCCCACCTTTGGCTCCAGCCAATCTCGAAGCCTCCCCTCGAGCTTGCTCAGCAAAAAGAAGAAGTGCTCCGTTTTCCTCTCTTCCGGGATTGATCCGGTCAGCTTGCTCCTCGGATCGATCAAGTCGGTCGGGTCGAGAGTGCGACCACAGTTCTCACACTGGTCACCGCGCGCTTCGGCATATCCGCAGTGGGGGCATGTGCCGGTCACGTAGCGATCGGGGAGGAATCTCTGTGCCTCGACGTCGTAGAACTGCTCGGACTCGGCGATCTCCAGAAACCCGTTTTCGAGGAGACGCAGGAACATGTCTTGCGTCACCGCATGGTGGTTGGCGGTCCCCGTCGACGTGTACAGGTCCCAGGAGATCCCGAGCCGATCCCAATCTCCCAGGAACTCGTCGTGGTATCGATCCACGATGACCTGTGGCTCGACACCCTCCTGATCGGCCCGAACCGTGATCGGGGTGCCGTGGACGTCGGATCCCGAGACCATCAGGACTTGGTTGCCGGCCTGACGGTGATAACGGGCGAAGATGTCTGCCGGTAAATAGGCACCGGCGAGATGCCCCAAATGGCGGGGCCCGCTCGCATATGGCCATGCGACCGCTACCAGGATTCGACGACTCATGCTTGGCAGAGGGTAAACCAGGGTGTCAACCGGTTTACGCGTCCGTAGTTTTGCCCTCAACGAAAAGGACCGAGATGCCGATAACCTCGTCCTATGAACAAACGTCTTGTGGCTCTCGCCGCCGTGGTGGCCTTGGCTGTCGCCGCCTGCGGTGGGAGCGCCGATAGCACCACCACTTCGAACGCGCCCGAGACCACCACCACCGCCCCGGCGGTCGAGGCGGTTCTCCTCTCCTACAGCCTCGAGTCGGGCACCCAGCTGAGCTACGAGGTGAGTCTGGATCAGCACATCGACCTGACCACTTCAGGCGACCCCTCGGTCATGGGCGACGAGCAGATCCCGGGCAATGCGTCCGTCGAGATCACGGGGACCGCCAACCTGACCCACGAGATCTCCGATGGTCCCGAGCCGGGGACTTACCAGGTCCACATAACCGGAGATTTCACTGACGTCACCGTCACGGGCACCATCGACGGTGAGCCGGTGGAAGGCGATCAGGCTCCCGACTTCGCCTCACTCGACCCGGTCGACGTGACGATCGTCGTCGACGAGCAGGGCAACATCATTCCCGAGGACACCGGCACGGCCGACCCCCTGGGTGGGATGTTCGGTGACTTCAGCTCGCTGCAGAGCGCCCCGGCGCCTGGGTTGGATCCGGGACAATTCTTTGGCCCGAGCCTCTCAGACGAAGAGGTCGCGGTTGGTGACACCTGGAGCGAGGACATCGAGACTCCGGGCATGGGCGACGAGCCGATAGTCACCAGTGTCACGTCCACGGTCACCGGGACGGATCAGATCGATGGGCACGATGTCCTCGTCATCGAGAGCAACTCGACCACGTCGCTGATCCAGTTCGACCTCGGTGAATTCTTCGCCGGGCTGTTCGGGGCGTTCATGCCCGAGGACACCACCGATGAAGAGGCGGCAACGTTCCAGGCCCTGGTCGATCAGCTCAAGTTCTTGATCACCGTCGACGGTGCGAAGTCGGAAACCACTTCGATGTTCGATCCCGAGGCCGGGCTGGTGAGGAAGTCCGACCTGACCGCCGGGGCCAACATCGGCATGGACATCATGATCCCCGACGAGAACACCAGCGAGCTCGTCGGGTTCCAGATGTCGATGACGATGGACCAGAACGTCTCGTACCGGCTGCTGAGCGAACCTTCGGCCTGACCTGGCCTGGAGGCGGCGCCTCGGGGTGAATGCTTCGGGATCGGTACCATGGGCACACATTGACCATTGCCCCAGCACGCAGCTCGATTCTCCCTGACCGGGTGACCACCCCCACTCTGCGCACCTTTCTCCGCAGCGTCCCCTCTGTGGACGAAGTCGGCGTCAGGGAGCGGGTGGCAGCGTTGTCGACCCGAAGCATCAAGAGGGATTCGAAGCGAGCGGCTCTAGGTCTGATCGTCGAGATGATCGATCTGACCACCCTCGAGGGAAAAGACACCGCGGGCAAGGTGGCACAAATGTGCGCCAAGGCGATCAGACCAGACCCGATCGATCGCGACGTCCCATCCGTCGCAGCCGTATGCGTCTATCCCAGCATGGTCAAGTACGCCGTCCAGGCGACTCAGGGAACGGGTGTCCGCGTCGCCAGTGTCGCCACATACTTCCCATCCGGTCTCACCGACACCGATCTCAAGGTCGAGGAGGCGTCACGCGTGGTTCGCCAGGGCGCCGACGAGGTGGACATGGTGATCGATCGAGGCGCCTTCCTGGCCGGGGAGTACTTCAAGGTCTTCGACGAGATTCGAAGGGTCAAAGACGCCTGCGGTGATGTGCACTTGAAAGTGATCCTCGAGACCGGCGAGCTGGTCACGTTGGACAACGTACGCCGAGCCTCGATGCTGGCGATGGCCGCCGGAGCCGATTTCATCAAGACCTCGACGGGGAAGATCCAGCCGGCGGCGACCTTGCCCGTGACCCTCGTGATGTTGGAGGCGATCAGGGATTTCATGGACGCCACCGAAGTGAAGGTGGGCATGAAGCCCGCCGGGGGCATCCGCACCTCCAAGGACGCCATCAAGTACCTGGTCGTCCTCAACGAGACCCTGGGCGAGGGCTGGATGACTCCCGAGTGGTTCCGATTCGGCGCCTCTTCACTACTCAATGACGTCCTGATGCAGATTCGCTGGCTCGAGACGGGCCGATACCAATCGGCCGACTACTTCACGAAGGATTGACGTTGAGCACCCAGATCAAAAAGGCGGTACGGACTCCATTGCGATGGGAGTACGCCACCTCGCGGGAGTCGACCGACATCGTCGATGTCGCCGACCGCTATGGCCTCTTCATCGGTGGCGAGTTCGTCGACCCGAAGTCGAAGAAGCACTTCCCGACCATCAACCCCGCCACCGAAGAGCAATTGTCGGAGGTTGCCGAGGCAGGTGAGGCAGACGTCGATCGGGCCGTGGAGTCCGCCAGGGTGGCATTCAACGAGGTTTGGGGGCCTATGCCCGGGGCGGAGAGGGCCAAATACGTGTTCCGCATTGCACGAATGATCCAGGAACGCTCCCGTGAGCTCGCCGTGCTCGAGACCCTGGACGGTGGCAAGCCCATCAAGGAATCACGCGACGTCGACCTTCCGCTGGTCGCAGGCCACTTCTTCTATTACGCCGGTTGGGCGGACAAGCTCGAGTATGCCTTCCCGGGCGTGAGGCCACGACCGCTGGGTGTGGCCGGTCAGGTGATCCCATGGAACTTTCCGATGCTGATGTTGGCCTGGAAGGTCGCCCCGGCCTTGGCTGCGGGCAACACCGTTGTCTTGAAACCGGCCGAGACGACACCTTTGACCGCACTGGCCTTTGCCCAGATCGCCAGCGAAGCCGGGTTGCCCCCTGGTGTCCTCAACATAGTGACCGGCGCCGGTGCCACCGGGTCGGCAGTGGTGACACACGAGGACATCGACAAGGTCGCCTTCACCGGTTCGACCGCCGTCGGGAAGTTGATCCAGAGCCAGCTGGCCGGAACCCGCAAGAGGTTGACACTCGAGCTTGGTGGCAAGGCAGCACACGTCATCTTCGAGGATGCTCCACTCGATCAGGCGATCGAGGGCGTCATTAACGGCATCTTCTTCAACCAGGGTCACGTCTGCTGCGCCGGTAGCCGTCTTCTGGTCCAGGAGAGCATCCATGACCGGTTCGTCGACAAGCTGAAGCGCCGACTGTCCACACTGAGAGTCGGAGATCCAATGGACAAGAACACCGATGTCGGTGCGATCAACAGCCGAGAGCAGTTGGACAAGATCAACGAATTGGTCGACTCGGGTGTCAGCGAGGGAGCCGACATCTTCCAACCGGACTGTGTGCTCCCCGACCGAGGGTTCTACTTCAAGCCGACGCTCTTCACGAACGTGGCTCAGTCGCATCGAATTGCCCAGGAGGAGATCTTCGGGCCCGTCCTCTCCATACTCTCGTTCCGGACCCCAGAGGAAGCCGTGGAGAAGGCGAACAACACCCCGTATGGGCTGTCGGCCGGTGTGTGGACCTCCAAGGGATCGAGGATTCTGTGGATGGCCGATCAGATGAAGGCCGGGGTGGTCTGGGCCAACACCTACAACAAGTTCGATCCGACATCCCCGTTCGGCGGGTACAAGGAGTCCGGGTTTGGTCGGGAAGGTGGCAGGCATGGTCTGCTGGCGTATCTCGATTGGAGCGAGGGTTGAGCCGTCTGGACGTCCGTAAGACCTACAAGCTCTATATCGGTGGCGCCTTTCCTCGGTCCGAGTCGGGACGTACCTTCCCCGCTACCGATGAGGACGGCGAGGTACTGGCCCGCATGGCCAGAGCCAGTCGCAAGGACTTGCGTGACGCCGTCAGATCCGCCAGGGGCGCCGTCGCCGGTTGGGCCGGCCGAACCGCCTACAACCGGGGCCAGATCCTCTACCGGATGGCCGAGACCCTCGAGGATCGGCACGAGACGTTCCGGGATCAGCTGACGGGGGCCGGAGTGTCCGCTCGGGCGGCCGGAACAGAGGTCGACCGAGCCGTCGATCGACTGGTTTGGTACGCCGGTTGGGCGGACAAGTTCGCCCAGATCATGGGCAATCTCAATCCGGTGGCGGGGCCTTACTTCAACATCTCCGCACCCGAGCCCACTGGTGTAGTTGGTGTTATCGCTCCCGATGAGCCGGGGCTCCTCGGGCTGATAACGGCTCTGGCACCGATCCTCGTGCCGGGCAACACGGCGGTGGTGCTCGCCTCGGAGCGGCATCCAATGGTTGCCGTCACGTTTGGTGAAGTGGCAGATGCCTCCGACGTCCCTGCGGGCGTGATCAACCTACTCACCGGCTTTCGCGACGAATTGGTTCCCTGGCTCGCAGACCACATGGACGTCAACGGCATCGATGCGACCGGGGCGGACGATGGGCTCGTCAAAAGGGTCCAGGAGGGCGCCGTCCACAACGTCAAGCGTGTTTACCTGCCGGCGGCCGACGGTCCGGAGCAGAGCCCCTATCGGATAGCCGCTTTCACCGAGACCAAGACCGTCTGGCATCCCAAGGGCCTCTGACCCGGAGCCGGTCAACCCGATTGCAGTTGACCAGGCCTTCCGGCCCGCTGCGGGCCGGAAGCGTAGGTTCAAGCGGGGAGTCATGATCGACACAGCCGACATCAGCCTCGAGGACCTGGAACGGGATCCCCATCCGATCCTGGCCGAGTTGAGGGCGACCGAACCGGTCTCATATCTGCCCAACCTGGAGATGTGGCTGGTGACCCGGTGGGACGATGTCGTTTACGTCTGTGAGCACCCTGAGCTGTTCACAGCCAACACCGACCCGAGCTGGCTGCGTCAATGCCTGGGTGAGAACATGCTGACCTTGGACGGGCCGGATCACGACCGTCTCGCCGGCGGGATGCGTGGCCCGTTTGCCGGACGAGAGGCCGGTCGAGGGCTCAGGGAGCAATTGCCGGTCATCTTCGATCGATTGATCGAAGGGTTTGCAAGCGATGGCCGCGTCGATCTGATGACCGCCTACGCAGAGCCGTTGGCCAACATCACGCTGCTGGAGGCGCTCGGCTTTCGCCAGGCCTCATGGCAGCAGCTGGCTGGATGGTGCCGCGGAGTGATCACCGGTCTGGCCAACTTCGAGAACGACCCAGACAAGGCGGCGATCGCCGCCCGGGCTCATGCCGAGTTGGGTGAGGCGCTCCGCCGGCAGCTCGACCAGCTGGAGGCCAGCCCGGACGGTCTCGGGCTCTCCCACTACCTCAGAGCCGGCTTCACCAGGGACGAGATCGTCAACAACGTCCGTTTGATGATCTCCGGTGGGATCAACGAACCACGTGATGGGGTGGGTCTGGTGATGTACATGTTGTTGACGGAGCCGGGCTTGATCGAGGCTGTGCAGTCCGATCGGTCGCTTCTACGAAAGGTGGTCGAGGAGACGTTTCGATTTCACACTCCGGTGGGAACGGCGACCCGACAAACGACCCGGGACATGGAGCTTGGCGGCGTCACCATCCCCGCCGGCTCGATCGTGGCCGGAGTCTTGACTTCCGCCAACCGCGATCCAGCACGCTGGAACGATCCGGATGTGTTCGACATCGGACGAGGTGAGGGAGCCCATCTCGCCTTCTCGGTCGGCGAGCATCGCTGCCTGGGTGAGTGGATCGGCCGCCAGCAGGTTCGGATCGGGGTCGAGCGTCTTCTCGAACGGCTTCCCGACCTTCGCATGGACGGTGAGGTCCAGATACACGGATTCGAGTTTCGTGGGCCGACCAGCCTGCCGGTGGCATGGGGCTAGTCAGGCCCGTCGTCGTGGGCTCCACCGCTACTCGGGTTTGATGGGTATCGCGCAGACCATGCCCTCGCTGAAACCGGCGGCTCCGATGTCGAGCCCTATACCGAATCGCCCCCTCATGTTCTCCATGGCGATGAGATGGGTGAGCTCGACGATCTGCGAGTCAGTGAAGCGGTCCGCGAGCTCGACGAACAGCTCATCAGGAACCTCGGCGGGCGTCCTGGTCATGCCGACCGCATAGTCGATGACGATCCTGTCTGTCTCGTCGAAGAGGGGACTGTCCTTGTATCTGGGGAGGTCGAGAAGCTCTGCGTCGGTGAGACCGAGTCGACGAGATATCTGAGACCCCAGGTCGATGCAGTACTCGCAAGTGACCAGTGTCGCCGTCTTCATGGCCGCCAGGGCCATATACCGCTGGTCCATCTGTCTCAGACTTCCGGTGGCCTGTTCGAGCCTGCCGTAGGCCCGTAGGAGGCCAGGTATGTGTGCATACACTTCGACTGGCTCCAGCATTCGCTCCGGCGCTCGCCCGGTGATACGCGACATGTCGCGGCGGGTGAAGAAGTAGGCGATTCGCGTCCCCAGACCACCTTCGCGCACTGAAACACCGCTGATACGTGGCATCGGCTCTCTCGATCTGTCGGTCCCTGTGGAGAAATCTAGGCCAGCGACACGGCTCCATGACAGGCCCGCCTCCGGTCGCCCGTAAACCGCAAGACCGGGGGCCAAAGCCGCAGGAGCCTCAGTTGCCGGCCGCCCATTCCAGGACACGCATTGCCCGGAGTGTGTTCCAACGGCTGGGAAAGCCCTCAGGTCCCTCCATCTCGAAGTGGGTTGGGCCTTGGTGGACGTTCTCCAGGGGCCACCGCCCGGCGTCGTCACGCTTCCCCTCGACCAGATCCAGCGCCTCGGCGCATCTCCTGTCGAAGGGCGCCCCGGTGGACCGGAAGTACTCGAGGCCACGGAGCACGTCGTAGTACCACCGGGTGGGGTAGGAGAACATCGTGAATCTCGGATCGATCACCTCCTGGGTGGAGAGGGTGCGGAACAGACCTCGCTCCAGGATGTACTCCTCACCGCCGGAGCGGGCCGACGCGATCGCGTCGGACGAGCCTTGGGCGCGCTCCCAGGCAAGGAGACCTTCGAGCACACAGATCGTCGTGTGGAACGACGACACCGTCGCCCCATACTCGGCCCAGCAGTTCCATCCCCCGTCACTCAGCTGCTCACCCAGGAGGCGCTCGGCGATTCCGTCAACGGCTTCACCGAAGTAGCTACCGATGGCCAGGGCGACCCCGTTGATGCACGGCTCCGTCTCCCCATCGAAGTAGGGCGCTCCGTTCGCATCCCACCGGACGTTCTGGCGAACCAATGACAACGCCTCGCCTGCCTTTGGGCTGTCTGGCTCGAGACCAAAGTCGCACAGCTGCTGGAGGGAGAAGTGTGTCGCAGTCCACGCATCGAAGAACGGTTTCGAATCGTCGGCCCAACCCGGTCGATAGGTCCCGGCGTCCCAGCGGCCATCGGGCTGTTGGAGAGCCAGAAGCTCCGCCCCCCAGCCCTCGTTTGCGACACGTTCGCGTTCCGCGTTCACGACGTCCACGGGCTCGCCGGTGAGGTCGCGCATCACCTGCCAGCGAATTGCCGGATCGGAGTCCAATAGCCAGTCGATCACAGTCATTGTCGATGTCCCCTCCGCAGCGCACCTGCTCGTCGCCGACACCTGGAGGTGTCGCGCCGATCGAACTGCGCCATCTTTCAGTAGTACTCGAGGTACTCGGCCAATTCCCAATCCGTGGTGTGAGTCATATAGCGCTGCCATTCGGCGCGCTTGATCGCCAGGAAGCCTTCGACATAGGCGGGGGAGAAAGCCTCCACGAACTCCTTGTCCTCCTCGAGTGCATCCAGTGCGGCGCCGAGGCTGAGGGGAACGGTCACGTCCGTGTCGACGCCGGTGATGCAGTCCTGTGTCTCAGCGGGCGGGCATTCCAATTCGCCTTGGACGCCGCGCAGACCCGCGACCAAAGTCGCGGCGGCCGCCACGTGAACCGAGGTGGCCCCATCCGCAAGACGATGCTCGAGCCGGGTCCCGGCACCTCTCGACGGTGGGACACGCACGGCGACACCTCGATGATCCCACCCCCAGTTGGCATAGAACCCGTTCAATGAGGCGGGTTGGAGGCGCTTGTAGGCATTGACCGTGGGCGCCACCAGGGCCGTCATCGAAACGTGACTGTCGATGATCCCGGCGATGGACTGCCGCGCCAGCTTGCTCAATCCTTCCGGAGCCCCGGGATCGAAGAAGGCGTTGTTTCCAGCCTCATCGAGAAGAGACCAATTGACATGGATGCCACTGCCGCCACGGTCGGTGATGGGTTTGCCCATGTAGGTCAGCAAATAGCCGCGCTTGGCGGCGATTTCCTTCGACATGACTTTGAACAGGAAGGCGTCATCGGCTGCGCGAAGTGCGTCTTCATAACGGAGTGTGAGCTCGAACTGACCGTCGTCGTACTCCGAGTTCACCGACTCCAACTCGATGCCGAGCGCAAGGGCGGTGTTCATTATCTCCTCGATCGTCCCGCTCGGATCGACCGCCGTCCCGGTGCCATAGACGTACGAGCCGGGTGTATGGATCGGGCGCCATCCCTGGTCGCCATCCGGCTCGAACAGGAAAGCCTCCAATTCGAATCCGACCTGGGGCCGATATCCGAGGGCGTTCCAGTCGCCGATCACTCTCTCGAGAATCGAACGTGGCGCCAGCTCCACCGGCTCGCCGTCCTTGGTGATCGAGGCCACCACGACTCCGGTCCTCTTCTCCCAGCCGGCACGGATCTCGTCGATGTCGAATCGGGCTTCGACGTCTGGGAAGCTCTCGTGGTGAGCGCCCGGGAACGGGATCATCTCCCGGTTCAGTTGCAGGGAGAACAGGGCGACACAATGGTTCGAACCCTCCTCGGCGCGCAGGGCCGATAGGTATTTGCCACGTGCCAGTCCGAGGTGGTCCGGCCAGAGGAAGCGAACCCGGTCGAAGTCGATCTCACTCACGGACGGCAACAGTATCAACGACGATGTCTTGATGACGTGCTGCTCATCCCTCGATCGAGATCGCCTCGGTGGGACATTCGGAGGCGGCGGTCCTCACCTTCTCGTGCAAGCCGGGATGAGGGTCGGAGACCACGACATGCGAGGTCGTGTCCACTTCGAACACCTCCGGGCAGGTCGCTTCGCAGAGACCGCTCCCCACACAGGCGTCCTGGTCGACCATCACTCTCATCCACCTGAAGCTACCGAAACGGAGGGCCCTGATACGCTCGCCGGATGCAAGCCCTGGTCGTCGAGCACGACCCACTGTCGACCCCCGAGCGCGTGGGTGATCACCTCCTGACGAGGGGTATCTCGCTGGATCCATTCGTGGTCGTGGAGGACATGGAGAATCCCGCGGTCTCGGCCGAGTTCCCAGAGGCGGGACGTCACGACCTCGTGGTCTTGATGGGGGCTCCATGGTCCATCTACGAGAAGCGCTGCCAGGGGTGGGTGCAACCCGAGCTCGAATTCATCCGATCGACCGTGGACTCGGGGACCCCGATCCTCGGTATCTGCTTCGGAGCTCAGGCCCTGTCCGCTGCGATGGGTGGGACGGTTGAGCAGTCGGCGGTGGCCGAATACGGGTGGGGGCCCGTCTACTCGTCGAGCACCTGGATCCCGTCAGGCCCGTGGTTCCAATTCCACCACGATTCGTTCACACTGCCACCCGGGGCGGTGGAGCTGGCTCGAAACGACGCGGGCATCCAGGCCTATCGGCTGGGGAGAGGTCTGGGCGTTCAATTCCATCCCGAGATGACCGCTGACCTCCTCGCGTCGTGGTGCGAGGCCGGCGGCGATCGAGAGCTGATCGAGGCGGGGCTGGACCCCAACCAGGTGATCGAGGAGACCAAGCTGAGGTCGGAGGAGTCGCAACCTGCCCTGGGGCGGATGCTCGACTGGTTCCTCGATGAGATCGCACCGAGCTGAGCGCCCTTCGGTCTCCGTAGACCTCACCGACCCTGATTTGTGGCAGAGGGGAGTCCCGCACGAGGAGCTGGCGCGGCTTCGCCGTGATGCTCCGGTGGCCTGGGCCGAGCACCCACGGGGCCAGCGCGGGTTCTGGGTCGTGACCAGGCATGCCGATGTGGTGGCCGTTTCGAGGGACCCGGCGACCTACACCTCGCGTGACGGGGTGATCACACTCGATGATCTCGACGAAGACCAGCTGGAGGCGCGCCGGACGATGCTCGAGGAGGACCCACCCCGTCATCGTGAGCTTCGCTCCCTGACCTCGGCCCATTTCACTCCGCGTGCGGTGCGTGCGTATGAGGGCTTCGTGCGGCATCTCGCCGCCAACGTCATCGACGGGGCCATCGCGGCCGGAGAGGTCGATCTCGTCGAGTCGATCAGCGAGCTGGTCCCGATCCGGGTCCTGGGCCGGATACTCGGGGTGGCGGACGACGACGTGGAGCATCTGATTCGCCTCGGCAACCAGATGATCGGCTCCGACGACCCCGAGTACACCGATCCAATGCTGGTGTCGATGGACCCCGACGAGATGAGACTGCTGCCGTTCGGCCATCCGGCGGCTTTGGAGGCCTTCGAGCTCGCCACTGCTATCGCATCCAGGAGACGGCATGATCCGAGACGAGACGTGATGAGTGCACTGGCCCTCGGAGAGGTAGATGGCCGACCCCTCACCGAGCGTGAATTGGGCACCTACTTCGTGTTGTTGGTCATAGCCGGAAACGAGACAACCAGGCACACGATCACATCGGGGGTGAAGGCGCTCGCCGAGCACCCGGAGCAATGGGAGAGGCTGCGCTCCGGCACCGCCGACACGAATAAGGCGGCCGAAGAGGTGATCAGGTGGGCGACTGCGATCCACTTCCACCGCAGAATGGCCACGAAGGACTCCGAGCTGGGCGGTGTCAGCATCCAAGCCGGGGACAAGGTCGCCCTCTACTTCGCCTCGGCAAACTTCGACGAGACCGTGTTCGACGATCCCTATCGCTTCGATCTGGCGCGATCGCCAAATGACCACGTCTCCTTTGGGCGGGGTGGCCCGCACTTCTGCCTCGGTGCCCACCTGGCGCGGTTGGAAGTCGCCGTGATGCTCGAAGAGTTGGCCAAGCGGCTGTCCTCGATCGTCCTACTCGGCGAGCCGGTCCGTCTCCGCTCCAACCACATCAACGGGATCAAACATCTGCCGGTGAGGCTCATCCCCGCCTGAGATCTCCGGTCGACTTTCGGCCGTCAACGACCGCGGCCGTTTGCTAGCTTCCGCCAGCGGCGGACCTGAGGAGGATCCATGGCCATGGGAGAAAGCTCGCGCGAAACCAGACTGGAGAAGTCGGCCATCGGCTTTCCCACGGCTCTGGCGACAGCCGTCGGTCTCATAATCGCCGGCTCTGTGCTGCTCACAGCGCAGACCGGGTATGGCGCAGGCGGGCCGGTCTTCGCCTGGGCGATCCTGATCGCTTTCATCTTGATGATGGCCCAGTCGGCCAGCTTCGCCGAGGCGGCCGGGGTCCTACCAACGGCAGGATCGGTGTACGACTACGTGGCGGCCGGGATGGGCAGGTTCTTCGCCATCACCGGGACTCTTGCCGCATACCTCGTCGTGCACATCTTCGCCGGCACCGCCGAGACGGCCACTGCAGGGGTGTTTGCCTCGTTCAATTTCGGCTTCCTCGAGCGGTATCAGGAGTCTGGGTCGTGGTGGATCGGGGCCGTGCTCCTGGTCATATTCGCCGTGGTGAACATGCTGGGGATCCGGCCATACGCCTCCACCGAGATCGCCATGACTGCCGCCATGTGGGGCACTCTGATCATCTTCGGCCTCCTCGGAACCTTCACCGCCAAGGAGTCGAGCATCACGGGTCTCTTTGGCGAGTCGTTCGTGGGCACGGATCTCACGGCCATTCTCAGCATGGTCGGCCTGGCGCTCTTCCTGTTCGTAGGTGTGGAGTACGTGACACCGCTCGCCTCCGAGCTGAAGGAATCCCACCGCACGGTCCCCCGCGCCATGTACGTCGGCGTGATCGCGGTCGCGGCCGCGATGTTCCTCTACGGGCTCGCGGTTGCCCGTCAGGTGGAGAACGTCGACCTCGGCGACGGCACATTCATCCTGGACACACCCCTCGCCATCCCGGCGTTCGCCCGGGCCGTCATGGGTGACTTCGGGAGGATCTGGCTCGGTCTCGCCGTGCTGCTGGCGTCGGCGGCGACACTCAACACGTTGCTGGCAGGCATTCCACGCATCTTCTACGGGATGGCCAAGGACGGCACGCTGCCCAAGGCATTCGGCTATCTGCATCCCCGCTACAAGGAGCCCTGGCTCGGGATCGCCCTGGTCGCGGTGATCGGAATAGTTGGCGCGATCCTGCTCGATGGGGACGTCCCCTCGATCATCCACCTGATCCTGGCCGCCGTGATGGCGTGGATCTTCAGCTACATCCTGGTGAACATCTCGGTCGTGTTACTGAGGATCAGGCGTCCGGACCTTCCGAGGCCCTACAAGACGCCGCTCTACCCGCTGCCGCAGATACTCGCCACGGCCGGGATGCTGGTGGCGGCGTGGTATATCACCCCGCCCGGCATGACGAGGTCTGACATATACACGCCCTTCTTCGTGATGCTCGGTGTGTGCGCCTTGTATGCGCTGGTATGGACGTATGGGGTGCAGCGGGTCAATCCGTGGAAGCCGGTGGAGCCCGAGGCGTTGTTGGCCGAGGAGGGTCTCGTCGAGTGAACGGCAGACGGGGCAAGGCGCCCCGGCTGCCCCGTTCATATCGAGCAGGGCGTCTTCTCTCCTTGCTCGCCAGCGACCTTCCATCGCTCGAGATGGTCGATCTGGGGCCGGGTCATGCCCGCTTCGTCACCAAAGACGGCCACCTCGTCTTCGAGGTGATGGAACGGGTGGACCGTCGATTCCTCGGTCACAGTGAGATCGCACGATTTCTGGTCCGCGCGCCCACCGATCTGGACGGGCCGGGCAGGCTCCAGGTCCGTCACACCGGTTCGTTGAAGCGTGTCGGAGTGCGAGTCGAGGCGACCGAGGGCACGGCAGACGTGGACGACCTCGCGGCGAGGGCCAGCGACGACGATGCGTTCGAGACGGCGGCGTTGCCTCTCGACTTCACGAGATTCGAGGCCGTGGTGGCGGATGGCGAGTGGGTCACCAGCATCGAGCTGATGGGCGCGACTCACATCACGATCGCACTTCCTCCGATGCGCAGTTACGTGCGGCTCTACCCGGATCAGGCCGATGCCCTGTTGTCGACACTTGCGCATTGGAGACGTCTCCTCACGTCGCGGGGGAGCGTTCCGGGCACCTGAGTCGCCCCGATGCGTAGCCCCGGCGCCGGGACGATGTGTAGCTTGGGACCCACCGCCGGAGGCCCGTCATGACGCAATCGATCGACTATCGAACCTGTCCCCTATGTGAAGCGACGTGCGGTTTGGAGGTGACCCACGACGGGAACTCCGTGATCCGGATTCGTGGCGATAGAGAAGACGTCTTCAGCCATGGGTACATATGTCCCAAAGGGTCGACCCTGTCCCAGCTCGACGAGGACCCGGACCGGCTCCGCACCCCTCTCATCAAGGAAAAGGGTGTCCATCGGCCGGCGGGATGGGACGAAGCCTTCGCTCTGGTGGAGGAGCGGATGGCACCGCTGGTCGCAGAGCATGGGCCGAATGTGGTCGGTGTGTATTTGGGGAACCCGAATGTCCATTCGATGTCGGGGTCGCTCTACAACCGGGTGTTTCTCAAGATGTTGCGGACCAGGGCCATCTTCTCGGCGGCAACCGTCGACCAAATGCCCAAGCACGTCTCCTCGGGTCTCATGTTCGGACACCCCGATCTCATCCCGGTCCCCGATATCGATCGGACCGCCTACCTGCTGATGCTCGGGGCCAACCCACTGGAGTCGAATGGGAGTCTCGCCACCGCCCCGGACTGGCCGGGCCGGTTGGCGGCGATACGGGGCCGGGGCGGCAAGGTGGTCGTGGTCGACCCCCGCCGGACCAGGACGGCGGAAGTGGCCGACGAGCACATATTCATCAGGCCGGGCACCGACGCCCTCCTCCTGGCCGCGATGACACATGTCCTCTACGAGGATGGTCTGGTTTCCCTCGGGGATCTGTCCGGACACGTTGCGGGAGCGGACCTCCTCGGCGCCATGCTCGAGGGGTTCAGCCCCGAGCGGGTGGCCGGCGCAACGGGCATCGACCCCGGTGTGATCAGACGTCTGGCAAGTGAGCTCTCCGCCTCAGAGAGTGGTGTCGTGTACGGGAGGATCGGGACCCACACCACGGAGTTCGGGACCCTGGCATCCTGGCTCGTCGACGTACTCAACATCCTCACCGGGAACCTGGATCGCCCCGGGGGAGCGATGTTCCCCCTGGCGGCGCACGAGCAGCCTCGGCGACAGGGTGGATTCAAGATGGGCCGCTGGGTCAGCAGGGCGCGGGGCTTGCCCGAGACGAGAGGGGAGCTCCCGGTCTCCACGCTCGCCGATGAGATCCTCGAGCCTGGCGACGGTCGGTTGCGCGCTCTGTTCACCATTGCCGGCAACCCGGCCCTATCAGCCCCCAACAGCGACCGGCTGGAGCAAGCCCTCGGGGAGCTGGAGTTCATGGTCTCTTTGGACATCTATCTGAATGAGACCACCCGTCACGCCGACGTGATATTCCCCGGGGTGTCCCCGCTTCGACGCAGCCACTATGACTTCGCCTTCAACGGCCTCTCCGTTCGCAACGTGGCGAACTATTCCCCACCCTTGTTTCCATTGCCCGAGGACACCATGGATGAGTGGCAGATCCTGCTCAGGCTGGGCGCCACCTTGACCGGCCAGGGCAGCGCCCCGGACATCGGAGAGTTGGACGACGCGGTTTTCGGGATGATGGTCGGCTCCGCCGTTGCGGACCCGGCGTCGAAGGTGCACGGGCGTTCACCCGAGGAGATCTTTGCCATGACAGATGGCGATCGTGGGCCGGAGCGATACCTCGATTTTCTGGTGAGGACCGGGCCTTACGGTGACGGCTACGGCCCTGTCGCCGATGGTTTGAGCCTTCGAGCCCTTCGGGATGCTCCACACGGTATCGACCTGGGCCCTCTGAAGCCCCGGCTGCCCGGGTCGTTGATGACAGCGTCGGGGAAGATCGAGCTGACTCCGCCGGCGATCGTGGACGACATCGGGCGTCTCGAGAGGCGTGCCGACTTGCACGCCGCCGACGGGTTGGTCCTGGTGGGGCGGCGACATGTTCGGTCCAACAACTCGTGGATGCACAACATCGACGTCCTGCTTCGAGGGCGGGAGCGATGCACTCTCGAGATGAACCCTGTCGATGCGGAGCGAATGGGAGTGGGCTCACTGTCCACTGTGAAGGTGACATCCGACGCCGGGACGCTGGTCGCGACCCTCACGTTGACCGACACCATCATGCCCGGGGTGGTCAGCCTGCCACACGGCTGGGGCCATGACCGTGACGGCGCCCGGCTGAGAACTGCGGCGACTCGCCCGGGCGTGAACAGCAATCGACTGTCTACGGGCGACATGGACCCGGTCTCGGGCAACGCGGTGCTCAACGGGATATCCGTCGAGGTCGTCCCCGCCTGAGCGGAATCTCACCGGACCGCACCGGACGGCTACGGTCGGGCCATGGAAACATGGGATGCCATAAGGGCGCGCCGCGGAGTCAGGGAATTCGAAGACCGAGCCATCGCACCCGACGACCTGAATCGAATCCTCGACGCCGGACGACGCTCTCCATCGTCGCGCAACGAGCAGCGGTGGGACTTCGTGGTGATCACCGATCGCGAACAGTTGCGACGTGTGTCCGAAGTGTGGAGAGGCGCGGCACATGTGGCCGGTGCCGCCGCCGCCATCGGCCTGGTGGCGCCTCACAGTGAGGACCCGCGGGAGAGCGCGTCGATCAATTTCGATCTCGGCCAGGCCGCCATGTCACTTCAGATCGCGGCGGCAGATCTCGGCATCGGCAGTCGCAATGCCTCGGTTCACGACTACGACCTCGCCTCGGAGGTTCTGGCGTTACCTCAGGGTCAACGTCTCACCTGGCTACTCAGCCTCGGCTATCCGGCCGACAGACCGCTGAAGCCGATTCTGCATCCGAAGCGCCGACCGTTCGACGAGGTGGTCCATCGGGAGCGCTGGTAGCTCTCACGGGGCCGTTGATGCACACCCGATCACGCGCGGTAGCGGCAGACGGCCCACTCGACCTCAGGGCGACGTTGCGTCCGCTACACGGCCTCTTTGGGCGAGACGGATGGTGGTTCCC
>JBAULI010000094.1:0-1872 GCA_049578105.1 Acidimicrobiia bacterium | reverse complement strand
GCCCTCGACGTGCCGTCTGCCCAGCCCCAATCCCTCGACCCCCTGCAGCGCTCGGAACAGGAAGACGAGATCGGCAATTGGCTCGAAGAGCACGATGTGGAGGACTGGTTCGAGCTGGCATCGGCTCTGGTGGCCGACGGTTTCGGAGTGGCCCAACTGGAGATGGCCACCAAGGACCTCAAGCCCGAGACCACACGCGATTTCGCCAGATGGCTCGGACTGCGGTGTCTGGCCGCCCAACTCCTGGAAGAAGCCAGGATCGCAGTCGGCCGGATCTCCGAATTGGTCCGGGTCGTGAAGAACTACTCGTTCCTCGATCAGGCGCCGATCCAGGAGATAGACCCGACGGAAGGCATCAACGACACCCTCATCTTGTTGAAGCACAAACTGCGAGGGGTGGATGTCGTGCTCGATTTCGAGCCCGACCTGCCGCATATCGAGGCCTCGGGTCGGGACCTGAATCAGGTCTGGACCAACCTCTTCGACAATGCTGCCGATGCCATGGATGGCCACGGCACGCTTTCGATCTCAGCATCGGGTGACGAGAATCGCGTCGTGATACGGGTGGCCGACACGGGACCGGGCATGGACGAGGCGACCAGGGAACGGGCTTTCGATCCGTTCTTCACCACGAAGGAGCCCGGGAAGGGGACCGGTCTGGGTCTTCACACGGTCCACACCATCGTCAACCGGGCCAACGGGACCATTGAAATCGAATCGAGCCCCGCGGGCACCACCTTCACACTCACGTTCCCTCGGGTAGGAGCGAGACTCGAGGAATGACCGCCCGAGATGGCTGATGTCAGGGTCGGCGGAATGCCACCCCGGCACGGGCCACCAGCACGTCACAGGGCGCTTCGGTCACCAGGCCCTCCGCAACGGTTCCGAGCAGGACCATCCGGGTCGAAGTTGCGCCACGGCTCGAGACCGTCACCAGGTCCGCCCCACGTCTGCGCACCGCCTCCTCGATCGTCTTGGCCGGCGGGCCGTCGACGACGAGAGTGCCCACCTTGCCCTCCCAGATGTCGGCGAATTCGGCCATTCGCTCCTCGGCCTTGGCGAGCCGTGCCTCCCGTGATGCCTCGATCTCCTCGTCGAAGAGGCCGGCCTCCGCCAGGATCGGGTCGAATCGGGAAGGGAGGGAATACAGAGCGGTGACCTCCGCCTCGGGAAACAGCTCGAGCGAGCGCTCGACCGCCACCCGAGACTGCTCCGAGAAGTCGGTGGCGGCCACGATCCTGCGATAGGGCACCCGCGGCTGTCTCCGGACGATGAGGGTGTCCGTCGTCGCTTTGCGCGCGACCCGCTTGGCCACCGGCCCCACCGAGAATGCATCGATCGAGGAGGATCCGACGACGACCAGGCCGGCTTTCTTGGCTCGTGCGGCCAATTCCCACGAGGGCGAGCCCTTGGTGACGTCGAGGATGACTTCCACGTTGGTCCGCTCCTGGACCCAGCCGGCCAGCTTCTCCGCCTGCTCGGTCTGGTGCTCACGGAGCAGCTTGGCGAGTGATGGCTCGATCATCGCCTCGGCGACGGGCTCGAGCACATGCATCAAGATGAGGGTGGCGCCCGACGATTCGGCCACGATCCGGGCTCGGTCTGCGACCCGCCGGCCCATGGCAGTTAGATCGACTCCGGCAACGACGACCTGCAAACAGCTCCTCCAGAGACCTGTCGTCGACTCTACAAGCTGGTTTCGCGTCCCGCGTCCCGGAATGGATCGAGGCCCTCGAGGGCGGGTTGCAGACGCTCCAAGTAGGCATCTCGACCGATCACCACCGCGCCGAGAGACTCCAGGTGTGGTGTCTGCCACTGGACGTCGATCAACTGTCCCCCTCCCTCGTTGAGGGTCACGACCAGGTGGACCAA
>JBAULI010000093.1:0-4575 GCA_049578105.1 Acidimicrobiia bacterium | reverse complement strand
GCTTCTGTCCCGACCAGCCGGTCACCCGTGGGCAGATGGCCGCCTTCTTGATCAGGGCCTTCAATCCCTAGGCCGAGGTGATCAACGCGCCGGGTGATCCCAAGGATCCTCGGGATGAGCCGGTTCGATGGTCAGGCGGGGCAGGAAGAATTGGACGAGGGGACCGATGACGAGAGCAAAGACGACGGTCCCGATTCCAAAGGTCCCACCTAATAGCCAACCGATCAACAGCACTGTGACCTCGATCACCGACCGCGTCAGACGTATCGATGGGCCGCGTTTGGCAATGCCGGTCATCAACCCGTCTCTTGGCCCCGGTCCCAGCCCCGCACCGATGTAGAGCCCCGAAGCGAGCCCGATCGCCAAGATGCCGGAGACGAGCATGACCCCAGCGATCGTGTTGTTTCCCGCCTCCGCCACGACCGCGGCGGTGACGTCGATCACGACACCGATGATGAGGGCGTTGAACAAGGTCCCCAGCCCGTAGTGCTCGTGAAGGGGGAGCCAGAGGGCGAGGACGGCGACCGAGACGATTATCGACCATATTCCGACCGTGAGACCGAACTGCTCGGCGAGGCCCTGGTGGAGCACGTCCCACGGTGGCAGGCCCAAACCCGATTGGAGCATCAGGCCGATCCCCACCCCGAACAGGACCAGCCCGAAGGTCAGTTGCGTCAGACGCCGTTTCAGGCCGGCACCGGAGACCGGGAGTATGTATCGGTTGGTCACGTGGAGCCCGTTGCCTCGACAGGTTTGCGTTGGGCAAGGTAGACACCGACGGAGACGAGAACCATTCCGATGATGTCGAGCGGGCCTGGCGACTCACCCAAGAAGATCCAAGCCAACAAGGCGATCTGGACCAGCATCGTGTTGTTGATGGCCGCCGACTCGGTGGCGGTCAGGATTTGGAGGCTTCGATTCCAGAGCGTGAAGGCAAGGGCGGTGTTGACCAGGGCCAGCCAGGCGATGATCGACCAGGTTCTCGGGCTCAAGTGGGGCATGCCTTCGGTTGCCAGCCCGACCGTCAGGAGGGCGATGGCGCCGATGGCCATGCTCACTCCGGTCACCACCAACGGCGATTGACGACGCCCCCTGTTGGCTTGGCGTCCCATCAGTGAGGCGGCGGCGTTGGCAGCCAGCCCGACACCAGAGGCGATCATCCCCACCGTGGTGAATCCGAGGTCGCCGGAGAAATATGTGAGGGCGCCGATGAGGATCACAGCCGAGGCGGCCAGTTGACGAAATGATGGGGCTTCTCCGAGCGCCGCCGTCGAGCTGATCGCAACCACGAGGGGGGTCAGGGACAGCACGAGACTCGAGGTTGCTGCCGGCTGACTGGCGATGGCTACGAATTGGGCACCCTGGGCCACGGAGACGAACACCAAGCCAAGCCCTCCCAGATAGAGCCAGTCGGCGGCCGTCATGACACGGATCTCGCCCCTCGTGCGTTTGCCAGACGAGATCAACCCGGCCAGGACGGATGCCGCCAGCCCGTATCGAAGCCCGGCGAAGAGAACCGGTGAGAGCTCCTCGCTGTCGAGGACCCAGCGGATCAAGATCCACGAGGACGACCAGAGAACTGTCACGAACAGGGCGACATAGATGGCGCCGGTGTGCTCCGGCCGGGGTCTGGACATCGTTCTCTCCTTGTCGGCACGCGTCGAAGTCGTGCCAACTTGTCCCCTCGAGGCTTTTGTCCAGTGAGGTGCGGGCCCGAGATGCGGGCGTTCTGTGGCGCTCGGACCAGACACCGTGTGGACGGCCGGAACCCTAGCCACCCTTGGGTCGGCGCCGACAGGTTAGACGTCTGCGATGTCGTGCCGCGATGTCTGCGGTCCCGGCAATAACCTCACACCATGGATGGGCCGACGGTTCAGTTGGTAGTGACCTGTCTCGTGGATGCCCTGGCTCCCGAGGTCGGCCGGGCCACATTGGCGGTCCTCGAGGATGCGGGATGCATCGTCGAGTTCCCCGAGGGGCAGACCTGCTGCGGCCAGCCCGCTTTCAACGTGGGGCTGCACGATGATGCCCGGACGATGGCGGAGCACACGTTGGATGTGCTGACGCCCACCGAGGGTCCGATCGTGCTCCCCTCCGGTTCGTGTTCCTTGATGATGTCGCAGCATTACCTGGAGTTGTTCGCCGGAACGGAGCGAGAGGATGAGGCTCGGGCAGTGGCGGCCAGGGTGCGTGAGCTGACACAGTTCCTCGTCGACGACCTCGGCGTCGAGCCCGATGCGTCCTGTGACGGTTGTGTCATCGCCTATCACCATTCATGTCATGGCTTACGCGGCATGGGCTTGAAGGCTCAAGCCGGTGAGCTGCTTGCCGGGCTCGACACGGTGTCTCTCGACGGCGCCGAGGAGTGCTGCGGCTTTGGTGGCCTCTTCGCGGTCGAAATGCCACCCGTCTCGGCGGCGATCATGAACGAGAAGCTGGATCGTGTGGAGGCCTCGGGTGCCGACATCCTCGTCGGGGGCGACGTCTCCTGCCTGATCCACCTCGAGGGAGGGCTTCGGCGCCGGGGCTCTGCGATCGAAGTGAGACACATCGCCGAGATCCTTTCGGGAGACCGGCGGTGAGCGCCGAGATGGTGACGTTCGTAGACCGTGCCGAGAGACTCGTGGGCACGCATGAGGCCAGAGCGGTCGATCGCGGGATGCGTCACATGACATCGGCCCGGGAGGCGGCCTTTGAAGAGCTGGAGATCGGCGAGAGCCTGCGAGATCGGGCTCGAGCCATCCGTCTCGGGGCATTGGCTGCACTCGATGGGCTGATCGCTAGTTTCGCCGACGAATTGACCGCCGCCGGTGGCCAGGTTCACTTCGCCTCCGACGCCGAAGAGGCCAATCGCATCGTCACCCGGATCTTGACCGAAAGTGATGCCAAGTCCATCGTGAAGTCGAAGTCGATGGTCTCCGAGGAGATCATGCTGAATCCGTATTTGGAACAGCGCGGATTCGACGTCGTCGAAACCGATCTCGGCGAGTTCATCGTCCAGCTGGCGGGGGACACGCCAAGTCACATCATCGCCCCGGTGCTCCATATGACCAGGGAGGACGTCGGGGCGCTGTTCGCCGAGAAATTGGGTGTGGAGGAGACACACGACCCAGCCCTGCTCAATGCGATCGCCAGGGCGCATCTCCGGGATGAGTTCCTTCGCGCAGACGCCGGCATCTCGGGAGTGAACATGGCGATCGCCGAATCGGGCACGATCGTCCTGGTCACCAACGAGGGCAACGGGAGACTCACGACCACGGCACCTCGGGTCCATATAGCCCTGATGGGCATGGAGCGCATCGTCCCCCGATGGGAGGATGCTGCGGTCATCCTCGAGGTGCTTGCCAGATCGGCAACCGGTCAACGGCTCTCCGTGTACACGAATGTCATCACCGGCCCCAGACGCCCCACCGACCCCGACGGGCCCGAAGAGGTCCATGTCGTCATCATCGACAACGGGCGATCTGAGATCCTCGGAGGGGAAACCGCGGAGATCCTCGCCTGCATCAGATGCGGGGCATGTCTCAATGTGTGCCCGGTCTTTCGCACGGTCGGTGGTCACGCCTATGGGACCGTGTATTCAGGGCCGGTCGGGTCGATCGTCACTCCCGGGCTCCATGGCATGGACCCATGGTGGGAGCTTCCCTTCGCCTCCACACTCTGTGGCGCATGTGAAGAGGTCTGCCCGGTGCGAATCCAAATCCCCACGATGCTCCTCGGACTGCGGCACACCGCGGCGGTCGAAGGGCGATTGCCTGGCTGGCTCAACCGGGGCATGGGCGTCTACGCGAGGATGACCGCCGTCCCTTCGAGATGGCGTCGGGCCAAGCGATGGGCCGGACGCTTGGCGGGGCTCGTCTCGGCCCGCGGCTGGATTCGACGCCTGCCGGGGCCGGCGCGGGGCTGGACCACATATCGCGACTTCCCACGCCCGTCGCGCCAGTCCTTCTCAGAGTGGTGGAGCTCGAATCGTGGATCGTGAGCGATTCCTGGAGCGAGTGGCCGCTTCGATGGCGTCGGGCCGCATTCCCGCCGTCGCACCCATCGCGGACCGGCTCCCCGAGATGGGCCAGGTCGACCTGTTGGCCCTGTTCGGCGAGCGAGCTCGGTCCGTCGATGCCCAGGTCCACGGCCCTGTGGCGCGATACCGAGTGCCGGCGATGGTGACCAGGCTCATCGCCTCGACGGAGCCGAAGACCTTCGTGGCATGGGACGACCTACCGGTTCCCGGTGTTCCCGCCGCTCTCGCTGCTGACGGTTGGCGACGGCTGGACCACCGGATCGGCTCGGCGAGCCGTCTCGAGGATCAGCTGGCGTATTCGGATCTGGCGGTGGGTCTCACCGGAGCCATGGCCGGTCTCGCCGAGTCCGGGAGCGTGGTGCTGGACCATGGGCAGGGGCGGCCCCGGATGGCGAGTCTGATCCCGGAGACACATGTCGTCCTGCTTGAAGCCTCCTCCATCGCTCGGACCTTGAGTCATTGGGCGGAGAAAAACCCCGATTCGGCGCGACGAACCGCCAACCTGGTGGTCATCACCGGTCCCAGCCGCACCGGCGACATAGAGCTTCAACTGA
>JBAULI010000092.1:0-20809 GCA_049578105.1 Acidimicrobiia bacterium | reverse complement strand
GGGCCAGGTATGGGGGCTACGACTTCGCCGCCACCGCCGACTTCGACCTACTGCAGGCAGCGGCGACGGCCGCGGAGACGAAGGGGATCTCGGTCAAAGTGGGCAACGTCCATTCGGCCGATCTCTTCTACAACCCCGACAAGGAGGCGTTCGATCGCATGGAGGCGATGGGCGTCCTCGCCGTGGAGATGGAAGCCGCGGGTCTCTATGGAGTTGCGGCCGAGAAGGGCGGGCGGGCCTTGACCATCGCCACGGTGTCGGATCATGTCAGGACCGGGGCATCGACCAGCCCCGAGGAGCGTCAGGAGACGTTCAACGAGATGGTGGAGATCGCCCTGGAGGCGGTCAAGCTCGACGCCGGCTGATTTCGGCTGAGCCACCCGCTTACATTTGTTAACAATGAACGCTCTCTGGCGTTTACAAGTTTCGAACGATTCCTGGGTTCACTCGTCGGGTGAGGATCGACTCCTCGTCAAATGAAGGCAACATGATCGAAGAGGTGGGCAGATGCCGTCTGCTTGCTCGCAGTTGACGAATACCGATCGACAGGACACCGAGGCGCTGGCCGATGGCCATCCCTCCCCTCATGGTCCACCGAGGTCCGCACCGGGCCCGTAGCAGCCCGATGAAGCCGAGATGACGACGCCTTCACGGCGTCGGCGGGCTCCACGAATCCACAGCGAGCCCGTCTTCACGATGTACCAGCGGAATGGGAGAAGGAATCATGCGACTAACACGCTTGTCGGCCGTCGCTGCCCTCATGGTGGCGACCCTTGCAATGCCGGCAATTGCACAAGAGATACCGACGGAGATGTCTATCACCACCCCTTATACGGGAGTCTCGGTGCGACCCGGCGACTCGGCGGTCTTCAGCGTCGACGTCACCGGGCCGGTAGGCGACACGGTGGGTTTGGAGGCCTCAGGGCTGCCGGACGGGTGGAGCGGTCAGATACGAGGGGGCGGCTTCGTGGTGAGTGAGGTCCAGATCGGCTCGACCGGCGACCTCAAGATCGACTTCAGCGTCGATGTCCCCGACGATGCCGCCGAAGGCAGCTATGGCGTCTCGTTGAAGGCCTCTGACGGCTCCAAGACCGACACGCTCGATCTCTCGATCAATGTCGCCCAGGAGGCGGGTGGGACAGTGACCCTGAGCACGGACTTCCCTGCGTTGCGTGGCCCTTCCGATTCGACCTTCAGCTTCAACGTCGACTTGGACAACAGCACCCCTCAGGACATCCAGTTCGGTCTCGGCGCAGATGCCCCGGCGGGCTGGCAGACCGATGTCACGCCCTCCGGTGAGGCCAAGGCCTCCAGTCTCCAGGTGACGGCCGGTGGAACCGGGCACTTCACGGTCGATGTCGATCCCCCGGACACGGAAGCCGCCGGCACGTACACGATCGTGGCCAAGGCGGATGGCGGCGGACAGTCGGCCGAGCTCGAGCTCTCGGTGGAGATCACCGGGACATATGACATCCAGTTCACCACCGAGAGCCAGGTGCTGAACATGGATGTGAGAGCTGGTGAGCCCACCGATCTCCCAATGGTGGTGGTCAACAGTGGCACCGCTCCGCTCGAGAACGTGAACATCACGGTCACACCGCCCCGGGGTTGGACCGTCGTGTTCGACCCAGCCGGTCTCGACGTCGTCCAACCCGGTGAGTCGGTTCCGGTCACTGCCACGGTCACCCCGTCCGACAATGCCATCAATGGCGACTACGTCCTCACGTTCCTGGCCAGCACGCCCGAGGCGCGCGCCAGCACCGACGTGCGCGCCACGGTCAAGACGTCGGCGGCCTGGGGTGTGGTTGGCATTGCCGTCATCGTCCTGGCGCTCGCCGGGCTATCCCTGGTCTTCCGCCAATTCGGTCGTCGGTGATCGGCCGTGGCTGAGACGCTCATCGATGTCAGGGGCCTGGTCAAGATGTATGGCGACAAGGCCGCGGTTGGTGGGATCGACCTCAAGGTCCACCGCGGCGAGATATTCGGGCTGCTAGGCCCGAATGGTGCCGGCAAGACGACCACCATCCTCACCCTGCTCGGGTTGACCGCCCCATCCAGGGGGAGAGTTCGGGTGTGCGGGCTGGATCCGGCCCGCGATGCCCTGACCGTCAAGCGCCGAGTCGGGTACCTGCCTGACGCCGTCGGCTTCTACGAGGACCTGACGGGTAGACAGAACCTGCGGTACACAGCCAGGCTCAGTGAGCTCGAGCCCGACTCTGCCGAGAGTCGTATCGACGAGTTGCTCGAGATCGTCGGCCTGGTGGAACCGGGCGATCAGCCGGTGGGCACGTACTCGCGAGGGATGCGTCAGCGCCTGGGGGTGGCCGACACGCTCATGAAGGATCCGGACGTGGTCATCCTCGACGAGCCCACGGCGTCCATAGACCCCGAGGGTGTCGTCGAGATACTCGCCCTGATATCGAGGCTCGGCCATCAGGAGGACCGCGCCGTCCTCCTGTCCAGCCACATGCTCAATCAGGTGCAGGCCGTCTGTGATCGTGTCGGGATCTTCGTCAACGGAAAGATCGTGGCACAGGGGACACCCGACGAGTTGGGGTCCTCGCTCCAGGGTGGCGGGGCGACCTACGAGATCCGGGTCGATGCCAGCCAGGAGGAGCTGACCAACGCGCTCAACCGGCTCACCGGGCCTAATCGTGTGGTCTCGATGGAGGCCGCCGGGACGGGTCGGTGGCGGATAGTGATGCCGGAGCACGACATCTCGGGTGTGGTCCGATCGTTGGTCGAGTCCGACCTCGCCGTGCGTCAGATCAGGGATCTCGGGTCCAATCTCGACGCCATCTACCACCAGTACTTCGTCGAGCAGGAGGAGGTTGGCGTATGACTGCCCAATCCGCGGTGTCAGGTCAAAAGTGGGTTCGTCGCCGTCCCGGCTGGGGTGTCGTGGCCAGAAAGGAGCTCACGGATCACCTGCTATCGGCTCGTTTCGTGGCACTCCTCTTCATACTCGGCCTGGTGGCAGTGGGCACGGTGTTCGCCGCCGCAACAGCCCTGCGGGGAGTGGCCGAGGACGCCACGAACAGCGGTGCCAGCCTCTTCTTGAAGCTGTTCACCGTTCAGGCCGATCCGGTTCCCTTCTCCTTCATGACCTTCCTCGGGTTTCTCACACCGATACTCGGCATCGCCTACGGGTTCGACGCCGTGTCGGGCGAGCGCTCCCAGGGAACTCTGCCTCGTCTGGTGAGTCAGCCGATCCATCGAGACGACGTGATCAATGGGAAGTTCGTGGCCGGCCTATCGGTCATCAGCGTGATCCTCGTGGTAATCGCGTTCATCGTGGCCGGTGTGGGAATCGTGACACTCGGCGTGGTGCCATCGGCTGGAGACGCCTCACGAATGCTCGTCTGGCTGATCGGGACCATCGCCTACGTTGCGGTGTGGCTGGCTCTGGCCACGCTCACCTCCGTGGTGCTGCGCAGTGCGGCCACCTCGGCCATCGTCGCAATCGGGATCTGGCTGCTGCTCGCGCTGTTCGGCAGCCTGCTGGCCCAGCTTGCGGCGGGGATCATCTCCCCGGTCGATGCCGCCGATCCGGCGTCGACATTGCATAACGCCCAGACCGAGCAGGCACTTTCGCGGGTCTCACCCGTCGTTCTCTATGACGACACCTCGACCGCCATGCTGGTCCCGGAGGTGAGGACGCTGGGCTTCGTCACGTACGACCAGATCGATCGAGCCCTGGCAACGCCCCTGTCGATCGATCAGAGTCTGTCGTTGGTTTGGCCCCAGCTGGTAGGTCTGATCGCCATCACCGTCGTGCTCTTCGCCGTGGCGTACATCCAATTCATGAGACAGGAGATCCGGGCCTAGTCGACCTCGTATTGGACCCTGACCGCCTTGGCCAGGATCGGCCGCAGATGCTCGTCGACGAGAGCCAGGTGCGCCGGATGTGAGTTGTAGGAGCGCCAGTCGTCCTCAGAGTCGAAGTCGGCCACCAGCGCCATGTCGAAGCTGGCATCGACCAGGCCCAGGTCCAATCCCGGCTCGTATCGGCGGATGAAAGCCATCTCATCGGGGATGCGCCGCAGTGCCTCGAGCAGGTCGCGAATCTGGTCGGGTGTCGCCCCATCCGTGAACTTCATCAGCAGGGTGTGACGGAAGGTGCTCATGGGTTCGGAGTCAACCACGCCGCCGCATATGGTGTGCCGCCATGTCCATCGATCGCTCCCTCGCCCGCCGCGCCGTCGTGGACGCCTTGCCGTTGTTCGTGCCGGCGGTCCCGTTCGGTCTGGTCATCGGGCTCGCCATCTCGGAGTCGGGGATCAACACGATGGTCGGCTGGTCGAGCTCCTGGATCATCTTCGGGGGAGCCGCCCAGCTGACGCTCATCTCGTTGCTCGGAGCAGGCACGGCCGTTGCCGCGGCCGTCACAGCGGGCCTCGTGGTGAACGCGCGTCATCTCATGTACTCGGCGGCGCTTGCCCCGACATTCCAGCGTCAGCCGCGGTGGTTCCGATGGTTGGGCCCGTATGTCCTGATCGACCAGTTGTTTGCCCTGGCCTCGGTTCGCCTCGATGACGAGCCTGATGTCTTCCGGACGTACTTCCTGGCGGCCGGATTGACCTTTTGGTCGATGTGGCAGCTGACCACGGCGATCGGCCTCGTCATCGGGCCGGTCGTTCCCCAGAGCTGGAATCTCGAGTTCGCGGTCCCGATCCTGTTCATCGGGCTCCTCGTTCTGGGGATCGACCGGTGGCCAAAGGCCGTGGCAGCCCTGGTCGGGGCGGGGGTCACCTACCTGTCGGCCGGACTGCCCAACCGGGGCGGCCTCCTCGTGGGCGCCGTGGTCGGGATCCTGGCCGGCGCCATGGCAAATAGGCTCCGTCGTGATTGAGCTCCTGGCGGTGGTTGCGGTGGGCGTCGGCACCTATCTCAGCCGCTCCATCTTCATTCTCACCCTGGCGAAGAGGCGGATCCCGGATTCGGTCCTCGTGGCGCTTCAGTTCGTGGCACCGGCGGTGCTCGCCTCGCTGGTGGTCGCCCTCCTGATCGACGATCAGGGAAGAGTCGCCGTCGGCATCCCCGAGCTCTCGGCGTTCCTGATCGGTGGGCTCGTCGCCTACCGGACTCGCAATCACATCTGGACACTGCTCGCCGGCATGACCGCCTATTGGCTGATCCGCTCCTTTCTCTGAAAATCTGTAACTCGATTCGCATAGGTTTGGTCAGAGATGCGACGCCGACCGGCGTCGAGCGAATTGGGAGGAGACATGACCGATACGGTCGAGCGAAAGAGCCCGAGCGGTCCGGATGGATCAGCTCTGGACTCATTCTTCAAACTCACCGAGCGAGGCACGAGTGTCGGCACCGAGATAAGGGCCGGCATCACCACGTTCCTGGTGATGGCATACATCATCCTGGTCAACCCGAGCATCCTGTCCGCCACCGGGCTGGACCCGGGGGCGGTCGCCGCCGGCACGGCCCTGGTGGCGGGGCTCCTCAGCATCCTGATGGGGGTGGTCGCCAACTATCCGCTGGCCATGGCCGCCGGTCTCGGCATCAATGCCGCCGTCGCCTTCGGGTTGGTGCTGGGCAACGGCCTGACCCCGGAAGGGGCGATGGGTGTGATCGTGCTCGAGGGATTGATCGTGGCGGCGCTGGTCTTGGTCGGGCTGCGCGAGGCAATCATGAACGCCGTCCCGTTGAGCCTGAAGCGGGCCATCGGTGTCGGAATCGGGCTGTTCATCCTCTTCATCGGATTCGTGGACGGTGGTTTGATCGGCATTCCGGAGGGCGGAGCCGTCCCGGTCGAGTTCATCTTCCCCAACACGAATGCGGCGTGGCTGACCTTGCTCGGTCTCCTGATCGTGGTGGTCCTATATGTGAGGAAGGTCCCCGGGGCATTGGTCTTGAGCATCCTGATCACGGCCGCGTTGAGCCTGATCCTGGGCATCACGTCCTTTCCCGACACATTCACCGCCACACCGACCTTTGACACACTGGGCTCGTTCGACCTGGGGAACGTTTTCACGCAGCTGGGATTCGTGGCAGCGGCCCTGACGATCTTCAGCTTCATGCTCACCGACTTCTTCGACACGATGGGCACCGCGACGGCCATAGTCGAGCAGGCCGGCCTCGCCGGAGAGGATGGGTCGATCCCGGGTGTCGGCAAGTTGCTGTTCATCGACTCCATCGGGGCCGCAGCCGGTGGTGCCGCAGGGGTCAGCTCGAACACCAGCTACATCGAGAGTGCAGCAGGGGTGGCCGAGGGCGGCCGCACCGGTCTCACTTCGGTGGTGGTGGGCATCCTGTTCCTGGTGGCGATCTTCCTGTCGCCGGTGGCCCAGATAATCCCCTTCGAGGCGACGGCCCCGGTTCTGATCCTCGTTGGGTTCCTCATGAGCAGCCTGATCAAGGGAATCAACTTCGACGATGTCGAAGAGGGGTTCCCGGCCTTGCTCACGATCGTTCTGATGCCCCTGACATTCAGCATCACCGTCGGGATCGGCGCCGGATTCATCATGTACGTGTTGATCAAGGTGGTGAAGGGGAAGTTGGCGCAGATCCATCCACTCATGTGGGTAGTCGCCCTCGCCTTCGTGATCTACTTCGGGCAGGCGGTCCTCAACCAGGCGATTTCCGGCTGAGCACCCCAAATTGGCGGCTAGAGAGGCCCCGGCCCCCGGACTGGGAGGCCGGGGCCCCTCGCGTTCGAGCAGACGATGGGGTCCGGCATGGGCTCCAGCGTCGTCTCAGATGGCGCGCATACGGTTCCCGCGTGCATTGTGCTCGACTTCGGCCAGGCCAAGGGCCTCCAAAACCGGTGGGACGTAGTTGCCGACTCTTCCGCGCAAGCCCTTCTTCAGCCCGTACCAGCCCCCAATCGGGTTCTCGGGCGATCGAGCCCAGGCCTCCACAGTCCCCTCGGTCGCCGGCTTCTGCTCATCGGCATTGCCAAGGGGAACCCAGTCGCCCTGCTCCTGGAGCCACTGGTGGAGATCATCGATGATCCTGAGGTCATAGTGGAGGATGGTCTTGCCCACCGTGCAAACGAGGATGGGGGGATCGTGGTCTTCCTCCTTGTGCATCATGATCTCCGAGCCCAGGCTCGGGGTCTTGAGAACCCACGGGTCTTCGACCGTTCCCGAACCGGTGAATGGCGCCGCCGCTGACATGAGGCCTCCCAGGAACTCGGTAACCGTATTGTTACGGTAGCAGGATGGAATTGGCTCACGACCCCTTCGACGCCCTGGGTGATCCCCACCGACGCGCCATCGTGGAGACCCTGGCGCAAGGTGAGCTGTCGGTCCAAGAGATCGCCGACCGGGTTCCGATCAGCAGGCCGGCCGTGTCCCGTCATCTGAGATTGCTCAAAGAGGCTGGGCTCGTCAGAGATCGACCGGACGGCACACGTCGGATATACGGACTGCATGCGGCCGGTGTCGAACAGGTCCGGGACTACATGCTGCAGGTGTGGGGCGAGGCAACCGTCCGCTTCCGAATCGCGGCGGAGAATCTGGAGGGGAAGCAGTGACTGAGCCAATCGTCCTCGAGTTCGAGGTGGAGGCACCTCCGGAGCGAGCCTTTCACGTGTGGACGGCCGGTACGTCGATTTGGTGGCCGCGTTCACATACCGTGAGCGGATCGGCCGACCTCGCCATCGTCTTCGAGCCTCGGGTCGGCGGCAGGATCTTCGAGCGCGCCCCTGACGGGACCGAGCACGACTGGGGAGAGGTGGTGGCCTGGGACCCGCCGTCCCGGCTCGCCTACCGGTGGCATCTCTTCTTCGACCCGGATCAGGCCACAGAGATAGAAGTCACCTTCGCGGGCACCGAGACCGGTTCTCGGGTTCGTCTGGTCCAGACCGGGTTCGAGAGGTTGGGCGCACCTGGTGCCGAGCGGAGAAGACGCACCCAATCCGCCTGGCTGGAGCTCACGACGAAGTTCGCCGAGGCCGTCGGCTCCTGACCGGCTCGAGCATCTCCACACGCCACTAGCCCGTCCGAGGGCGGAACCTCGGGACGGATCATCTACCGTCATTCATTGTTACGAGAGGACTGGAGAAGCATGCGGATTGGAATCCTCACCGGTGGCGGTGACGTCCCCGGTCTCAACGCTTGTGTGAAGGCCGTGGTGACCAGGGTGGCCGATCACGGTCACGAGGTGATCGGGATCCGAAGAGGCTGGGGTGGTCTCTCGTCGGTCGATCTCGAGGACGAGGACTCGGTTGCCGACAACCTGGTCCCACTCGACATCCAATACGTCCGGAAGATCGATCGGACCGGTGGGACGATTCTTCACACGTCGAGAACCAATCCGGGGCGCATGAAGACAGAGGAGATACCTCCCTTTCTCGACAAGTGGATCGAAGGGGACGAACCGCACGACCTGACCGGGCACGTGCTCGATGTGCTGGACCGGGCCAAGATCGATGTGCTGATCCCCATTGGCGGCGACGACACCTTGTCGTATGGCTTGAGGCTTCACCAGGAGGGTTTTCCGGTGATTGCCATACCCAAGACGATGGACAACGACGTACACGGCACCGATTACTGCATAGGTTTTTCGACGGCCGTCTCCCGAGGTGTCCAGTTCATCCACAACCTTCGAACCGCCGCCGGGTCACATGAGCGGATCGCGGTCGTGGAGCTGTTTGGGCGCTACTCGGGTGAGACTTCGCTGATCACGGCCTATCTCGCCGGTATCGACCGGGCAGTGATTCCAGAGGTGCCGTTCGATATCGACCGCCTCTGTGACTTCCTCGTCCAGGATCGCGATCACAACCCTTCTGGCTATTCGATGCTCACCGTCTCCGAAGGAGCCTCGATCGAGGGGGACATGGTCCTGTCGGGTGAGGCGGATGCATATGGGCATCGCAAATTGGGCGGTGTGGGGGCGCTCATAGGCGAGCTGATCAAAGAGAGGACCGGTCAGGACATCCTCTACCAGCAGGTGGGGTATCTGATGAGATCGGGGGCGCCCGACTCCCTCGACCTGATGGTGGCGACCAACTATGCGGTCACCGCTGCCGACCTGGCGATGGAAGGGAGCCACGGGCGCATGGTGGCGCTTCGGGGCGGCACCTACACCCATGTCCCGATCGGTGTGACCAGCGAAGGGGTCAAGCGGGTGGATGTCGATGAGCTCTATGACTTCGAGAACTATCGGCCCAAGGTTCGTCACGTGCTCGGCAAGCCGATGTTCCTCTACTGAGCCGGGTCAGTCCACGGGTGTCGGCTCTTCCATGAAGCTCGAGAGGACGTCGCTGTCGTCCTCGCCTCTGAGAAAGGACCAGTCCGGCTTCTCGAGAGCCGGCTGTTCCGTCTCCTCCACCTGAATCACCCTGATCTCGGATCCCATGTCCATGTCTCTCGTCTCTCCTTCCATTGCTCCAGATAACGATCGGCTCCGCCCCGAAGGGGCGCTCCCCGATGTGCGTCCAGCTCGCCCTTCGGATCGTTGAACAGCCTCTCGATTCGGACAGGGTCGTCCGTGGCGATGGTGGAGCGCTTCCCCCGGGCCACGATGGCCAGCACCTCCGCCGACGCGGCCCGATATCCGAGCTCGTGCTCGATCACTTTCCCCGTCATGGCAACCACGCCAACCGCGTAGCCCGGCTCGTCGTCGACCCTCAACTCGCGCCGGAGGACATCGAGCCGCTTGGTGACGTATATCCCACATGGCGGTGGTCCGCACTTGCCCGTCGAGTGGGGCACGTCCTCGCCGGGAACCCGGTTGAGACACCGGGTGCCGAGCCGCGGGCGCTGCCAACGCACCTTGGCTCCCCGGAGACCGGTGTCGTCGATTGCCCAGAGCCGATAGCCCAGGATCGGTGTTGGAGACCAGACCTCGCCCATGTCCTCCTTGACGCGACTGAGCACTTCCTCGACGAGCAATCTTCCGGTCAAGTCACTCCTCGCAATCTCGCTCTCGACCGCGGTCAAATCCTTCCGAGTGGTCTCGAGCTGAGACTGGAGCTCGTCTTGGCGACGTCGGAGCGCCCGCGCACGTGCCTGTCGTCGTGTGATTGAGCGCTCCAGGCTGGTCAGCCTGCCCAGTTGGTCTTCGATGTCGTATCTCTCCCGGTATGTCTCGAGTTGTTCCCAGAGGTCGACGGAGAGTGATGACGGAGTCACGAACACATGTTCGACATTATCTCATCGAACATGTGTTTGCCACCGATATCCGGAGTGGTCTCCCCGACGACTCGAGACCTAGCCGCCGATCCCGTTCGTCCAGGTCGGTTGGGTGGCGGCGATGACGATGAGAGCAACGTCGATGACGACGCCGATGGCAAGCCAACGATGCCAGAAAGTCACCAAGAGCACGAGGGACAGGGCTGATCCCATGATGGTGATGACCGGCCAGATCGATGACAGGCCGGGGACCCCCCACACGGCCAGGGCGAGAAGGGCGAATGCCGCGATGGTCCCGGCGATCAGGCCCAGGGCGAAACTGCGTCGCGAAGGCTCGGGGATCAGCCAGGAGTGATCGAGTCTGAACGGGAATGCAGGATCGTCCGGCTGGGGGGTGAGATACATGAGATGAACCAGACCATGGGCCAGCAACAAGGCACCAACGACGATCCGCAGCCAAACCGACATGCCAACCTCCCTCGATCGCCAGGACATGCCCGGCGTCTCGCGACTCATTCGAGGGTCATCCGTTGGCGTCTGGGTGACAAGGGCCAAAAGTCCGAATCCCTTTGGGACAACGGTTTTGGTGGGCCTGGATATACGCTCCGGGAGTGAAACTCGGTCGCCTGCCGGCGTTGCTCCTATTGGTGACGGCTTGCACGGCCGGGGTCGTCACCTCCACAACAGCCGCCGGGCCAGACCCGAGCGAGCCGACTTCGAGCACCAGTGTCGCGACAACAGTCACCACAAGTGCTGCGCCGACCACGACGACCACCATCTCGGTCACGAGCACGACCACCGTCGCGACTTCGACCACAGTCCCGAGCACAACCGTCCCAACCACCACGGTCACCACGACCACCGACGCGGCAGACACCCTGGCGGGTGCCGTCATCGTGCTCGACCCCGGTCACAACGGGATGAACTGGGCTCATCCCGACGAGATCAACCAGATCGTCGACATCGGCACCGGGACCAAGGCATGCAATACCACCGGCACCTCGACCGTCGATGGGTTTCCCGAGGCATCGTTCACATGGGAATTGGCGCAGCGGACCCGTGGGAAGCTGGAATCGCTGGGGGCGTCTGTGACGATGACCCGTGCCGACAACGATGGGTGGGGGCCCTGCATAACCGAGCGTGCGGCGATCGGAAACCGGGCCGGTGCCGACGCGGTGATCTCGATTCACGCCGATGGGGGCCCAACCTCGGGGAGAGGATTCCACGTCATCTACCCCAAAGTGGTGGCCGGCCTGACCGACGACATAGCCGAGGACTCGAAGCGACTGGCGCATGCCATACACGATGCCTTCCTCGTCACGGGAATGCCGGTGTCTGACTATCTGGGGTCGGACGGGTACACCGTCCGCGACGACCTCGGTGGTCTCACCCTGTCGGATGTTCCCGTCGTCTTCCTCGAAGCGGGGAACATGAGGAACAGCACGGATGCGGCATTGCTCATAGATCCCGCCTTCCAGGAGTCGATGGCTGATGCGCTCGTCGCCGGGCTCGTCGATTATCTCGATCGATGACCTGAGATTCCCCGGGGAAGGCCGATTGGCCCGGCCGGCTCCGGCGTGTGCCGCGTAGCCTGACGTCGTGATCGTCGACGCCGCCATCTACCGAGACGGGCACCGGCTGCCGGGCGCATTCGACTACGACCGGGCGGCGAAGGAGATAGCCGACACCGATGCGTTCGTCTGGATCGGGCTGCACGAGCCATCGGAACAGGAATTCGACACCACGGCCCGAGCCTTTCATCTCCACGAGCTGGCCGTCGAGGACGCGGTCCAGGCACATCAGAGACCGAAGCTGGAAACCTACGACAACACGCTATTCGTGGTGACCAAACCGGCCCGCTACGTCGACCCGGTGGAAATCATCGAGTTCGGTGAGATCCTCGTCTTTGTCGACCCCGACTTCACAGTTGGGGTTCGTCATGGCGAGGCGAGCCGCTTGATCGAGGCGAGGCACATGCTCGAGGCCGATCCGGAGCGATTGGCATGTGGGCCAGGCTCGGTCCTTCATGCAGTCCTCTCCCAGGTCGTTCGGGACTACGCCATGGTTCTCGACGATCTGGCGAGTGATGTCAGGGACATCGAGGAGGACGTATTCTCATCACAGGGCGATTCGGAGCGGATCTATCGCCTGAAGCAGGAGGTTCTCAAGTTCCATGAGGCGGCTCAGCCGCTCGAAGAGCCTCTATACCGACTCTCCACCGAGGAATTCCCTGCCATCGACCACACCTTGCGCCCGTACTTCAGAGATGTCCATGATCACCTGCTGCGCGTGCTCGATCGGATCAACAATCTGCGCGATACCTTGACGTCGATCCTCGGCGCCAACATGACACAAGTGAGCCTCCGACAGAACGAGGACATGCGCAAGATCTCCGCCTATGTGGCGATCGCGGCGATCCCCACCCTGCTGGCAGGCATATGGGGGATGAACTTCCAGCACATGCCGGAGATAAGCGCCGTTTGGGGTTACCCCGTGGCCCTCGGCTTGATGGCGGTGATCTGTGTCTTGCTCTACAACCTGTTCAAGAAGAGCGGTTGGCTCTGAATGGCCGAACTCGGAGACGTCCCCATTCTGGGGCGACTTGGGCACCACGGGTGGGTGTTGACTAATAGCTTGTCGACGCAGCGATAACGGACACGGAGGTCCCAATGCCGATCATCTCACGTGGCTTTGGTGGCAAGAGACGCGAGGCAGACCCGAGCCGGGTCCCGCCCGGTCAATACGTCACCGAAGACTTCCCTGTCCTCTCGGCGGGGCCGACTCCCCGCACCCCGCTGGACCAATGGAGTTTCGAAGTTCGCAACCCGGGAGGCCCGGATCGGCGATGGGGCTGGGATGAGTTCCTGGCCCTTCCCCAGGAGGAGGTTCACGTCGACATCCATTGTGTGACCAAGTGGTCGAAGCTCGACACCAATTGGAGAGGTGTGTCGGTCGACGTCCTCCTCGAGGGCGCCGGCTCGGAAGCCACCCACATCATGGCGTTCAGTGATGGCGGCTATACGACGAATCTCCCCATCGCAGACGTCACGAACGGAAAGGCGTGGGTGGCCCACACCTTCGAGGGCCGGCCATTGGCGCCGGAGCATGGTGGCCCGGCCCGTCTCCTGGTTCCTCATCTCTACTTCTGGAAGAGTGCGAAGTGGGTTCGCGGCATCGACCTGCTCGACCACGATCAACCCGGGTTCTGGGAACGGTACGGCTATCACAACCTCGGTGATCCGTGGCGGGAGCAGCGATATTGGGGCGACTGAACTGGATGGCGGCCACGGTCGTCGACATCGTTCCCGAAACGTCTCGTGTTGCCTCCATAGTTTTCGAATGCCCGATGTGGGAAGGGCACCTGGCCGGCCAGCACGTCGACATCCGTCTCACTGCGGAAGACGGGTACCAGGCGCAGCGCAGCTACTCGATCGCCTCTGCGCCGGAAGACGACCACCTGATGCTCACCGTTGAGAGGCTCTCCGACGGTGAGGTCTCGCCCTATCTGGTCGACGTGCTCCGCCGCGGCGACCAGGTGGAGATGAGAGGCCCGATCGGACAGTATTTCATCTGGGACGGTGGGCTGGGTGGCCCATTGCTCATGATGGGCGGTGGGTCCGGCGTGGTGCCTTTTCGCTCCATGCTCCGTCACCGTCAGTCGGTCGGGAGCAGTGCGCCAACCAGGCTTCTCTACTCGTCTCGCACCCTGGAAGACGTGATCTACCAGGACGAGCTTCGCACCTTCGATGAGCAGGACGGGATCGATGTCCGTCTGGCCCTAACTCGCGGCCATCCCGATGACTGGACCGGCTACACCCGTCGCGTCGACCGGGAGATGCTCGAGGAGTTCGCCTGGCCCCCCGATCAGCGACCGCTGATCTATATATGCGGTCCCAACGGCTTCGTCGAGACGGCGGCGACTCTCCTGGTCGATCTCGGCCATGATCCCCTGTCGGTGAAGACAGAGCGTTTCGGCCCTACCGGCCCTTGAGGCGAGACACTTAGATTCGCCTTGCCATGCAAAGGTATGCCAGAGAGCCGTCCCCCGAATTAGAGCGGGTCATCTTCTTCTCGGATGCGGTGTTCGCCATAGCGATAACACTCATGGTGATCGAGCTGAGAGTCCCTGAGAGCCTGACCGGGGCTCAACTGGCTGACGCCCTGAGTGACCTGACACCGAGGTATATCTCATTCCTCATCAGCTTTGGCGTTATCGGTGTTTTCTGGATCGCCCATCTTCGAATGTTCCGATTCATCGAGGGCTGGGATCACGGGCTCCTCCTCTTGAATCTGCTCTTCCTGTTGACAATCGCCTTCCTGCCCTTCCCGACATCGTTGATCGGGAGATTCGAGGAGACACAGATCGCCACCACCGTCTACTCGGCCTCGGTCCTGGGTTGTTCGGTGTCGGCCGCACTGCTTTGGTGGTATGTCTCCTCCGGCCGCAGGCTTCTCGGTCCTGACCTGCCTGTGGAGACGATACGGGCGGTGAGAGTCGGCGGCCTGGCCGTGGCCTCGGTCTTCGTGGTGGCGCTCGTCGTTTCCTTCTTCTCAGCCTCCGCAGCGTCCCTCATCTGGTGGCTCGCCTTTCCGGCGAGGTGGGTGGCGGGGAGGGTGACGGTGGGCTCCGATGGGCTTCGCCCCAACTCGCCGTCGATCGACAGGCGGTCATGACCTGAGGGTGTGGTCCCGACAGGACAGGGGGCCGCGGCGTGTGGCCGGGCCCCCTGTCTTCTCGATCTGTCGCCGATCAGCTACAGCCGGTGGTGTCCCCACAGGTGAGACACACGTAGCAGCTGCCATTGCGGATCGTCATATGACCGCAGTTGGAGCAAACGGGCGCATCGCCCATGTTCTCCTTCAGGGCGGTGTCGACCATCGCCGAGCTACCTGCGACCACCGTCACTCGATCTTCCACCTGCGTCTGAACCGACTGGCGCCCGACTGAGGGTGCATGCCCGTTCGGGGAGTCGACGAAATCGGCGGCGGCGCGCACGGCATCGAGGTCGGTCTCGGCGGCGGCGTCCGTCAGGTCGAGTTGGACACCGACCTCGACGGCGAGCCCCGAGGCAGGCTCGGGAAGCTCCATGTCCCGGTTTGGAGGCACTTGTGCCAGCTCGTCGCGCTGGAGGTACTCGACACCCAGTGCGCGAAACACGTAGTCGACGATCGAATTGGCCATCTTGATGTTGGAATGGCCCTCGACCATCCCTCTCGGCTCGAAGGTCTGGAACGTGAAGGTGTCGACGAACTCCTCCAGGGGAACTCCGTACTGGAGCCCTTTGGAAACCGCGATGGCGAAGCAAGAGAGGATGCCCTTGAGGGTTGCGCCCTCTTTGGCCAGGTCGATGAAGATCTCCCCCAGTGTCCCATCGTCGTACTCGCCGGTGCGGAGGAACACCTTGTGGCCACCGATTCTCGCCTCCTGGTTGTAGCCGCTGCGTCGAGCCGGGAGTAGGAACCTCGGCGGCTTCATGCCCTGTGCATAGGCCTGAGTCGGGGAGATCCCTGTGGGCAGATTGCCCCAGTGGATCGCCTTCTCGGCCTCGACTGCGTTGGTCACCGCCGTGGGCTCGTCCTCGCTCCCTTCGCCCTCGTCAGATGTCGAGTTCAATGGCTGGGCCGCCTTGGAGCCGTCCCGGTACAGGGCCATGGCCTTGAGACCGAGCTCCCAGGACATCCGATAGGCCTCCTCGATGTCCTCGACGGTCACCTCCTGAGGCATGTTGATCGTCTTGGAGATGGCACCCGAGATGAACGGCTGGGCGGCGGCCATCATCTTGATGTGACCGTTGTGGTGGATGAAGCGCGTCCCGAACTTGCCGTTCTTGTTGGCGGTGTCGAAGACGACCAGATGCTCCTCGGCGACGTGTGGCGCTCCCTCGATCGTCTGTCGGCCGCAGATGTGGTCGTTGGCCTCGCTGATCTCCTTGTTGGTGAATCCGAGCGCACGGAGCAGGTTGAAATCCCACCCGGTGTACTCGTCGACACCGAACCCGAGACGTTGCAGCGTTGCCTCACCGAAGGTGAAGACGTTGAAGGCATGTCTGAGCTCGAACACGGCGGGGAGTGCCTTCTCGACGGCATCGATGTCGGCCTCATCGAAACCCTTGACGCTCAAGGTCTCCCGATTGATGTGTGGGGCTCCCTCCAACGAGCTCGTGCCGACTATGTACTCGACGACGTCCTTGATCTGCTCTGGGGTGTATCCGAGCCGAGTCAGCGCAGGCGCCACGGACTGATTGGCGATCTTGAAGTATCCGCCACCAGCCAGCTTCTTGAACTTGACCAATGCGAAGTCGGGCTCGACACCGGTCGTGTCGCAGTCCATCAGAAGGCCGATCGTCCCCGTCGGGGCGAGCACAGTCGCCTGGGCGTTGCGATAACCGTGTGCCTCCCCCCGCTCCAGGGCCAGATCCCAAGACGCCCTCGCCGCCTCGAGCAGGTCCGGGTCGCACAAGGCGGGGTCGATCCCCATGACCTTGTGTGAGACGTCCTCGAAGTCATGCTGGTCGTAGGCCGCCCTCCGATGATTCCGTATGACTCTGAGCATCGACTCTCGGTTCTCGGCGAATCTGGGGAAGGGGCCGGTCACCTCGGCGATCTCGGCCGAGGTCGCATAGGAATACCCGGTGAGGATCGAGGTGAGGGCACCGGCGATCGCCCGCCCGGCGTCGGAATCGTAGGCGATCCCCTGCCTCATCAACAGCGAACCGAGGTTGGCATAGCCCAGACCCAACGTCCGATAGTCGTACGAGCCCTGTGCGATCTCCCGGGAGGGGAAATGAGCCATGGCCACGGAGATCTCCAGGACGATGGTCCACAGTCTGATCGCATGCTGGTAGCCCTCGATGTCGAAGTGACCCTCGGCGTCGTCGTAGAACCGCACCAGGTTCAGGGAGGCGAGATTGCAGGCGGTGTCGTCCAAGAACATGTACTCCGAACATGGGTTGGAAGCACGAATGCGACCGCCCGCCGGGCTGGTGTGCCACTGATTGATGGTGGTGTCGAACTGGAGACCGGGATCGGCGCACGCCCATGCCGCCTCGGCTATCCGGGTCCACAGGTCACGTGCCTTGATGGTCTTGCGAATGCTCCCGTCGGTCCGGTTGATGAGCTGCCAATCACCATCGGCGAGCACCGCCTGGACGAACTCGTTGGTGAGTCTGACCGAGTTGTTCGAGTTCTGTCCCGAAACGGTGGCGTAGGCGTCACCGTTGAAGTCGGCGGGGAGCCCTCCGTGACTTATCAGGACCCTGGCTTTGTCTTCCTCGACCTTCTTCCAATCGGTGAAGGTCTCGATGTCGGGATGGTCGACGTCGAGGATCACCATCTTCGCCGCCCGACGAGTGGTCCCCCCCGACTTGATCGCCCCGGCGGCCCGGTCGCCGATCTTGAGAAACGACATCACACCCGAGGACTTGCCTCCTCCCGAGAGCCGCTCGTTCTCCGCCCTTATCTGGGAGAAGTTGGAGCCGGCGCCGGAGCCGAACTTGAAGATCCGAGCCTCTCTGACCCAGAGGTCCATGATCCCGCCGGGGTTCACGAGGTCGTCGCGGACGCTGAGGATGAAGCATGCATGTGGGGCGGGACGGCTGTACGAGTCGGGGGATGCCTTCATCTCGCCATCGGCGCCATCGACATACCAAAAACCTTGTGCGGGCCCGGTCAATCCATAGGCCCAATTGAGACCGGTGTTGAACCACTGCGGGGAGTTGGGGGCGGCCATCTGCCTGGCGAGCATGTATCTCAGCTCGTCCTCGAATGCCTCCGCGTCCTGGGTCGAGGCGAAGTATCCCTCTTTCTCACCCCAGTGTCTCCAGGTGCCGGCAAGACGGTCGAAGACTTGTCTCGCCGACCGCTCCGGCCCGGTCTCGGGCTGTCCGGACTCGTCGAATTCCTGCTCCCCGGTGTCGTCGAATTGGGGGACGCCTGCCTTGCGGAAGTACTTCGATACCATGATGTCCGCCGCCACCTGACTCCACGAGGCCGGAATCTCGGCGTCGGTCATCTCGAAGACGGTCGAGCCATCCGGGTTGGTGATACGTGAGTCGCGGCGGGACCACTCGATCTTGTCGTAGGGGTCGGTGCCTGCCTCGGTGAAGCGACGGTTGATCCGCAGGCCTTTGCTCATGAATAGTGCCTCCTCCGCACTGCTGCGTCCCGAACAAGGATCGGGCCGCTGGTCCATATGTCACTCCCACCACAAGATGTAGTGGTTGATGGGGAAGAGACCACGATATCTTGTATGGACTTCAACACTGTAATTACACGCGTGTCACAGGTCAAGGAGCAGTTTTCCACAGGCCGTCGCCGTCGCCGAGAGCGCGAAAAAATCACGTCTGCACGGGGAAGTGAGCAAAGGGTCCCGACGAACCGGGGCTCTGGTCGAACCATAAATCAGCACTTCACCTCATGACCAGTCGAATGGATGGAGAGTTTTCGCGAGGTCGACGGGGGAAGGGTTTGACGTGCCTAAGACAAGTAGGTAATATCCTATGATACATAGAAAGGACCAATGATGAGAGCACCGATCCTCGACACCGAGATGGCCCATGACGACACAGGTGGCACCGGCCGTCTTCTCGTCTTGGTGCCGGGCGCCGGTGATATCCGCAGTGAATTTCGATTCATGGTCGGTCCTTTTGCCGCCAATGGCTATCGGGTGGTGACGGCCGATCTTCCCGGTCACGGGGAGTCACCCTTGGCCGCCGAGTACACGGTCGCCGGCACCGCCGCCGCCCTGATCGGGCTGATCGAAGAGTTGGGTTCAGGCCCGGTGACGATCGTCTCGGCCTCGTTCGCACCGGCCGCTGCCGTGTGGGCGGCGACGGATCGTCCGGATCTGATCGACTCCCTGGTCTCGATCAGCCCCCACTTCCATGCCGATCCATCGGTAGGTGGGCTCCTTCAGCGATGGGCCATCAAGGCTCTCCTCCGTGGCCCGTGGGCGGCCACGCTGTGGTCCCGGCTGTACGCCGGCTGGTACAAGGAATCGCCGCCATCCGACCTCGGCGATCAGATTGCCTCGCTCCGTACGATGCTCCGGGAACCGGGGCGGAGAAGGGCCGTCCGCGAGACGCTGGTCGCAGGGAGGGACGGTGTGGCCGACCGCATGGCGGGTCTCCGAGTCCCGACACTCACCGTCTTCGGCGAGTTGGACGATCACTTTGCCGATCCGGCGCTGGAGGCGAGGACGACAGCCGCGATGCTGGGAGGCGCCGAGCTCCTGGTCCCGGGGGCAGGGCACTACCCACATGTGGAGCAGCCGGAGATGGTTTGCGACGCAATCGTCGATTTCCTGGCCGATCTCCGCTGATGCCACGTGTCGGCTTGAGCGAAGAGGTGATCGCGGACACGGCCGGGCGTCTCATGGACTCGGAAGGCTCGTCGTCACTCACCCTGGCCCGATTGGCCGCCGAGCTCGGTGTCAAGCCGCCGTCCTTGTACGGGCATGTCGATGGATTGGCCGGTCTGACCAGGCTGGTCGCGATCGACGGGATCAGACGACTCGGGGAAGCGTGCCGGGCGGCCGTAATGGGGCGTTCCGGCGAGGCCGGATTGAAGGCAATAGCCAACGCATATCGCGGTTGGGCGCTCCAGCATCCCGGTGTCTACCCGTTGACACAGGTGGCGAGACCCGATGACGTGGAGCACGGTGTGGCAGCCGGGAGACTTCTCGAGCCGGTCCTGGCCGTTCTCCGTTCGCTCGGGCTGCCCGAGAACGAGCTGATCCACGCCGCTCGGACCGTTCGTGGCGCCCTTCATGGATTCGTCCAACTCGAGACCCAGCACGGATTCGGATTGGACGTCCCGGTCGAGGAGAGCTTTGCCTGGATGCTGGATGCCCTCTCTTCGGCCCTGACCGCCGGGTCGCGCCGTTGAGGGCTTATCAAGGGGCGTCGATCGCGAACACCGGTCCGTTCACAATGCCGACCAGATCAACCTGAGCGCAGCCAGGACCAGTATCACCAGGACCAGGTTGTTGAAGGTCTTCGAGCTCAATCGAGGCCCGACCCGCATCCCGGCGACCATCGCGATCGCCATCGGCACCACGGCGATGGCGGCGGCAACGAGACGTTCACGGTCGTAAGCCCCGAGCAGGGAGAGTGAGGTCACCTGGACAACGCTCAGGACCTGAAAAGGGAGGGTTATCGCCAGCACGAAGGATGCCCGGCTCAGGTTGAGGGAATGCACGTAGGTGGCGATCACCGGTCCCGAGACCCCGGTCCCTCCCTGGAACGCACCGCCGACGAAGCCAACCACCGGGGCAAGCCGTCGCGCCCAGATGTCGCCCAGGCTGAAATCGGGACTGATGAGAGTCCAGGCGACATATACGAGCACGATGGCCGCCAAACCGATGCTCGCCCAACGATCGTCGAGACTGACCAGAGCCCAGCTCCCCAGGGCGGTCCCCACGATCCCGGTGATGAGCAAGGGCCAGAGGAATGTCCTCACGGTCCCGAATTCTCCGCGGCTCCGCCAGACGAGCATCGTGTTGGCGATGAGATTGGGTATGGCGATCACCGCCACCGCGAACTCGAGCCCGACCACGGCCGCCAGCACCGGGATCACGAGGACGGGACCGCCCAACCCCAGGATCCCTTTCAGGTAATAGGCCACCAGGACGGTGGCCAGGATGACGGCGAGTTCCCAGGCGCTCATCGAGTCACAGTTGAGGAGAAGACCGGTGTCAGACGCCCGCCTGGTCCCAC
>JBAULI010000091.1:0-5787 GCA_049578105.1 Acidimicrobiia bacterium | reverse complement strand
TCCTCGTGTCGAACACTGTTCGTCATTACTCGAACATCATTCCACAAGTCAGCAGCCTTTGTCAAACGGTGTTCGAGAAACTGGATCACCGTTCCAATCTCGGTAGGGTGAACGACGTGGACCATGTGACGACAAAGGCCGAGGTCATTCCCGATCCGCCTTGGTGGGACGCGCCCAACCGGGGGGCGTCACGATCCACACTCACTCGCGATGCGATCGTCACCGCGGCAATCGATGTGCTCGACGAGGTGGGGCTCGAGGGATTGAGCATGAGGAGGGTTGCAGCCGAGCTGGATACAGGTGCGGCCAGCCTCTACTGGCATGTCGCCGACAAAGAGCAGCTGATCCACCTGGTGCTCGATCGGGTCATGGAAGAGCTGCAGCTTCCTGAGCCCGACCCCTCACGATGGGAAGAGCAGGTGAGGGAGTTCGCCCGCGCCGCTCGGACGATGTTTGCCAGTCATCGCGACCTCGCCCTCGCCTCGATGGGCAGAGTGCCTATGGGACCGAGCCTTGTGCGGATCACAGAGTGGTTCCTCGCCCTGCTGCGCGGTGCAGGCATACCCAATCTGCCTGCCACCTGGTTCCCCGACCTCTTCGCTCTGGTGGGCGCCGCTCAGGCAGTGGAGGACGACATCGTCGCCCATACCGACGACCCGATGACCCAGCGGATGGGCGAATACCTCAGTTCGCTGCCTGCCGACGAATTCCCCAACATCACCGCGGTCCTGCCGGAGATGGTCGCCGGGGACTCGGACGAGCGTTTCGAGTTCGCCGTCGACCTGATGATACGAGGCCTCGGCGCCTTCGTCGAGGAGTAGGGATCGACCGAACGCGCTCCGGGCGTTCCGGTTACGTCTGCCGCGGTAAGACCGGATCAACGCCGCCAGCTAACCCGCGGCCGAGTGTCATCAAGGTACCGAAGCAACCTGTCGTCCGGTACCGAGAATTGACAGTGAGCCCCGGCGAGACGATGCACCTCCAGCTCGCGGCGTCGACGGCAGCCGACGCGCAGGACGGCCCTGCTCTCAGAAAGCGCGGATTGACGGTCACAGGTGCTGACGGGATTCAAGCCCATGACCCCCTCGTAGGAAATGAGGGGGTCACGATCCCAATCCTGTGGGGCGTCTGTGGAGCGCGAGACTCAACTAACCCCGGAATTGGCTCGTCGGGACCCGGTCAGAAATCACCCTGACCAGGGTGTTTAGTGGAGCTGAGGGGATTTGAACCCCTGACCCCCTCGTTGCGAACGAGGTGCTCTGCCAGGCTGAGCTACAGCCCCGTGTGGGGAATCGAAGATGTTACCGGGTACCCGAAACGAGCCGGTAGGCAGCTCGCCGTCAGTCTTCTCTTCGTGCCAGATCGTGTCGCAAGCGCTCCTGCACCACGGTCGCGGTGAGATCGGCCCGGGAACGCTCCACCAGGGCCCGGGACACGTCCGTGGTGCGACGCAGACCATTGGTCATGCCATCGGGGTAATCCATCTCGGCGAGCAGGTCGACTATCGAGTCCATTGCTTGCAGTGATCTCGATGCCTCGTCCACGTCCCCGCTCCGGAGGAGGTCCAACATTCGTCGGCGCAGCTCGCCGACGGTCTCACCCAGGCCATGGAGATAAGGCACTGGGTCGATTCCCAGATCCACGAATCCTGGGATCTGATCCCCTTTGAACAGCGATTGTGTCAAGCGTGCCTCCGCGTATTCCTTGGCGGCGTCACTGACGAACCCGGCGTTGAGGAGGTCCTGGTGGTCTTGGAGTGACGAGGTTATGTCGCCGAGAAGGGAGCCCGCCTCATCGATGAGTCGCGACGCCGACTCGAACTCACCACGGTGCAATGCCCGGATCCCGTTGGCGCACGATCGAATCACGCGACGAGAACCGGTGATGGCCTTCTCTCTGGCGACGAAGCGAGCATCGAGGATCGACCTGGCCTCGTCGGCGAAGTCGAAGTCCACCAGAGCCCTAGTTGGCGATGACTTTGATCTGGGGCTCGTCCCACTCGGTGGGACGCTCAGACACGTGCGTGACCTTGAGGCGCCATTGCCTGCGTTGCTTCATCTGCGCGAGGGCAACCACATAGAGCCCGATCAGGGAATCGACAAAGAGATGCACCAACAAGAGCGGCAGGGAGTTCTGCCACCAGGCCAGGCCGGCCGTTGCCAACGCCACGGTTATCAGGATGGCGAGCGTTCGCCGTCTCCTGGTGCGAATCACATCTCGATGCCCGACGGCGCCGCGGTTGTAGGCGCGCTTCTGGACATCGGCCATGAGGTGGGTCCAGCGATCGAACTCTTCGGTTGAGTTCTCCGGTGCCGCATGACGGTCACCGAAGACAGATGGCAATAGGTAGACGCTCCACACTGCGGCTATCAGCAGCAAGCCGACTATGACGCTGGTCTCCATATGCTTTCTTGCCTACTCCGTCCATGGACGAGCGTAGTGGTGCCGGCCACGCTCAATCAATGATTCAAGCTCTCTCCCACGTACCGGACCTTCCCCCGGTTTTCCTAAGCAATCTCACCGACTCGACCGTCACACCGTGCTCAGCGCTCTTCACCATGTCGTAGATGGTCAATGCCGCCACCGACACCGCGGTCATGGCTTCCATCTCGACACCGGTCCTGTCGGTCGTGCTAACGCTAGCAAGCACCCGAATTCCATGCCCAACCGGCTCCAGCGTCACCTCCACCCCCGTCAACGCGATGGGATGACAGAGAGGTATCAGCTCGGAGGTCCGTTTGGCCGCCATGATCCCGGCCACCCTCGTCACCGCAGCGGCATCTCCCTTGGGGAGGTCACCGGCAAAGAACCGATCCACGAGGTCCTTCGACATCGATACATGGGCCTCCGCGACGGCGACCCGGTCGGTCACCTCCTTGGCCCCCACGTCGACCATGTGAACCTCGCCTGCCTCGTTGAGGTGGCTGAGCTCCGGGTCAGATCCCATCTTGATACTCCCTCGTCTCGGGCCACTTGAACATTTCGATCACCAATCGATCGCCCTCCTCGACAACACCGACACCTCGTGGCACCACGGCGAAGGCGTCGGCGTTGGCGGCCGCGGAGAGCACATTCGAGCTCTGTCCGCCCGAGGTGACCACCACTGGCAGCTCGTCGGTGGAATCCATCACCTTGACCCTGACGAACACGGTCTTCTCCCCGTCCGTGACGATCCTCTCCCCGGCGATCGCCGCCCGACGCGGTCTCAGGACCCGGGTGGCACGTTGCATGGAGAGCAGAGCGGGGCGGAGGAAGTTCTCGAAAGAGACCAGCACGGACACGGGGTTGCCGGGCAAGCCGAAGAAGAGCTTGTCCCCGATGGTCCCGAAGGCAAACGGCTTCGCCGGCTGGATCGCGACTTGAAGGAAGTCGACGTGCGCCGACTCCTTCAAGACCAGCTTGGTCACGTCGTAGTCACCCATCGAGACCCCGCCGGTGGACACGATGACGTCGGCGTCGGCCGCCGCACGATTCAGCTTCTCCCGCAGCACGTCGGGGTCGTCGGGAACGATCCCGAGATCGACCAGCTCCGCACCCGCCTCAGATAGCAAGGCCCGCAGCATGGGGCGATTCGAGTCCCTGATCGCCCCGGGACGCAATGTCGGCTCCGACACCGGCGTCAACTCATCCCCGGTCGACATGAACGCCACACGCGGTCGTCTGGTCACCTCCGGTTCGCCTACTCCGATGGTGGCAAGCACACCGATATGCATTGGCGTCAGCCTCGTCCCTGCGGAGAAGACCTGCTGGCCCTTGCGGACGTCTCCCCCGGCCGGCCTGACCGAGGTGCCCTGAGCAACCGCCGGTCCGATGCTCACCACCGATCCGTCGCTGCTGGTGTCTTCGACCCTCACCACGGTGTCGGCACCTGCCGGCATCGGCGCCCCGGTCATGATCTTCACCGCCTGGCCGGGTTCCACCTCGACCTCACCGGCCACACCTGCGGCGACTTCGCCCACGACCTCGAGCCTCGCTCCAGGCTTCGTGACATCCGAGGCCCTCACCGCATATCCGTCCATCGCCGAGTTCTGGAAAGGCGGGACGTCCCCGGGGGCGATCACATCGGAGAACAGGATCCTCCCCAAAGCTTCGTCGAGCGTCGCCTTCTCGGATTCGAGTGGCTGCACCGCGGCGAGGACCATGGCCCGGACCTCCTCGAGCGGCTTCAAGACGATCGCCCCTCCAGCCATGACGAGAAGTCGTCGCCAAACCGATGCTCCCCCAGCTCCACCGACGCCTCGAGCAACCCGATCGGTGTGCCCACATCGAGAAGGTCCCGGCCGGCCACGAATCCACGAAGGCGGCGCCGACGCCCCAATTCGTCGATGGCATCGGTGAGCTGGATCTCACCACCACGACCCGGCTCGAGGCCCTCGAGGATCTCGAAGACCTCTGCAGTGAACAGATATCGACCCACCAGGCCCAGCTTCGAAGGGGCATCCTCCACGCCGGGCTTCTCCACTGCCCCGGCGAGGTCGAGATAGCCGTCCTCCACATCGGAATCGGGCACCACCACCCCGTATTTGCTCAGGAACTCGTCGGTCAACTCGCGGAGGCACATCACAGACTTGGATCCGGATTCGCTACCTGAATCGAGATGTTCCAGAACGTCATGACCGGGACGCACGATGTTGTCGGCAAGGAGACAGAAGAATGGCCGGCCCTGGACCATGTGAGCCGCCTCGTTCACGGCGTGGCCAAGACCCAACGGCTCCTCCTGGACCACCGGGCGCAGCTTGACATCTTCCAACCCGGGAAGCGGCCCTTCCAGACTGAAGTGCTGTGCGATGAGATGCCCGGTGTCGAGGTCCACGACGACGACCGCCTCCTTGGCGCCGGCCCGTGCCGCCTCTTCGACCGCATATTGGATGGCGGGTCGATCGACCACCGTTAGCAGCGCCTTGGGCACCACCCTCGTCGCCGGTCTCATCCTCGTCCCCCGACCGGCCGCTGGAATGACTGCCACCTCGATGCTCATGTCGGCACTTTCTCCTCGCTTCCGGAGAACATCCTGCTGATGTTTCCCCGATGACGCCATGTCACGATCAGGATCATCAGCGCCACCCACAAGAGAGCCAACCCGGTGACACCCTGCCAAAGGAAGAGTGGGACTGTGATCAGCACCAAGAGCAGCGAGCCGATCGAGGCGGTTCGGGTGAGCTTGACCACGATGGCCCAAACAACGATCTCAATCAGGGCGATCAGGGGCACCGTGAACAGGAAGACACCGCCACAGGTTGCCACCCCTTTTCCCCCCCGAAATTTGTGAAAGATCGGATAGCAATGGCCGATCACCGCAGCCAGACCGGCGGCGAAGGCCCAATGGACCGTCGGATCGACCGTGCCCGAAGCGACCATCCCCATCGCTGCCCCCACGGTTCCCTTGAGGGTGTCACCTATGAACACCATTGCCGCCGGGCCGCGGCCCAGCGTCCTCAGGACATTCGAGGTGCCCGGGTTCCCACTCCCCGCCGTGTGGATGTCGACGCCGTGCATGCGAGCGACGATGACAGCGAAGTCGATGCTCCCCACGACGTAGGCACCCACGATTGCGAGGATCAGGGCAATTGTGGTGGACATCGGGGCCGATCTTATTGCCGCCGGGGAATGGGAGATGGCCGGGGCCGGTTGTAACCTGCTGGTCCACCTCTCAAAGACGGTCAGATTCGATATGCCGACTTACGAATACACCTGCCGACGCTGCGGCAAGACAATCGAGGTCTTCCAATCGTTCTCCGACAAGCCGCTCAAAACCCACGACGAGTGCGGCGGCGAGTTGAAGAAGGT
>JBAULI010000090.1:0-2409 GCA_049578105.1 Acidimicrobiia bacterium | reverse complement strand
GTCGCCCTTGTGCTTCCCAAACCCGGGGTGAATCTGGACGGCGTATACCGGGCACTCGAGCCGCGACCGGGCCTCGCCACCCGACTGGCGCGACGAATGGGAGTGAGGGCGTCACAGCCGTCGGATGTGACCGAGCGGCTTGCGAAGACGGCGGTGGCAACCGGCGGTCGAATCTTCGTGCCGACCGATCCGCGTGCATTGCCCGCCTCCATCGACGCCGCCGAGCGGACGAGCGGGGTGGTTTCGAGGACGCCGAAGATGCCGTCTGCCGGTTCGACCGATCTCATCGACCTGGCGCCCACCCACCCGGAGCTCGCCACCCCACCCGCCGGATTGGGCCAGTTCCACACGCCCGCCGACCATCGCTCGCCCTACGTGCCCGAACCCGGTCGCCATTCCGACCGATCGGTGATCCTCTGCTACCGGAAGAGCGAGGTGAATCCAGGGCGCTACCTGGAGGAAGGGCTGCGCAGGAGTGGCGCCAAGGTTCGAGTGGAGACCGAGTCGATCGATCTGAGCCGGATCGAGCCCTCGACCGACCTCGTCGTCTTCGTGGAAGGCCCATATCCCTCCCTGACCGTGACGGGAAGCACCGAGGTGCCGATCGTCTTCTGGTTTCATCATGGCGAGCACCATCTCCATGCCAACCTTCGCCTGACCGACCGCTATCGGGCAGACGCCGTGCTGATGGCCCACTCCTGGCATCTCGCCTATTGGTCTCCGGCCCCGGTCCACCGGTTTCCCTTCGGCGTCGCCACCGAGCTGCTCGACCCCAGCAGGCCGTTGAGCCGACGCAGCTACGACGTGGCGATGGTCGGGGCCAAGCTCCGTTCAGGAGGGCCATACGATCGCCGGCAACAGCTGGTCGCCTCATTGGAGGAAAAGCTGCCAACGGTCCGGTTGGGGTTCAAGGAGCAGGTGTCGGCCGAGGAGATGGCCGATCTCTATGCAGATTCACGCATCGTGATCAATGAGGGGGGCACGAGGCACTATCCGATCACCATGCGGGTGCTCGAGGCGGTCGGCTCGGGAGCCGTCCTGCTCTCAGATCGGTTGCCAGGGATGGAGATGCTTCTGGAGGAAGGCTCCCAATTCGCGCTCCTCGGAGACGACGTGGTGGCAGACGTCACCGGCCTCCTGGACGACTCGTCTCGGATGGAGAGTATGGCCCGATCGGCGCTGGAGCGAGCAATGGGGCTCCACACCTACGACCATCGTGTCGACGAGCTGTTCGAGATCGCTTCCGGCATCTCGAAGCGTGACATCGCCCCGCCGACTACGAAGGGGCGGCTCGCCACGGTGATCGACGCTGACGTGGAGGTTCAGCGAGTCGCACAGAGCGGTGCTCACGAGCTCTCCGAGATGTTGCCCGGCCGCGAGGTGTGGGACGCAGATCGGATGGAGGCGAACCGGCTTGCGCCGGGCAAGATGGAGACGGTGGCCATTCGAGCAGACGATGTGCGAGAGAGGCGAGAGCTGCTTCGGTCGGCACGGCGCTACCTCTACATCGAAGGGAGGGGCGTGGGGTTGGAGGAATTCATAGAAGAGGAGGCACCACAGGCCCGAGTCACACACGTCGGACCCGTGATCCGGGTCGACTTGATGGCCCCCAGCTACCGCATCATGGATTTCGAGATGGAGAGCTGAGTGACCGCAGAGTCAACCGAGCCCAAGGTGGCGGTGGTCATACCGACCTACAACCGACCCGAGCTTCTTCAACGCACGTTGGCGGCGTTGGAGGCCCAGGACTACCCGACCGGCCAAATCGCCGTCGTGGTGGCTGACGACGGTTCCGAGGAGGACGTCCGCGCCGTGTTCGAGCAATGGGATCCCCCATTCGCCAAGCACTACCTCCGTCAGGATCACGACGGCTTCGGTGCGGGAAGGGCGCGGAACATGGGCGCTTCATCGATTGCCGGCGACGTCGTGGTGTTTTTGGATTCAGATGCCATCGTCAGGCCCGATTTCGTTCGTCGTCACGCCGCATGGCACGTGGCAAACGACAACCTCGTGGTCATCGGTGGCCGCACCCAGCTCAAGGGCGCCGACCTCGACTCAGAGGCCCTGGCCCGCGGATCTGTCGACTTGGGAGAGGCCACTGCACCGAACGAGCGAAACGACTTCCGGTCGGTTCTCTCCCGCAGGACCTCGGGCTTCGAATCGACCGACGAGGGCTATCGGGCCCTCGTCTCATCGAACGTCTCCCTGTCCTCGAGGCTTTTCGCGGTGAGCGGCGGCTTCGATCCGAGGTTCCGCAGGTGGAGCGGTGAGGACACCGAGCTCGGATGGCGCCTGTGGCAGGCGGGTGCGCGTTTCATCGACGACAGCGAGAACCTGATCTTTCACCAGATCGATGCCGACACCGCAGGTGGGATCGAAGGGAGGCAACAAGCCAGGGAGCTGAACATG
>JBAULI010000089.1:0-11273 GCA_049578105.1 Acidimicrobiia bacterium | reverse complement strand
CACGTCCGCATTGCCTTCTACCGATAAGGCGGTGCGTAGAGCAGGCCACCGTCGGTCCAGAGTGCGTTCACTCCGCGCTCGAGCCCGAGCGGTGTCAGGTTCCGCTCGAAGATCTCGGCGTAGTTGCCAACCTGCTTCACCACCTGATAGGCGAAGTCGGTGGGGAGGCCAAGACCGGGATCGAGCACCGTCATGGCGCCGTCCGTCTCGAACTCGGCACCCAGGAACCTCTTGATGTTCAAGTCCTCGGTGGAGGCGAGCATATCGTCGACGTTCGCTGAGGTGATGCCGAACTCCTCGGCCTGGATCGTGGCGTAGATCGCCCAATTCACCACCTGTGCCCAGGCTGTGTCGCCATCGGCGACGGCGGGGGCCAGTGGCTCCTTGGAGAAGACCTCGGGAAGGATGGTCAGAGCCTCCGGGCCGTCGGGATAGACCGACCGCAGACCGGTCAACTGGCTGACGTCCGAGCTCCATCCGTCACATTGACCCGCCAGGAATGCCTCCTGGATCAGATCTGTGTCGTCGAAGGGACGCACCTCCCAGTTGAGGCCCAGCCTGTCCGACTCCGTGGCGGCGTTACCTTCGGTCGTGGTGCCCTTGGCCACACAGACGACGATCCCGTCGAGATCGGAAACGCTGGTGTACCCGCTGTCCGAGGACACCATCATCCCCTGCCCGTCGTAGAAGTTGGGCTGGAGGAAGGTCGCTCCCTCTTGCCCGTCACGTGACGCGGTGAACGTGGTGTTCCGCACCAGGACGTCGATCTGCCCCGACTGGAGCGCTGTGAAGCGATCGGCGGTTTCCAGATCCACGTGATTCACCTTGGTGGCGTCACCCAGGACGGCCGCGGCGATCACCCGGCAGAAGTCGGAATCGAAACCAACGTGCTCACCCGAGTCATCGAGTACGGCGAAGCCGGGAAGGGCGTCACGGGTCCCACAGTTGAGCTCGTCTCGCTCTATCACCTGATCGAGGTGCGAGGTCATCTCGTCCCCGCCATCGGCAGGGGCTGCAGTCGTCGTCGTGGTGTCTCCACCATCATTACCGGTGTCGGCGGCCGCGGTCGTGGTGGTCTCATCCCCACCACTGTCCGAGGTGCACGCCGCCAGCACCAGCATCAGGGCGGTGAGAACCGCCAGTAGTTTGCTTGCTTTCATTTTTCCTCCATAGGGTTGCCAGAGGCACATCGAAAGAATCCGATGTGCGAGTTGCAGATGGCGACCCTAGCCATCGAGTCCCAGGGATTGCCCAGGAATCGCGCTCACGTCTCGGCCATGAGGCTGAGGAACCTTCTCGCTCGCTCCGTCGTCGGATCGACGAGCACCCGGGCGGGGGGGCCTTCCTCGACCACGGTCCCATCGTCCATGAAGACCACACGATGCGCTACGTCGCGGGCGAATCCGAGCTCGTGGGACACCACGATCATGGTCATCCCCTCCACGGCGAGGGTCTTTATCACCGACAGCACCTCCCCCACCAACTCGGGATCGAGAGCACTGGTCGGCTCGTCGAACAGCATCAACGCAGGGCTCATCGCCAAGGCGCGGATTATCGCCACCCGTTGTTGTTGGCCCCCCGAGAGACGGTCGGGATACTCGTCACGCTTGGCGTCGAGGTCGAAACGCTCCAATAGCTGAGTCGCCTGTGCCCGGGCCTCCTCCTCAGGCACCTTCAGCACCTTCTTCGGGGCCAGGGTGATGTTGTCGATCACCGATAAGTGGGGAAAGAGATTGAAGGCCTGGAACACGATCCCGATCCTCCTCCGGACCGAGTCTGCGTCGAACTCGGGATCGGCGATGTCGACCCCTTCGAGGAGGATCCGGCCATCGTCTATCGGCTCGAGCAGGTTGATGCAACGAAGGAGGGTCGATTTGCCCGACCCCGACGGGCCGACGACGGCCATCACCTCGTGTTTGGACAACTCCAGACTCACGTCGGAGAGCACCACCAGCTCTCCAAACTCCTTCCACACATGATCCACCGCCAATAGGGGCGGGCTCACATCACACCCCCGGCGACGCGTTTCCTCTGCTTTGCGATCAGATAGTCGGTGAATCGCGCCAACGGGATGGTGAGGATGAGAAAAAGGAGCGCGGCGGCCAGGTATGCGGTGAAGTTGAACGTCCTGGCGTTGTAGATCTGAGCCCGACGGAATGCCTCCTGAACTCCGAGCAGGGCGACCAGGGCCGAGTCCTTCTGCAGGGCGACGAAGTCATTCAGGAGGGGTGGGATCACACGTCGGACCGCCTGGGGCAGCACCACCCAACGCATGCTCTGCGCCGAAGTCAACCCCAGCGAGCGAGCCGCCGATCGCTGGCTCTCGTGGACCGATTCGATCCCGGCGCGATATATCTCGGCCACGTAGGCCGAATAGGAGATGACCAGGGTGGCTATGGCCCAGAACTCCTGGCTGTTGGGGACGCCGCGGAGGGAGAGGGCCGGAACACCGAAGCCGAGCAGATAGAGGAGGATGATGGTCGGGATCCCGCGGATCAGGTCCACGTAGCCGGTGGCGGCGATTCGAAGTGGTGTCAGGAGCGGGGACCGGCTGTTGCGTATCACGGCGAGGGCCAGGGCGACGATCAGGATGAGCACCTCGGCGATCATGAAGATCCGGACGTTCCGCTTGAAGCCCTCGAGTATCTGGGGGAACGATGCCTTGAAGTCCTCCCAGCTGAAGAACGATTCCCGCACCGCGGCCCAGCCCGGTGAGCTGACCACGAGAAACGCGATGGTGCCGAACACCACCACACTGCTGATGGCACCGATCGTCAGTGAGCGTCGGCGCTGTGACTTCTGGTAGGCCAGACGCCGCGCCCGGCCCGGGGACATTCCCGGGCTTCGACGCGGCGCCTCGGCCTCAGTCATCTAAGTGCTGAGTCCATGAACGTTGGCGATGGCCTGAACGCGGCGAACGTTTGTGGTCGCAGCACTTGTGTTGTTTCAGCTGGTTGGGATGACCGGAGCGTCGACCACGTCTGAGAGCCACTCCTTTTGGATGGCATCCAGGTCGATGTTGGCCAAAGCCTCATTGACACAGTCACGTAGGGGGTTGCCCTCCTCGAACAGCATCCCGAACTGCTCCGGGTTGTCACCACTGGACGGGAATTGGGCGATCACCGCCGACCCTTCGATTTCCACCGCCGAGACGTAGAAGGCAGTGGGGAGGTCGAGGATCAGCCCGTCCAGCTGCCCCGCGTCGAAGGCCGCCTTGGCGTCGGCGTTGCTGTCGTAGACCAGAGGCTCCGTGTCCGGCTGGATCACCTCGTTGATGAAGTCGAGGCTGGTGGTCCCGACCTGGGCTCCCAGCCGATATCCCTTCAAGTCATCGATGGTGGTCGCCGAGGCGATGTCCGAGTCGGAGAACCCGAGGAGGGCCTGGTTGACGTCGTAGTAGCCGTCGGAGAAATCGACCACCTGATCCCGCTCATCGGTTATCGAGATCTGGTTGATGTCGAAATCGAAGTTCTTCTCGCCCGGCGCATACGAATTGTTGAACGGCACCACCACCCAATTGACCTCGTCCTTGGAGAAGCCGAGCTGGTCTGCCACTGCATAGGCGACGGCGCTCTCGAAACCGGTTCCGGTCGATGGGCCGTCCTCGAAGTCGAACCATGGTGGGAAAGCCGGATCGTCTGTGGCGATGGTCAGGACACCGTCCTGGACGAGATTCAGGTCTTCCTTGGCGCACGACTGCCCGGATGTCCCGCCCGTCTCGTCTGTGCCACACCCGGCCAGCACGAGACAGAGCACGGCGACCAAGGCGATGTACTTCTTCATGAATGGACCTCCTCCAGAGGCGCGACGAAAGGTGAGGGGAGCGTAGTGCTGCTACTTCTCCAGCACCATGCGGAGAAAGCGGCGGGCCCGGTCGGTCTTGGGGTCGACCAGCACTTCGCCCGGTGGCCCCTCCTCGACCACCACCCCGCCATCCATGAACACCACCCGATCGGCGACTTCCTGGGCGAATCCCATCTCGTGGGTGACCACCATCATGGTCATCCCCTCGTTGGCCAGCTTGCGCATGACGTCCAGCACTTCACCTATGAGCTCCGGGTCGAGAGCGGAGGTCGGCTCGTCGAAGAGCATCATGTCGGGATTCATCGACAGGGCGCGGGCTATGGCCACCCTCTGCTGCTGACCGCCGGAGAGATGCATCGGGAAGGCATCCACCTTGTCGGACAGCCCGACGCGCTCGAGGACGTCGCGTGCGATCTGCTCTGCCTCGGCCTTGGACCGTTTCAGTACCTTGACCTGGGCAATCGTCAGATTCCCCAGCACGGTCAGGTGTGGGAACAGGTTGAACTGCTGGAACACCATCCCGATACGGGTGCGAAGACGATCGACGTCGGCATCGAGGTCGGTTATGTCCTCTCCCTCGATGAGGATCGTGCCCGACGTGGTCTCCTCGAGCCGATTGACACAGCGAAGCAGTGTGGACTTGCCCGACCCCGACGGGCCCAGGACGCACACTACCTCGCCCGGGTTGACCAGAAAGTCGATGCCTTTGAGGACCTCGAGGTCCCCGAAGTACTTGTGCAGGTCCTTGATCTCGATGGCGGGCTGTGTCATCTCGCTTTGGCCGTCCTCTTCTCCAGGCGCCGGACCAGATAGGTCAGGGGAAGGGTGATGATCAGATAGACGATGGCCACCACGGTGAGGGGTGTGGCGTTCTGGGTGGTGCTCATGAAATCCCTCGCGAACTTGGTCAACTCCTTGGTCACCGGCGTCGTTCCCAGCACGAAGAGCAACGACGTGTCCTTGATCAACAAGACGAACTCGTTGGTCAATGGCGGGATGATGATCCGAAACGCCTGCGGGAGCACGATCGAGCCCATGGCCCGGGCCGGGCTCATTCCCAGGGAACGCGCCGCCTCGTCCTGGCCCTTCGGCACCGCCAGGATTCCCGCCCGGATCGTCTCGGCCATGTAGGCGGCAGCCACCACGCCGAGTGCGACAGACCCCGTGACCAGGGTCCCCCCGGGTAGGTGGAACTGGAAGGCGAGGGGGAGGCCATAGCCAAACAAGATGATGGTGATCAGAGCCGGGAGACCGCGAAACAGCTCTATGTATCCGGTGGCGAACCAACGGTAGGGCTTGATCGTGGAGAGCTTCATAAGCGCCAGGATCAACGCCAGGGCGAGGCCAAAGCCAAACGCACCAGCGGTATACACCAGGGTGTTGCGTGCCGCCAGAGTCAGCACTTCCGGGAGCATCTCCTTCAAGACATCGGCCTGGAAGAAGGAGAATCGGATCTTGTCCCAGTCGGCCACCAGGACAAAGGTGACGACGGCCACGATCGAGACCGCGTACATCACCCACCGGCCGAAGCGGCGGCGTTGTCTTCTCGTGAGTGCCATGTGATGGCAGGGCGGCCGGCTCCCGGCGGCCGCCCTGACCTATCTCAGATCAAACGGCCTACTTGAACCAGTCGGCGTAGATCTCGTCGTATGTGCCGTTGTCCTTCAGCTTGGCCAACTCAGTGTTGACCGCATCCAGCACGTCCTCGGCGCCTTCTTCCTTGACCGCGAAGCCATACTCCTCATTGGTGGGGTAGTTCTCCACGATGCTGGCATCGTGATCCAGCGCGTATTCGGCGTTGGGGACGATGTCCTGGAGGACACCGACCACATTGCCCGCCTCCAGGGCGAGGAACATGTCACCGGGGTTCTCGAAAGAGACGAGCTCAGTGTCGTCGGGTGCGTTGTCCTGGGCATAGGCCTCGCCGGTGGTCCCGGTCTGAACGGCGATGGACATGCCACCGGAGCTGGCCAGATCGGTCAGGCCGGAGCCGTCTGCAGCCAAGAGCGACTGGTCCGCGGTGAAGTACGGGTCCGAGAAGTCGATGTTCTGCTCCCGCTCCTCGGTGATGGTTATCGAAGCGGCGGCGACGTCACAACTGCCGCCCTCCATGGCCAGGCCGGATGTGATCGGGTCGAAACCGGTGTTGTTGACTTCAAGTGACAGACCGAGGTCGTCGGCGATGGCGCGCATCAACTCGATGTCGAACCCGGTGTACCCACCTTCGGCGCTCGAGTCCTCGAACTCCATCGGCTTGTACGGAGCATCGGTGCACACGGTGAGTGTGCCGTCCTTGACCAGATTCAGGTCACTGCCGCCTGAGCCCGAGTCGCTGCCACATGCGGCCAGCACCAGGGCGAGGGCAGCCAACGTGGCCACCAGCCTTATCGATCTCTTCATATTCTTCCTCCATGAGCGTTTGCGGGACGTGTCCCGGCGTCTGAAGGGTATACCCACCCCGCCGAGGGGCACAATGGGGAAGTGACGACACGTGTCAAGGCCGCCAGGGACTACTGGCTGCTGTGGACCGGCTCCGGGCTCTCCAACCTCGGTGACGGGATCAGGCTCACCGCTCTTCCCCTTCTCGCTGCAACACTCACCCGTGACCCTCTGGCGGTGAGCGGAGTGTTCGCGGCCACGACGGCGCCCTGGATCGTGTTCGGGCCAATCGGAGGGTCACTCGTCGATCGCGCAAATCGACAGCGACTCATGGTCTGGGGGCAGCTGGCACGTGGCCTGACCGTGGCTGGTCTCGCTGTCGTGGTGGCCACCGGCCAGGTCGCGATGTGGCATCTCTACCTGGTCGGAGTCGTGATCGGAATCGGTGAGGTGCTGGTCGACAGCTCCTCGCAGGCCGCCATCCCGCTTCTGGCAGGGAATCTCGACCTGGAACAAGCCAACTCGAGACTGATGGCCGCCGAGTTCGCCTTGAACGACCTGATTGGCGGCCCGGTGGGAGCGTTTCTCTTCACGCTTGCGGCCGCAGTTCCTTTTGGGATCGACTCGGCGACATTCATACTCGGCGCACTCCTGATCTCACTGATCCGCACACCGATGCAGCAGGTGAGGCCGGAGTCGAGGCAAACGATGCGGGCAGACATCCTCGAAGGCATCCGCTTCGTTTGGAGACACGATCTCCTCCGCGGCCTCGCCCTGTCCGTGGCTTTGGCCAACTTCAGCATGGGTGCGGGTGGATCTGTCCTGGTCCTTCTAGCCATCGACGCGCTGGGCATGACCGACCCGCAGTACGGCCTGCTGGTGGGTTTGGGCTCGATTGGCGGGCTGATAGGCGCCGTGACGGCTTCGCGTATCTCGTTTCGGATTGGGAGGAGATGGACCATGACGTCGGGAGCCGGTCTCCTCGCTCTCGGCCAACTCACCCTCGGGCTGGCGATCGGTGGTGTCATGGCAGGAGCGGGCCTGTTTCTCGGGTTGTTCGGCGCAACCATCTTCTCGGTCGTCGGGCGATCACTGAGGCAATCGGCCAGCCCCGATCGCCTGTTGGGCCGGGTAGTCGCATCGTTTCGCCTCATCGCGGTCGGTGTATTGCCCCTCGGGGCCTTGTTTGGCGGTTGGGTGGCACGTCAGGTCGGGCTGCGATTCCCCTATCTCCTGGCGAGTGGGCTGATCGCCATCGCCGCTATCGTCATCTACCGCGTCTCCACCTCCGAGAGGGTGACGTAACCGGCATGCACTGTCTCGGCACCCTGCGGCAGCCCTGCGTTTGTCTGATCGACGCATGGATCCAGTTGCCAGGCGGCAGCCCTGGCGGACCGGCGTCTGTTTGAGCGAGGTCAAGGGCTCGTCCGCGAGGTATGAGGAAAGTCCCCGGCCCTAATCCAATGAAGAATCCAGGAGCCATACGGTCAAAGTCCGCCAGCAATCAATTCTGCGGACCGGCGTCTGTTTGCCGAGGCCGTCGGTGCGCGACCCAGCGGCGCACGTCAGAGTATGAGGGTGAACCGAGGCAAAGTCCGCCGCGAAAAGGAGCCGTAACCCGACCGAACCACCCTGTAACGCGGCGGCAGCCCTGGCGGACCGGCGTCTGTTTGACCGAGGTCGAGATCGTGATCACCAAGAAGTGAGGGAGGTCCCCCGTACGCATTCAGGCCCCCATCCGGGAGCCATACGGTCAAAGTCCGCCAGCAATCAAAGCAGTCAGAGACCCAAGATTCTCTCTACGACGGAGTCCGAGTCCATGCCGATGGCCTGGGCGATGTCGGTTGGGGAACCGAATGGGAGGAATTGGTCGGGGATGCCGATACAGGTGATGTCCTTGACCAGGCCCGCACCGGCGAACGCCTCCATCACGGCGGCCCCGAACCCACCGGCGACGACGTTGTCCTCCAGGGTGACAACACGACCTGCGGTGGCGGCCCACTCCAGGATCCGGGGGTCCAGCGGCTTCACCCATCGGGCATTGACCACGCCGACGGAAAGCCCCTTGGACCTGAGATCCACGGCCGCCTTCTCCGCAATCTCCACCATCCTGCCCGCTGCGATCATCATCACGTCCGAGCCCTCTGAGAGGAGCTCCGCCTCCCCGATCGCCAACGGTTCTGCCGGGATCGACGGAACCGAGACGGCGGCCCCCTTCGGATAGCGAATCGCCACCGGCCCGTCGTGATCGACCGCCGTCTCGATCATCGCGCACAATTCGGCGGCATCGGCGGGGACGGCCACGGCCAGGTTGGGGATCATCCGAAGATAGGACAGGTCGAAAACTCCATGATGCGAAGGCCCGTCGGGCCCGGTGATGCCGGCGCGGTCGATGAGGAAGGTGACCGGCAATCGGTGGAGGGCGATGTCCGCCACGATCTGGTCGAAGGCCCGTTGGAGGAACGCCGAGTACATGGCTACCACGGGATGCTTTCCGGCGAGCGCCATGCCGGCGGCCAGCGTCACTGCGTGCTGCTCGGCGATCCCGGTGTCGTAGACCCGGTCCGGATATCGCTGCCACATCTGCTTGAGACCGGCCGTGGTGACCATCGCCGCCGAGATGCCCACCAGTTCGGGACGGGTCGAAGCGGCCTGGGCCAAGGCCCGACCGGCCACGTCGGTCAGCTTCAGCTCGTTCTTGTGGGCGCGGCCGGTAGCGACATCGAATGAGCCGACACCATGGAGCTTTTCCAGCTCGTCCTCGATGGCAGGTTGGTATCCGTTCCCCTTCTCGGTGACCACGTGGATGACAACGGGCTGGTCGTAGGTCTTCGCCGCGGCGAAGGTCTCCTCGAGAACGCCTATGTCGTGACCGTCGATCCGACCCGTGTATTTCAGATCCAATGCGTCGAAGACCGTCGAGGGCTCGAGGATCTGCTTCACCGCGTCCTTGAGGCGGCCGGCCAGCTCATCTGCCGTCTCACCCACGAGAGGAAGGCCACGAAGCATCTTCCCCAGCGTCCGCTTGGTCTTCTCGTAACGGGGGTCGAATCGGTAATGGGCCAATGTGGCCAGGGCAGCGAGACCTCCGACGGTCGGTGCGTAGGAACGCCCGTTGTCGTTGAGGACGATGATCAATCGCTTCGGCTTGGCCACGGCGATGTGGTTCAGAGCCTCGTATGCCATCCCGCCGGTCAATGCCCCGTCACCAATGACGGCGACCGTGTATCCGGGATAGTCGGCCAGAGCGTGGCCCAACGCATATGACAACGATGTGGATGCGTGGCTGTTCTCCACGAAATCGTGCGGCGATTCGTCTCGACTCGGATACCCCGACATGCCTCCCGTGTGCCTGAGGGTGTCGAAACCGCTCATCCTCCCGGTGAGGATCTTGTGCACGTAGGCCTGATGCCCCACATCCCAGATGAAGCGGTCCCTTGGGGAGTCGAAGGAGCGGTGGAGGGCGATGGTCAACTCGACGACGCCGAGATTCGGCGAGAGGTGGCCCCCGGTCTTGGACACCTTGTCGAGGATGAAGGCGCGTATCTCCTCGGCGAGCTGATCCAGTTGTGCCGGAGAGAGATCGCGCAGGTCTTCAGGGCCTGAGATCGATGCGAGAAGTGACATATCGGTAGCGGGATCAGGCTAGTGCGCCCTCCTCGCTGTCTTCGTTGAGTAGTGGCAGACGCACCGTGAATGTCGACCCGACGCCGAGCTCGCTCTCCACCTCGACCGTCCCCAGATGACTCTCCACCACGTGCTTCACGATGGCCAGGCCGAGACCGGTGCCGCCAGTGGCTCGAGCTCGGGCGCTGTCGACGCGATAGAAGCGCTCGAAGATCCGATCCAGGTCTCGCGTGGGTATCCCCTCGCCGGTATCAGTTATCCGGAGCACCGCCTCGTCGGCTTCCGGCTCGAGCCGAACGGTGATAGACCCACCCGCCGCCGTGTAGCGGAGCGAGTTGTGAAGGAGATTCCGCACCGCAATGGCGATGTCGTGGGCCGACCCGGCGACCCGGACCGGTGTTACATCGATGCTCCAGTCGATACCCTGGTCATGGTCCGAGCTCCGGGCTCTCTCCACTTCCTCCTTCACCAGGACGTCGAATCTCTGTGGCTCCATCTCCGGCTCGTCCCGCTCCAGACGCGATAGATCGAGGAGATCGGTGACCAGTCTGTCCAGTTGACGCGCCGAGCCCTCGATCCTCTTTGCGAATTGGACCGCCGAGGCGTCACCCCTCTCGACGGCCATCTGCAACGTGTCCGCGGCGGCGACGATGGCGGAGACGGGGGTCTTCAACTCATGGGAGGCATTGGCGACGAAGTCTCTCCTCACGGATGCCGCCCGCGCCTGCTCTGTGACGTCGTCGACCACGAGGAGGATGCTGTCATCATCGTCGAGCAGGCTGGCGACGCCTCGCAACCTGCGAGCCGGTTTGCCATGGTCGACCAGCCTCACCACCGTCTTGCGCTCTACCCGGGACTCCCTCACCGCCGACTGCAGCGGGAAGGGCGCCAGCCCGGAGAGCGTCGTCGGGACCACCCCGAGTAGCTGGCTCGCCGATGGGTTCGAGTAGACGACCTGGTCGTTGGCCCCTATCAGGAGAGTGGCCTGCGGGAGAGCGCCGAGCACGGCCTGCAACGTTGCTGTCGCGTCCCTGGCCTCGGCCAGCCTATCTCGACTCTCCTTGTTCAGCTCTTCTATGGCGCTGCCCAGCTGATCCAACTCGCGGACCGAGGACCGGCGCAGCCCTGTGAGGTCCGTGCCGCCGGCCAGGGCGAGGGTCTGATCGGTGAGATCTGATATTGGAGCCGCCATGCGCCGCGCCAGCAGACCCACGATGAGAATGCCGATCAGACCCACCAGGGTGGAGATGAGGAGAACCGAGCGACGCAAGGGCCGAAGCGTCTCGGCCAGCGCTTCCGAGGACCACGAGAGCCGAAGAACGTTTCCGTCGGTGGCGGGGACCGCCACGTAGTGCTGCTCGGAGCCGGTGCTCACACTGAGTCTGGTCGCCCGTCCAACGCCACCTGCCTGTGCCGCCTGCACTTCGGGCCGGTCGGAGTGGTTCTCCATCACCGCGGGATCC